>CAJLTZ010000014.1 GCA_905209725.1 uncultured Muribaculaceae bacterium
TTTCGACTGAGATATAATGAATAAGAATAGGCCTATAATAAGGAGCAGAATAATCACAATGATAAGAATGGAGATTCTAAGCTGATGGTTTTTTAACTGTTCTTGGGCAAGTCTGTCCCTGGCTTCATATTGATCCATAGCCGGGATTTCGTATAAACGACCGACTCGCATTTTATTCAATGAATCTGTCACGTGATTGTAAAGTTTAAGAGCTTCTAATGCACCCTGAGCATTATCATATTTTTCCTTTAACAAATAATTGAGATGCAAAAAAGAATTGTCGCCTTTATTAAATGGGACTTTTTTGTAGACAGCTAACGCTTTGTCGTAATTCCCATTATAGAAATATGCAAGCCCCATAAAATAATGATTTCTCATATGCGGGTCTCTAATGGAGCAGACCCTTTCATAAAGTCTCGCGGCTTCGGTGTAATTCTTTTTATAGAAATATGCTGTTGCCAGCATGGCAGTGCTATTCCTGTAAAGTTCTGTATAATTTGAATCTTGGCCAATCTTAATACCTTCGTTACTAAGAGTCATGCTTTTGTCATATTCTCCCATTCCCGTATAAGCAGAACTGAGTTGCCAGCGCATGAATGCGGTATATTGCCAAGTGCTATTATTGGTAAGGGAATCATTCTGTTTAAAGTATTTTAGGGCTCTTTTTGCGTATCTGGCGATTTCCGGATAATTGTCGTTCCAGAGATAAACATTGGAGATTGAGCGATTGCCCATTGCTTGCCAGAAAGGGGATTTTATCTGTTTGGCACATTCGATAACAGTGAGGAAATGGGCAATTGCTGCGCCATAGTTGTCAGTGTCGAATGCGCAGAGACCTGCATAATAATGGAAGCGAATCCGGTGATTAAGGTTCTTGCTGTTTTCGAAATGTTTTCTACACACCCGGATCAGACTGTCGTTTACATAGTTGGAGTCACCGCTCGTCTTATAGTCGATGGCGACTTCGGAGAGTGCGCGGTGGGCGAGTTGGAAGGAATCGGTGAGGTGGTCGAATTCGCCTGACTCGAGGAGTTTCTTGGCGGAGTCGGCGTGCAGGTCGGTAAGCTCCTCGATGGCGCAGAGGTCGCGGTCGATCTTGCTGTCGCGGCAGGCGCAGGCAAGCAACGCCACCGTGATGGCTGCCAATACCAATCTGACAATGCTCGCTGCGGGTCTCATTCTTTTTGTTTTATTTTATGCAAAGATAGCAAAAATTTCCTTATAAGCACGAGGTTAATTTGAGATGAAAGGGCAGTCGCGGAGCGACTGCCCTTTATATTACTCGCGGACGGGGGGCTATTTGAGGAGGAGGATCTCGAGGATGTAGAAGCCGGCACCGGCGAGATAGCCGATCAGGGCGGGGAGGGTGAATTTTTTGAGATACCAGCCAAAGTTGATCTTATCAAGCCCCATGGCAATCACACCAGCTGCGGAGCCGATGATGAGTATGCTGCCGCCTACGCCGGCACAGTAGCTGAGGAATTCCCAGAATACGCCGTCCTGTACGAAATTAGCCGCATATCCTGCGACTCCGGGGTCGGCTACGGGATACATTCCCATCACGCCGGCAACGAGGGGGACATTATCGAAGACAGATGACATGACGCCGAGCAGCACATTGATGATATAAATGTTATGCACTTTCTCGTCGAGCCATACCGACATCGCCTCCAGGATTCCGCTTGCCTCAAGCACAGCCACAGCCATGAGGATGCCGAGGAAGAAGAGGATAGAGGGCATATCGATTCGGGAAATCACCTTGGGGAGACGGTGCTCTTTGGCACGTTCCACGCGTTTGCCATTGTAGAGGATTTCGGTGAATACCCATAGGACTCCGAGCACGAAGAGCATACCGACGAAAGGAGGCAGATGCGTGATGCTCTTGAAGATGGGCACGAAGAGGAGTCCTCCTACGCCGAGGCAGAAGATTGTGGTGCGGTCGTGTTTGGAGATTACTTCATGTGCAGGATTTACCGGTTCGGCGGTAATAGCCGGCAGGGTGCCTTTTAGTTGTCGTGACACAAAAAGGAGTGGAACCACCATAGCCAAGACTGAAGGGAGGAGCACTCGTTCGATAAGCGCCATAGCTGTGACGTTGCCCTTCACCCAGAGCATGATAGTGGTGACGTCGCCGATGGGACTCCATGCGCCGCCGGTGTTGGCTGCGATAATCACCATGCCGGCATATAGCCAGCGTTCGTGCTGGTCCTCGATAAGTTTGCGCAGGAGGAGCACCATCACGATTGTGGTGGTCATGTTGTCGAGCACGGCTGAGAAGATGAATGTCACGCCGCAGATCACCCAGAGGAGCGTGCGCTTGTTGCGCGTCTTGATGTGGTCGGTGATAACGGTGAAACCACCGTGGATGTCCACGAGTTCCACGATGGTCATGGCCCCGATAAGGAAGAACAGGGTCTGGGTCACATCGCCGAGGGTTTCGACAATCTTGACGTCGAGCACGTAATTGATGGCCTGGGTGTGAAGACCTTCACCGGCGAGCCGCGGCGTCTCGGCCACATAGGCGGCGAGTGCCTCGGGCTCAATGGCCGGCACGATGTATTCAGCCCCGAGGGCATAGATAATCCATAACAGCATGCCCAGAAGGAGGGCAGTGGCTGTCTTGTCGATTCGGAGCGGATGCTCCATGGCTATACCTAAATAGCCGATGAAAAAGAGACAAATAATTGCGGTTATCATGATGTGTTTAAGGTTGTTCGTCTCTTGAAAACTGCCTGTAGTCTCTGTTTGGCAGCCGCAAGGTTAGAGGGCGTTATCGGCGGCGCTTCTTGCCACTTTTGCCCGATTTGCTTTTTGAGGAGGATTTGCCTTTATAGCCGGATTTGCTGCCCGAGACACTCTTGGCCTTTGAGGGGAGTTTCACCTTGTCGCCGGGATGGAGCTCATCGCCCTTGATTCCGCTCGACTTCTTGAGTTCCTCGAGCGTTACGCCGTAGCGCTTGGCGATTACGGAAAGGTTTTCGCCGCTCTTCACGGTGTGGGAAGTGGGAGCGGCCTGCTTGGCGGCAGACTTCTTCTTATTCTTCTTGCTTTGAGAGTACCGGGCAGTCTGGGCTGACTGTTTATGTCGGGATGACGATTGATTTGCTTGTTGTTTGCGGGAATCGTTCTGGGCTGTCCAGGAGGTCTGTCGGGGCGATTCCTTCTGGGTGTCGGTGATTCTTGCGCCGTTTGCCTCGGCGAGCTGGCGGATGGTGGTGATTCGGAGCATCTGTCCGGTGCGCACGGCGTTGCGCTGCATGCCGTTCCAGTCTTTGATCTGCTGGGGCGTGACGTCGTACATCCGGGCAATCTGGGAGAGAGTCTGGCCGGCTTCGACCTTATGGTTGACGGTGGTGACTTGCTGGCTGCTTCCCTTAGGTGCTGCGGGTTGTTCCTGCGTGCCGCGTTTCACGGCCGGTTCGAGGGGGGCCTCATCCTCTACGGGGCTCTCCTCGGCGATTTCCTGGGCGAGTTCTGCGCCGGGCTCTGCGCCGGGTTCGGCTTCGAGGCGGCGGTTATATTTCTCCGGCATATAGGCGAGGATGTCGTCCTCGCTCATGATGTAGGCGTTACACTGCTGGGAGGGGAGGATAAGGGTGTATTGCTTATCGGGACGTCCGGGGATAAGGTCGGCGCGAAACTGGGGGTTGAGCACGCGGAGTTCCTCGACGGGGATGTCGAGCACGGCGGAGATCTGGTCGAAATGCACGCGCTGCGAGAGCATCAGGGTGTCGGTGACGAGCGGTTTTGTGGGGAGCACCGGGGAGATGTTGTGATAGGGATAATAGTTCATCACGTAATTGGCGGCGATGAACATAGGCACATATCCGCGGGTTTCGGGAGAGAGGAAATTATATATTGACCAGAAGTCGTGGCTTTTGGGGTCGCCGCCTGCTCGGCGGATGGCTTTATTGACGGCGCCCGGGCCGCAGTTGTATGCGGCGATTGCGAGCGACCAGTCGCCGTATGTGTCGAAAAGGGTCTTGAGATATTCGGCGGCCTTTTTAGATGAGAGGTAAGGGTCGCGGCGTTCGTCCACGAGCGAGCTGACTTCGAGGCCCATTCCTTTTCCGGTATTGATCATGAACTGCCAGAGGCCGGCAGCGCCGTGGCGGGAAGTGGCGCCGGGGTCGAGGCCGGATTCTATCACAGGGAGATACTTGAGTTCGAGGGGGAGACCGGCCTCTTCGAGCGCCTGCTCAAAGATAGGCATATAATAGATGCTGAGGCCGAGGAGGGCGGCCACCTGTGCGCGGCCGCGCTGCGTGTATCGGTCGATGTAGCTTCTTACAATCTGATTGTATGGAAGGTCGATCACCGTGGGGAGCTTTGCGAGACGCGCCTTGATGGTGGCGTCGTCGGTGGCCACATCGCTCTGGCGGGCATAGCGGTCGTCGGTGGCAGTGTAATTTTTCAGATACCAGCCCTCGAGAAGTTTCTGGGTGTCGGCCTCATAGCTTTCGGGGTAGATTATGTGGCTGTCGGTGATGCTTGTCTTGAGGTCAAGCACATTCTTGGTTTTAGCAGCAGCTGGGAGGGCAGCTGAGGCGGCGAGCGCGAGCGCTATGGCGAGATGGTAAGTGTGTGTCTTGAACATGATCTGAAAAAGTTAAAAGGTTAAGGCCCAGTTGAGGCCGAAGGCAGTGCCACCGCGGCCGCCCTGGTCGCGAAGCATTGCGGGGGAGAGGTCGAGGGAGAGATTGGGAGAGATATCGAAATGCGACATCGAGGCGTCGACATATGCATCCACCATGCAAAGCAGATAAAGAGCCACCACACAGATGATGCAGAGGTCGCGGTTGCGCCTGAAATAGTCTTTTTTATTCTTGAAAGTACGTTCGAGCCATTGCTTGTCGAGGGATGATTCATCCACGGTGGAGGGGAAGAAATCCATGTAGCTTTTGGTCTGGGGGTCGGAGTCGAGCAGGTCGCGGTAGCCCTGCATATAGTCCTGATACTGGTTGTTGTTCCAGTTGGTGGCATATCCGAGGCCCATGAAACCGCCAATCACGATGGGGAGTTTCCAGTAGCGGCGGTTGTAGATCTGGCCGAGGCCGGGGCAGAGGGCAGAGAGCCAAACTGCGCGCTGGGGAGAGGGATTGAAAGGGATTTTGCCGTCGAGGCCGTAGGGGTAGTCGTCGGCCTGGACCACTGTGGGGGCGATGCTGTCGGATTCGGCAGGCTGTGGGCCGAGGGGCTCGCGGACGAGCAGTTCGGCGTCGAGATTCACGGTGGAATCAGACTGGGCGAGGGGGATATTGGCAAAAATCGGGGAGGAAATAAAGCAAAGGCACAGCAGGAGGATGAGTGCGCGCTCGGGGAGCGTGCACTGTGCGTGGTTTCCGGCAGTGTTGCGATAAGAGGTCATATTCCTTCGAAATTGCGTATTAGGGCTGTTAGTTCATCATCGTTGTTGAAGCGGAAGGTGATTGTGCCGCGGCCGGAGCGGTTGCGGGAGAATTTCACCGGAGCGGAGAAGCGTTTGGAGAGATTCTTGGCGAAAGCCTCATATTCGGGCTTAATTTCAGATTTGGTGGCATTGTCGGCCTTTTCGCCCCCTTCGTTGGCTTCGCGGGCGAGTTTTTCGACGGCTCTTACAGAGAGGCCTTCGGCGAGGATGCGCTTGTAGAGGCGGAGCTGGAGCTTGGGGTCGTTCACGGCGAGGATGGCACGGGCGTGGCCCATGTCGATGTCGCGGTCGCGGAGGCCGAGCTGGATTTCGGCAGGGAGTTTCAGCAGACGGAGGTGGTTGGCGATAGTGGCGCGTTTCTTGCCGAGGCGTTCGCTGAGGCGTTCCTGAGTGAGGGAATATTTTTCGATAAGCTGCTTGAAACCGAGGGCGACCTCGATAGCGTTGAGGTCTTCGCGCTGGATGTTTTCGATGAGAGCCATCTCGGTCATTTCGGAGTCGGAAGCGCGGCGCACGTATGCGGGGACGCTTGTGAGACCGGCCTGGGAGGCGGCGCGCCAGCGGCGTTCGCCGGCGATTATCTGGTAGTTGCCGTCGTCGGTCATTCGCAGCGTGAGGGGCTGCACCACACCGAGTTCGCGGATGGAGGAGGCGAGTTCGGCGAGCGACTCCTCGTCGAAGGTGCGGCGGGGCTGCTCGGGGTTGGGAGAGATGCGTGATATTTCTATTTCGGAGATGGCGGAAGAGCCGTCGGTGCGGACATCATCCATGCGGATGAGGGAGTCGAGGCCGCGGCCCAAAGCGTTTCGTTTCATCATGATTTCTGGGTGTGGGTGGTTTTACGGTTTCGACTTCTGAGTTCTTTGGCGAGAGCCGTGTAAGCGATTGCGCCTCGGGAGTCGGGGTCGTAAAGGATTACGGGGAGGCCGTGGCTGGGCGACTCGGAGAGCTTGATGTTGCGGGGGATTACCGTATTGAACACCATTTCGCCGAAGTGGCCTTTGAGCTCTTCGTAGATCTGGTTGGCGAGTCGCAGTCGGGCGTCGTACATGGTGAGGAGGAAACCCTCGATTTCGAGGGAGGGCTTAAGGCGCGACTTGATGATTCTCACTGTATTGAGCAACTGTGCGATACCCTCGAGGGCGAAATATTCTGCCTGCACGGGGATAAGCACGGAGTCTGCAGCCGTTAGTGCGTTGACGGTGATGAGCCCGAGCGAGGGACTGCAGTCGATGAGGATATAGTCGTAATCGTCTTTTACAGAGGCGAGCACATTGCTGAGCACACGATCTCGGTCGGGGTTGCGCATGAGCTCCACTTCAGCGCCGACGAGGTCGATTCTGGAGCAGATTATGTCGAGGCCATTCACCTGGGTGTGCATGACGCTTTCCTTTGCGGGGTAACCGTCGATCATGCATTCGTAGATTGTGGCGTCGTTGTCGGAGGGCTCCATTCCGAGGCCGGAAGTAGCATTGGCCTGGGGGTCGGCATCGACGAGCAGGACGCGCTTGCCACCGGCAGCCAGGCAGGCTCCGAGGTTGAAGGAGGTGGTGGTTTTTCCCACTCCGCCTTTCTGATTGGCTATCGCAATGATTTTTCCCATAAGGGTATTGATAAATTATTCAGGAAAGCTCCTGAATTAATGATTCCGAATTAATTTGCAAATGTAATCAAAAAATCGCAGACTGCCATAATCTTTGGCGAAAGCGCTCCTAAAAAATGTTAACGGCCCCTTGAAAATTTGCTCCAGGGGAGGGTGGATCTGTATTTGCTTGCCTTGGCGGGGACTGTGAGGGTGCATTGGCGATAGAGGCCGGATTCGGTTATGGGGTCGAAGGGCTCGCTGTCGCAGTCGAATTGGGGAGGGATGGGGGAGAGTTCTATGATTTCTCTGAGATTGCGGCATCCGCTGAAGATTAATTCGCCTAAGAGGGATGGATTGGCGGGGAGTTGTGCCTTTTCGAGGCTTACGCATTCGGCGAAGGCGTAGGATTCGAGTTCTTTTATGGAGGCGGGGAGAGCGATGGATTTAAGCGATGAACAGAAGGAAAATGCGTTGCTGCCGATATGTTTCAACGCGGAAGGGAAGCGAAAATCCTCGATGGATGCGCAATAAGTGAATGAATGGGATGCGATATCCTCGATGCTTTCAGGGAGGGTGATTTCGCAGAGACTGCAGCACCAGGCGAAGCAATATTTGGGGATTTTTGTGATTCCTTTCGGGATGGATATTGATTCGAGTGAGGAGCATTCGCGGAATGCACCTTCACCGATTTGCCTGAGCGAGGAGGGAAGGGAGATGGTATTGAGATTTGTGCAACCAAGAAAGGCATAATCGCCGATTTCCGCGATGGATTCGGGAGAAATGAAACGGACCTCGCGGAAATCCGGGCGGTCGGCGAAGGCATAATCAGGAATCTTCTTTTCGCCGGCGGGGATTATGAGCACGGAATCCACCACCGAAAAATTCACGGCTGCCTCCGCGCTCAAGGGCAGAAGCGCAGCGCAAAGAAGCAAAAGAGTCCGGGCATTCATAAAATATGAATCATTAGTCATCAATCATCTGACGGTGGCGGGGCGACGGTCGGGAGGGAGGATCTTGCGCTCATCAACGGAATCGACCCTTGTGATAAGGACTTTGGAAGTGCCTCGCCAGGGCATCACGGTGCGGTAAACGCGATATTCCACGCGGACCGGACTGCAGTGAAACTGCAGTTCCTTGAGACGCACGGCAGCTTTAGTGTCGGTCACGGAGAAAACAAAATCCCCCTCATAGGGGCGCACCGTGTCCATCAGGCTTTTATATGGAAGGATCACACCCTCGTATGTTTTGAAAACAGTCCCCTCCTTGCGGATAGACTCCACATAGCCATACTGGGTGGCTGTCGTGATTTTGGGAGAGAAGAGATACACATACAGGCATGTGATGAGAATCACCGCGGCTGCTGCGATGCCGAGCCATAGATAGAGGACTCGACGCTTTGGGGAGGCGGGTCGCAGGTGGTCGAGTTCATCCTCGGGCTCCTCCCAATATCTTGGGTCGTCGGGGGTATATGTCATCTCCTTCGGCTTTTCAGGGGCTTCAGGAATGTCGGGACCGTCGAAATAGTCCTCCTTAGATTCATCGGAGAAATTCATAATTTTTGGGTATTTGAGGAGTATTTTTTTGAAGGATTAAGAGCTATATAAGCCATAGTGAAGATGCCGAGGATAATCAGCATCACGGTCTGTCCGCTCCACTGGAGCATAGAGAATGCAGTGCCCTGCGGGTCGGAGACTCCATAGAGGGAGAGGCCGAACATCACGGCGATATTCCACGGGCCGAGACCGCCGTTGGAGGGGATAGCCATTCCGATTGAAGAGAGAACGAAAGTCACGAGGCAGGGGGCGAGTCCCCAGGCCAGGGCAGGGTCGGCGCAGAGATTGCGGGTGAAAGGGAACGCGAAGAAAGCCACATAAAGCTGTGTGAAATAGCATCCCCAGATGGCGAGGGTGAGGAGGCAGAAGCGCCCGCGGCCATCCATCCTGGCAATCATTGCGAACCCCTTCCATGCCTCTGAGATCCACTGGCGGGTTTTGGCAACGGGCTTGTAGGAGCCTCCGAAATGGAAGATTGAATAAAGGGCCGCGATAATTCCGGCAATCACAATCCAGGTCACAGGATTAGTGGCGGCCGCGATAATGCCTTGACCCATAGGATATTTTGTAAGGAAAGCCTGAATCTGGGGGGTTGCCGCGATGAAGGCGAAGAGGGTGAGGATGGCCACGGTGATGAGGTCGGAGATCCGGTCGGCCACCATGGAGCCGGTGACGGTGGTGAAAGGCTTATGCTCGATTCCGGCGATATAGGAGCAGCGCCACACTTCGCCCAGGCGGGGGAAGACGAGATTGAGGGCGTAAGTGCCGAAAATGGAGCAGCAGAGTGCCATAAATGGCGGGTTTATGCCAAGGGCGCGGAGCTGGATTCGCCAGCGGGCAGCGCGGGCGATGTGGCTGATGACGCTGATGCCCATGGCGAGGAGAATCCACCAGTAGTCCACGCCGTGGATGATAATCTGCCACATGTCGCGGAAATTGACTTTCCGGAACATGTAGATGACGAGAATCACCGTGAGGGCCACGGGAAGCAGCCAGCGCAGGAGGAAACCTGCGATGGTGCGGAGTGTGGGCTTTTTCGGTGATGCGGTAGAATCCATAATACAAAAGTAGCAAAAAGGGATTAGATATGCAAAAACTCGACCTCTTTGAATGCGAAAAGGGAGGAGGATTTGGAGTCGGTGTCCTCGATTTCTATGAATCCATCGGGGCGGACGTCACGGATGATGCCATGGAAAGAGAGGCCGGAATCGCGGCGGCGGAAGGGATGGGGCTTTCCGTCGGCACGGTATAGGCGGGAGAGGAATTCCTCGTGGAGCTGCTCGGGGGCGCGTTCGGCCTGGAGGAGGCGCTTCTCGAGACAGGCGCCGATCCGGGCGGATGCTTCGGCGAGGGGAAGCTCGCGGCCGGTGAGTTGCGCGAGCGACACGGGATTCGGGGCGTCGGAGAGGAATCGGGTCTGGTTGATGTTGATGCCCACGCCGATGCGGGAATGATGGAGGTTGCTGCCCATGAGGGAATTCTCGATGAGGATACCGCAGATTTTGCGGTCGTCGACATAGACATCATTCGGCCATTTCACGGAAGCGTTCACGCCGTGGCGGGCGAGGAAATCGGCCACGGCGAGCGCAACCGCCTCGGAGATGGCAAACTGGCGGCGCGCCGGGAAAGAATCGAAGCGGCGGAAAAGAGTGAAAGTGAGATTCTTGCCCGGTTCGGCCTCCCAGGAATTGCCCCGTTGGCCGCGCCCGGCGGTCTGGTGCTGGGCCATCACCATCGTCATATCCTGGAACTCGTCGGCATGGACGGCCACATAGCTGTTGGTGCTTTCTACGGATTCGAGCAGGAGATAGTTCATTCGGGTAATGATGGGATTATGAGTGTTCGGGAATTGTCGGGATTGACGCGGATTTCCACGTTGATGGCATCATCGGGGAGGAATGTGCCGATATTGTCGGGCCATTCGATGAGGCATGTGGAGCCTGAATAGAAATAATCGTCGAGGCCGAGGTCGAGGGCCTGCTCCGGGGAATCGATTCTATAGAAATCGAAATGGAAGATGGGGAGGGCGCCGGTGTGATATTCATTGATGATGCTGAACGTTGGGCTTGAGGCCTCATCTTCGGCGCCGAGGGCTCGGGTAAGGGCCGAGATGAAGGTTGTTTTTCCGGCGCCCATAGGGGCGCGGAAAGCGATGATGCGGCCGGGGCCTACGGCCTCGATGAAGGCGCGGGCGGCGGAGGGAAGCTCCGAAAGTGAAGGGATATTTATTTCCATATGCGTTTTATAAGAGGAGAAATAATGCAAAGTTAGCGAAAAAATGTTATTTTTGCAGATTGAAATGGGGATTGAATTCGGCTTCCGGCTTTTTGCGGATATTTCTTCGGCTTCCGCCTCATCGCTGAAAAGAAGGGAGAGGGCGCTTTCTTCGGTCCGCCTCAGCCCGGTGAAAATGAAGGGAGGGGAGGGGCTGGCGCTTGTTGGGGGATTTCATTGGGATTGGGGGATATTTTGGAATAAAAAAGAAATTTTGATATGGGAAAAGTAATGATTATTGGCGCCGGGGGCGTCGGGACTGTTGTGGCGCATAAGTGTGCGCAGCATCCGGAGGTTTTTACGGAGATTGTTCTGGCTTCGCGCACGCAGAGCAAATGCGATGCGATCGCGGAGAAGGTTGAGAAGGCAACGGGCGTGAAGATTGTCACCGATAGGGTGGATGCGGATCTCGTGCCCGAGCTTTGCGAACTGTTCCGCCGTCACAAGCCGGAGCTTGTGATCAATGTGGCGCTTCCTTATCAGGACCTGACCATCATGGAGGCCTGCCTGCAGTGTGGCGTGAATTATCTCGACACGGCGAATTATGAGCCGAAGGATGAGGCTCATTTTGAATACAGCTGGCAGTGGGCGTTCCGCGAGCGCTTCGAGAAGGCCGGCCTCACGGCAATCCTCGGCTGCGGTTTCGACCCGGGCGTGTCGGCGATTTTTGTGGCTTATGCCGCCAAGCATCATTTCTCGGAGATGAGATATCTGGATATCGTGGACTGCAATGCGGGCAATCACGGCAAAGCATTCGCCACCAATTTCAATCCGGAGATCAATATCCGCGAGATCACCCAGAAAGGTAAATACTGGGAGGATGGCAAATGGGTTGAGACCGAGAATCTCGAGGTGCATCAGCCGCTCACCTATCCCAATATCGGGGAGCGCGAGAGTTATCTCCTCTATCATGAGGAGCTGGAGAGCCTCGTCCAGAATTTCCCGACCATCCGCCGCGCACGCTTCTGGATGACATTCGGTCAGGAATATCTCACTCATCTGCGTGTGATTCAGGATATAGGCATGGCCCGCATTGATCCGGTGATGTATAATGGACAGGAGATTATACCTATCCAATTCCTGAAGGCTGTGCTTCCTGACCCCGGAAGCCTCGGAGAGAATTATACGGGCGAGACCTCGATAGGTTGCCGCATCTCGGGCCTCGACAAGGAGGGCAAGGAGAGCACCTATTATATCTACAACAACTGCTCGCATCAGGCGGCCTACAAGGAGACGGGGGCTCAGGCGGTGAGCTATACCACCGGCGTTCCGGCGATGGTAGGCGCGATGATGTTCATGACAGGGAAATGGGTGATGCCGGGCGTGCATAATGTGGAGGAATTTAATCCGGATCCCTTCTTGGAAACGCTTGCGGAGAATGGGCTGCCTTGGCATGTAATAGTGAATGGCGACCTTGAATTTGATGAATAGATGAATAGGGGATAGGAAACAGGGGATAGGAAACAGGGGATAGGGGAGAGGGGATTGTGGATTGTGGGGATGGATTTGGGATTCTTGGTTCAGATTTTTTAGGGTTAAAATTAAAGGATAATACGAAGATGAAAAACTACCTGTTGGGAGCAATCCTTGTGGGCGGGGTAGCAACCGCCGCAGTGATGCCCGATGCGGGGAGCATAAGGACCAACGGCGGCTCGACGCTTGTGTCGACCGACCGAGGGACTGTGACAGTAACCCCCGTGAGCGGCGACATCATCAAGGTATCGCGTGTGCCTTCGGGCGAGCGCAATTATAGTTTTCCCCGGTCGCGGCTTGCCGTGATGGGGGCAGAGACCGTAGCGCCGGGCGCGACGCCGTCGGTCCGCACGATAGCCACTCCGGAGACAGTGCGCTTTGAGTCGGAGAGCATGACGGTGGCCGTGGACCGCAAGTCGGGTCGCGTCACATTCCTCAATGCAGAGGGTGATACTCTTTTAGTAGAGGCCGGAGGCGTGGATAATACCGGCGACCAGAAGCGCGTGAGCCTGCAGAACGGGCGCGCGCAGAATTTTTACGGTGCTGGAGAGCGTGGCCACAGGCTTCGCCTCAACGGCGACACGCTCGTGCAGTTCAACCGTCAGAATTATGGCTACACTGGCAGCGACCCGCGCATCTCTCAGATGGGCATCACGATGCCGTGGGTGGTGAGCGATGCCGGCTATGGCATTCTTTTCGATGATTACAACCGCAGCACCCTCGCCTTGGGCAAGGACTCGATTATATATGAGAGCGAGACGCCGAAGCCGCTCAGTTATTATTTCGTGAATGGCAACGGAACGCTTGGCGGCGTGCTTGAGAACTATACAGAACTCACCGGCCGTCAGGATCTCCCCCCGCTCTGGGCCTTGGGTTATATCACATCTAAATATGGCTATCGCAATGAGCGGGAGGCCCTTGGCGCCATCGACTCGCTTAAGCAGCGCGACTACCCGGTGGATGGCATAGTGTTCGACCTTTACTGGTATGGCAAGGAGACGGATATGGGTCGCTTTGCCTGGAACAATGAGCAATTCCCCGACCATAAGCGCATGCTTGACTCGCTCAACAGGATGGGCGTGCATACTGTGCTCATCAATCAGCCATATATCAACAAGATTGGTGCTATCGACAATTACAACGAACTCTCCGCTTCGGGAATGCTGACGCTCGACAGCGTGGGGAACACTCACGATGTAAAGACCTGGGTGGGGGAGGCCGGTATGCTCGATGTGTCGAATCCAAAAACCCGCGAATGGATATGGGGCAAGCTTGGCCCCTTGACGGCAGAGGGACTGTCGGGCTGGTGGGGCGACTTAGGAGAGCCCGAGGTGCATCCTCTCAGCATCCGCCACCGCAATGGCGAGACCGCCTCGCAATATCACAACATCTACGGCAACCAATGGTCGGAACTCATCTATGAGGGATTGCGCGAGCATTATCCGGAGATGCGTCCGCTTCTGCTGATGCGCGGCGGCACGGCCGGACTGCAGCGCTATTCCGTGTTCCCCTGGACCACGGATGTGTCGCGTTCATGGGGCGGTCTGGAGCCACAGGTGACGCTGATGCTTAATTCCGGGCTTTCGGGCTTGGGATATATGAGCAGCGACATAGGTGGCTTTGCTGTGGATCCGGCGCATCCGTATGATCCGGAACTGTATGTTCGCTGGATTCAGATGGGCGCATTCACGCCGATGCTCCGCACACATGCGCAGAATAAGCCGGAGCCCTATCATTATCCCTCGGAGGAGAAGATAATCAAGAAATTCATCAAGGAGCGCTATCGCTGGTTGCCCTATAATTATACTCTCAGTTACGAGAACAGCACCGCAGGCCTTCCGCTTGCGCGGCCAATCAATTTCCATAGCGAGGCCGGGAGCGTGAATGCCAACAATCAGGACGAATATCTCTGGGGCAGCGAGGTGCTGATAGCACCTGTGATGAAACAGGGGGCGAGAAGCCGCAGGGTGGAATTCCCGGCTGGCTCGCGCTGGATCAACTGGAACAATCCGCGTCTTAGCTATGCCGGGGGCACGAAAGCCACCGTGCAGGCGCCGCTGGCAGAACTTCCGATGTTTGTGAAGGCCGGTGCGTTCATTCCCCTTTGCGACAAGAAGATGGCCAATACGGGCGAATACGACCCGAGCCGGCTGACGGTGAAATATTTCCCGTCGGCTGATGAGAGCGAATACACACTCTTCGACGACAACCGCCGCGACCCGGAATCGCTTGCGAAGGGCGAATATACGCTGACCACATTCCGCGGACAGGCTGCCAAGGGAGGCGTGAAGATTACCATCGACCGCGAGGGAGGCTATGCCGGTATGGCGGAGAAATGTGAATACCGGATGGAGATAGTAGGCACCACGCAGCCTCGGACGGTGAGCGTGGATGGCAAGAGCATAGCGAAAGGAAAATGGAACTATGATGCCTCCACACGGACGCTTAGCGTGCCGGTGGCATTTACGGGAAAAGCCCTCGAGATCAATGTGAAATAACAAAGAGGGAATTATATATATGGAATAATGGAAAAGGGCGACCCGAAGGCCGCCCTCTTCTTTTGTTCAATTTTGGATATAAAGACAATTACAAGGATTTCAGTAGACGCTTTGCCGGCCTGTCTTGAGGCCGCCGGCATTGATGTCGCCGGCGCCCTGGTTGGTGGCATTGAAAGAGCGACAGGTGCCGCGGAGCGTGATGTCGCCGGCGCCTTGCAGCACGGCATTCACACTGTTGCAGTCGATTCCGATGACGTCGATGTCGCCAGATCCCTGGAGGAGGAGTGTTAAAGAAGTGGCTTTAATATTTGCGAAATCGAGGTCGCCGGAGCCACGGAGCACGGCATTCATCGAGGTGCATTCCACGCTGCCGATATCGAAATCTCCCGAGCCCATAAGCACTACGTCGACATTACGGCATTTCATCTTTTTGATGGATATGTCGCCGCTTCCCTGAAGCACACCCGAGAGAGAGGGGCTTTCGATGCAGTCGGCATAAACGCCGCCCGAGCCGCCTACAACGATATTGCGGAGCTGGGAGAGGTCGGTGGTGACACACACCTTGTCGATTCGGTTGCCGTCGACGAGGAGGGAACCGTCGGCGCAGGTGACGCCGTTGCCACGGGTGGACCTGCCATTGAGCGTGATGGAGCCGATTCCATCGGAGCGGTAGATATCCACTACGGTGCCGGTGCCCTGGCGCAGGATTATGTCGGCGCTTGAGCGGAGCACAATCGTCTGGATGGGGCACTGATAGTGCATAGTGGCGGAGGGCTCCTCATCATTTTTTGAGCAGGAGATCTGCTCCACCGCATAGTTGCGGGCTCTGGCCATCGGCATGCACGACTGCAGGCAGAGGAGTGCCAGCATCACAGGGAGGAATATGAATAGATATATTCTTTTCATTTTAAGAAACGTTAGAGAAGATGCGCTGAAGGGCTTTTGCATCATATGATTTATTCAATAGTTCCGAAGAATCCTTCTTCGCGTTCTTGCGGACGTAGCCGTTTTTCCAGTTGACCACCAGAATCTCGCCCACATTGGGACCGGTCTTGTTGATGATGATCATTTTAATGAGTTTGCCTTCCTCGTTGAATTGCTCATAAATGGCATAGATGAGGGAATTGGAGGAGTTGCGCTGCATGAGTTCCACGTCGGGATTCTGCTTGAGATAAGTCTTCAGGATCTGGTCGGCTTTATTGACCGCCTCTTTTGAGAAGAGTTTATAATTATAGAGGGATGAGAAGCCGTCGCTGAGGTCCATGGAGTGCTGATAGTCGGAGCTTCGCCAGGTTTTGTAATTGTGGGAGAAGCGTCCGGAGACGAAGGAACTTTCCACCTGGTTCATATCGGTGAGCGCCTCGAAGATATCGGCGGCGTTGGCTTGCGCGGAGCAGACGATGGCAGCGGCAAGAAGGATTGCGCGGAAAGCGCGGCGGATATAGATGCGGGGAGTCATATCTTTTTTAGTTTTTAGAGTTTTTCTTTGGTTTAATCACATTGGGAGAAATTGTCGGGGCTTAGTTCGGCTACGGAAGCAGCGAGGGTTGCGAAATTGAGGGCGTTGTTAGCCTCGAATGTAGAGATGGCCGGAGCGATGATTGCGTCGGCCTCCTCCTGGGTGGTGACAACGCGATAGTTCGCGGCGATCAGTTCCTCTTCGGAAGGCTCGCATTCCTCGTCATAACTGAATTCCGAGACCGTTTTTTTGTTTTTGACCCGAGAGGGCTTCGTCGGTTTATCGGTCGAGGCCAATATCCGGGCCGGAGCAGAGGAATTCGGGGCTTCGGAGGATAGGAATACATTGAGGGTGTCGGGATTAGAGACCGCGGCATTCATTTGGGCGGCAGGAGTTTGCTGGCTTTGGCTTGCGAGATTAGCCGGCTGCTGCTTTGAGGGGACGAGGAGGGAGATGGCCACGAGCGCCACAATAGCGAGGGACGCAGCGGCCGATGACCAGGCGATGATGCGGCGGCGACGCTGCAAGCGCCCGGCGATACGGGCGGCTTCCATCTCCTGCTCTATCCGGGCGGTCGAGGCCTGGCGGGAGCTTTCCATTGCCTCGCGCTCCTTGGCGCTCAGTCCTTGGGAGGCTTCCTTCTCAGCCCATTCGAGCAATTGGTCTATATCGTTGAAATCAGGCATCTTTTTGATTGATGATTCTTTTTAATTGATGATTCTTTTGTTCGGCTTCCGCCTCACCGCGGAAAAGAATATTTGGATTCCTTTGCTTTTGGGATTCCTTTGCTTTTTGGATTCCTTTTCTTTTTGCTCCTTTATTCTTCCTATTTTTTGAGTCCTTTTCAAGAGCTTTGGTTTAAATCATTTTTCATTTGGCGGCGGGCTCGGCTGAGGAGCTGGCGCACATTGGCCTCGGTGGTGTTCAGCTTTTGGGCTATCTCCTTATAATCGAGGCCGAGGAATCCGGAGAGGATCATTGCTTCCCGTTGCCCACGGGGGAGGTGTCCGATGAGGTGCTGCAGGAGGCGGCGGGTTTCCTCATATTCCGCGCTTTTGAGCGGCGGCGTCGGGATTTCGGGCAAATCATCGAGCGGCACGTCGGAGCGTCGGGACCTCATCGCGTCGATGCAGGCATTGCGGAAGACGCGGATGCAATAAGCCTTGCAGTGTGCCTTGTCGGCAGGAATCTTGTCGCGGTTGCGCCAGAGGGAGATCTGGGTTTCCTGCACGAGGTCGGCGCATTCATCGGAAGAGAAACCGAGTCTGAGGGCGATGACGAACATCGCATCGTGCATTGACAGCACTCTTTCTCTGAACTCGCGTTCCTTCATATCCGAAATTATAATCGCTAAAGATATTTATAGACTAATCTGCAAATATCGCAATTATTTTTGAGATGAGCTGCCAGAAGACTGCTCTTTTTCCACACTTGCCGCCGTTTGCTTCACTTCAGCCTTCAGTTCGCCGAATCGGAAAGAGATGCTGAGTCCCACATTCCATTGCTTGTACCAGTTGTTCGACCGGAGATTGATGCCGGTGCCGGTCTGGGAATATGAGGAGCGACGTGAAACGGGGAGGATATTGCTGGCGTTGATGGAGAGAGTGAGAGCGTCGTTTTTGAGGAAAGAACGGTTCAGGCCGAGGCCGTAATAATAATATGAGGAGCCTTTGCCCTGGAGGTCGATCCAGCCGGTGCCGTAGCCACCATAGGCCGAGACGCGCATCTTGAAGGGAGTGGTATAGGAATAATATCCATTCACATAATGCTGCCAACCGTGGTTTTTGGCGTTGACGAGTTCGGAATTGCTCCTGACGTTGACATATTTTGTCCAGCCATAGAGAGAGAGGCGCATTGACTGGGTGATGTTCCAGTCGGCGTTGAGTTCTAAGAACACGTTTCGGTCGAGGCCGATGTTGGCGTAAGTGCTGTTCATGATATTGTCCTTATAGAAGAGCACGTCGTTGATTGAATTGGCCACGTGTCGGTAGCTGATCTTTGCGGTTCCGGAGAGAGCGTGTCCATAATTGGAATAAGAAAGGGAGATATTATGCGACTTTGTGCTATGGAGGTCTTGGTTGCCATAGGATATCATCGAGGGATTTGAGGTGTCGACATAAGGGTCGAGCACACCGATGCTGGGCCGGGATATGCGCATCTGGTAGGATGCACGGAGGGAAGAGGAGTCGTTGATGCGGAATGAGAGGGCCGCATTCGGCACGATGTCATTGAGGCGGGTGGTGAAATCGGGATGATTGCCGTAATGATAATCGAGACCCATGCGAGTGTGCTCGTAGCGCACCCCGGCCGAGGGAGTCCATTTGCCGAAAGAGCCTGTGTATGTGGCATATGCAGCGTAGATATCAATGAATTGCGAAACGTCGGAATAGAGTGCGTCGACGAATTGTGCGGATGCGGCATCTGCACCCTGATGGGTGGAGTTTGTCTGGGTCTGGCGGCTGATATCTGCCTTTGCGCCGGCCTCGATGGTGTTGTGCTTGTTGAGGGTGTTAGAATAATCGATTTGTGCCACATGGCCGATGTAATCGTTATTGGAGTTGGTGCGGAGGTAAGGCTGTTCCTGGAGCGGACCGAAGGAATTGAGAGTGTTGAATCTCTGCTCCCAGGGAGATCTGGAAGCATCGATCATATATGAAACCACCAGGTTATGGTCGGTGCGTCGGAAATTGTGCTGGTATGATACCTGTCCGCCGATAGAGCGGTATCGGCCTTTGCTTACATATCCGCGCTCGAGACTCCACACAGGTCCGGTGGCGTCAGAGAGAGCCTGGAGGGAATAGCCGTTGCTTTGGTTGGGATTCCAACCGGCATATAAGGATGCTGTGTAGAGATTGAGGGTGTCGGGTTCCCATGACATATTGAGATTTCCGCCGAGATAGCGCCATTTGCTCTTGCCTTTGGATTCTGCGTGGAGGGAGCTGTCGCCGGCGGGACCGCTTTGCTCCACATCCCTTTCGCTATGATATGCTCGTGGCCAAACGTAACCATCGTTATAATAGACGCTTGCGCCCAGCATTACATTCTTGATGCGTGTGCGGCCATTGATGCCGCCGCCCACCTGGGAGGCATTGATCCAGGCATTATAGTTGGTGGTAAAACCGGCGAGGCGGGTGTCGGTATTGGTGACGATATTGAGGATTCCGCCCACGCCCTCGGCGTCATATTTTGCGCCGGGTTCGCTGATCACCTCAATCTTCTTTATCTGGGCGGCGGGAATCGATTTGAGCACAGTCTTGATATCTCCTTTGAGGGAGGGGTCGTCTCGGCCGTTGAGGAGTATGCGGAAATTTGACTGTCCGTTGACTTTCACGTTCTCCTCGCCGTCGACAGTTACGCCCGGCACCTTGCGGAGGATGTCGAGGATATTGCTGCTGCCGGCCTCGGGATCTTCTGTGACATTATACGTAAGTTTGGCGCCATCGCTCTGCACGAGATTTCGGCGGCGCTCCACCACGAGGTCCTGCAGGTCCTGGTATCCGGCGCCGAGGGTGTCGAGAGGTTCGGAAGCCGAGGGGATGGAATCATTGGGAGCCGCGGCGGGGGTATCGGCCGGCTCGGCCGATGAGCCCGCAGCTGCTGCCGAGATTGCAAACGCCGTCGCGGCCGTGGCAATCGCTATATATAGGTTTGAGAAAACTCGCGGGAGGGAGTGGCGTGTGTGTGATGAGTGGTTCATAGACTTGGAATCAATTGTAAACGGATAAGGAAGCAGCCTGCGGAGAGATAGAGAACTTTGCATCCGAAATCCTTTTGTCTATATTACTCTGAATTGCAGGGTGGTGTGACAAGGATTGCAAATGATTAACATATATTAACAAATGTATGCTAAAATTACGCAGTGCTGACAGATAACTTTGCAGCATCGGAAAGCCGGAAGGAATCAATGGCCGGCGAATAAGGTTGTAAAGAAACGAGATGCGAGTCAGAGGCAGCGTAAACGGCTGAGAACAAGAAAAAACACGGAGGATTAATTATGAAAAAGAAAGGATGTCAGTCAGACTTTATCGAGGAGCGCGATGCGGAGTTGCATTCGCGGTTTATGGACTTGTTGCGCTCGGAGCGTGGCAAGAGCCTTGGTGAATTGTATGGGGCTGCCGCACGATGCAAGGCAAGCAGGTTTTGGGTAAGCCCGGAGCGTGCTGCGGATGTGTTGAGTTGTATTGAGCGTGGAGTGGAGAATATGGAGCGGATGTATCCGGAGAGGCGGAGGATGTATGAGGAATTGCGCCGGCGTGTGGCTGAGAAGCGTGAGGAATCGCCGGAGCGGCCGATGATGCATATCGTGGAGGAGGTGGTGGAGCAGGAGGCTCCCGAATTCTATATCACATAGAAATCGTCTAAAGTGATAATATGCAGGTATGTGCGTAGCCGTCGCGAGCGTCGCCGTGGTTGCGTCAAGATTGGAGGCGTATTGCTGCGCAGGAACAATGCAGGAGAGGGGGTGAGCGATGACGATTGAGGAGATATTGCGCGAGAATGCGCGCCGGCTTGAGGAGATAGGGAGGGAGTTTGATCCTATGAGCGGGTGCGGCAGCACCGGGAAGCGCGAGGCATTCAATGTGGAAGGAATCGCCGGGCCGCTCTATTTGCCGGAGATGATGCTTCGCGAAGGCTCCTTGGCGTGGAATCTACGGAATGCCGGCAGCGTGGATGCATATCTGAAAGAGAGGCTTGGGCGCACTGAGGAGGATGGCGACAGAGAATTGCTGATGGCGCGCTTTGACCAGGAGCGATGCCGCCACGATTTTCCCTATTGGGCCGCTACGCGCATCTATATCAAGGATAAGCGAGGCGGAGAGGATATTCTTTTCCGACTCAACCGGCCACAGCGGAAATTTGTGGAGCGTCTGGAGGAGGACAGACTTGCGGGGCGGCCAATTCGCTTGATACTTTTGAAGGCTCGTCAGTGGGGAGGCAGCACATGTTCCCAGCTTTATATGGCATGGCTTCAGCTTGTGCATAGAAAAGGGTTGAATTCCTTGATAATAGCGCATCAGAATGTTGGTAGCGACGAGATAAAGGATATGTTTGACCGGATGTTGTCGGCGTATCCGGAGGGGTATCTCTATTATAATGAAGAGGACGATTGTCCGGGGAGAATGCCGAAAGGTGGCAAGCGGATAGTGGGAGTTGGGCATACACGGGCGTTGCAGCGGGTGGAAGCGCGCAATTTCAAGATAAAGATAGGCACGGCAGAGCGGCCGGATTCCTGCCGTGGCGGCGACTATTCGCTGGTGCATTGCAGCGAGGTGGGAGTATGGAAGACCACATTGGGAAAGACTCCGGAGCAGATATTGCGCTCGGCATGTTCGGGAGTGCTTTTAGAGCCTATGACGATGATAGTATATGAGAGCACGGCCAATGGCACCGGCACGTTCTTTCATCGCGAATATGAAGCGGCGAAACGAGGGGAATCGCAGTTTGGGGCTCTGTTTATCTCCTGGTTTGACATTGACCAGTATTCGATAGAACTTGATGAATCAGGGAGGCGGGAATGGGCTCGAAAGCTCTTGGGGGGGAGGAATGTTGAGGCGGCGGCGAGCGACCGAGAGCAGCCTGGTGCGTATCTCTGGTGGTTGTGGGAGCAGGGCGCCACGTTGGAGGCGCTGGCTTGGTATGTGGCCGAGCGGTCGAAATATAGCGACCATGGGCTGATGGCGGCGGAATATCCGAGCGATGATGTGGAGGCATTTGTCCACAGCGGATCGCGCGTGTTTGACTGCTATAAGGTGGAAACTTTGCGGGAGGGGTGTCGGAAGGTAGCAGAGCGAGGAGAGATAGACGTAGACGGGGTTGCGAGTATAGGCGCCCGCTTTCTTTGCGACTCGCAGCGCGGGGAGATGCTGCGGCACGTGGGATTTCGTCCACTTGAGTCGGGAGGATGGAGAGTGTGGAAGCATCCCGGAGAGGGGGATGAGGTGAGGGTTGGTCCGGGAATGAAGATACGCGACAGGTATCTTGCAGTGGTAGATGTGGGAGGGCGCGGCGACAAGTCGGATTGGTCGGTGATATGTATATTCGACCGTGGGCCGATGGCCTGGGGTGATGTGCCGGAGGTAGTGGCTCAGTGGAGAGGACATACCGATATGGATATATTGGCGTGGCAGGCGGCCATGGCGGCGAAATATTATGATGAGGCATTGCTGGTAATAGAGAGCAATACTCTGGAAACGCACGACAGGGAGCGCGATATCGACGGCGATCTGAGTGGTTTCATACTGAATCGGTTGAGGGATGTATATCCGAATCTATATGCGCGACCGCGCGGGCCGGAAGAGATTCGGATGGGCGCGCCGGTGCGTTATGGATTTCACACGAATGTGGCCACAAAGCCGATGATAATCGCCACGCTTGTGAAGGCGATACGCGAGGGGCTTTATGTGGAGAGGGATGAGATGTGTCTGGATGAATTCCTGAGTTACGAGCGGAGGCAGAACGGAAGCTTCGGGGCAATCTCGGGGCGCCATGACGACCTTCTGATGACGCGCGCCATAGGGCTTCATATCTGCTTCCACGAGATGGATCTGCCGCGGATCAGAACTTCAGCGGGGTGTCATGGGATCAGCGGCACGGCGGATCAGTTTCGCCGTCGCCGTCCGGCAGGATGGACCTGTTTTTGACGGTGTGTCATAATGGGCAATCTGCGGCATCTTGCCCATTCGGACGCATCCTCTAAATTAAGAAAAATTAAAAAATTCGTTAAAGGCTTGACTTCCGACGAAATATATATTAACTTTGCGAGAGCGGTAAGTTCAATAAGAGACGACAAATATACAAGGTGGTTAACTGAATGAATACATGCGATTTGATGACGCTGCTATACCGCTGTTGCTAAGTTGATTGCTTATAAAGTGAATTTATTATCAAAGGCAATATTGCCGAATTTAAAAAAATAGTTTTTATGAAAAAAGTATGTAAAATTTTAACACCAGGACAAATTCCGATTGTTGCATTACAGTTGTTTAGTGATGATGCGATACATACTACTGTCCAAAACCAGGAGAAACTGAAAGAGATAATCAAGGCTGCTGTTGAGTGCGGATTTAATCTTGCAATGCAGGATGTTTCTCAATGCGTGTCTGATGAGTCGCAAATTCAGGGCATCCTCAAAGCATCGATAACGAGGGATTTAATGCCGGGCGGATATCTGATTTTCAAATATCGGAAAATCGCCAATTGATTTCGCAAATATTGTTTGCGGAAGTGAACACTAAATGACTAAAATATCAAGTTTGCAAGCGTGAAGTCCTGCTTGCAAACTTGAATATAAGATTAACTTAAAAAATGAGAATTATGCAAACAGAGGAAGTAATATCATTCAGAAGATCTCTGCGGATAGCGCTGGTCTGTATGAGCGGGATATTATCAGTTGCGGCGAATGCAGGTATTCCGGAGGAATATGGGAAAAGGATCATGAACCGATATGAGGTACAATTTAAAGTTGACCATAGGGATTATGAATGTTCCGGTAATGAGATCTCTTTATTTGGTCAAGATGGTGATTGTACGACGGTCAAATATTACGACGACGGCACTGTAAAGTGGGAAATAGGTGGTTGTAATATTTTGGGGATTGATTTTGTAGTTAAGGGAACACGGATAGATGAATCCGGTTCATTTAAGGTTAAGGCCGACGACCGCATTGGAGAATACTGTTATGACGCTGAGTTAAACTCTATGTTGGTAATTTTCGAGATTTCTCCAATGATGCAATATGAGGGAAGACCCATATTGCTTAAACACTGGAAAGATCTTATATTCAGAGTTACCCCGGATAATACAATCAAATGGGAATGCAGCAGAAAAGATCTTCCATCCGGGGCCGAAGCTTGTTTCGGCATTATGGAAATGTGTTTTTCGGAAAAAGGTTCCACTGATATAGATGGATATCTTGTGGAATATCGTAGGGCATCACGTGTCGGGCCTTACTGGATGATGGTGCATGATTTCTGTATGACACCCGAACAACCGGGTTCAGTTGAAGGAATCGCAGACGATTCTCCGGCTGCCGGCGCACCTGTCTATGACATTCTGGGCAATAGAGTGAAACCGGATAATCTTTCGCCGGGAGTATATATCTGTAAAGGGAAAAAATATATAGTGAAATAAGGCAAAAAGGGAATGAGAATGAAATCATATATATTGACAATTGCGATGAGTGCAACGCTGGCAGTGAGTGCAGTGTCGGCCTCTGCCGGTATTGATGATTACTCTGACATCAAGGAATTCTTAGAGGCCGGGGAACCGGTGACAATCGGAGACAGCATCAAGGGGAAAATGCGGTCTTTCGCCACTTCGGGGGAGATGACCTGCATACATGTGGATTCCGTTCCGTTACCGAAGGAACTGAAAATAATATTGCAGGACAATGACAGTATATGGTTTGAGAATCCCTTCCCCGTAACGGATTCGGCGACACATCGTGCATGGCTAAAGGGTCTCTATATCGGCAGCGGGAAATATTATAATAAGGAGACTAAGAAAACAGAGCTTCGGGAGATGATTACAGTCGTTCCTCACATTCCGTTAGGACATGTTGAAAAAATCATAGGTGATGACAGATATAGCTGGACACTTTTTTTAAGTAACGGAGTCCGGATGGGACCACGCAATCCGCGTTGTCAGAATGAATATGGGTTTCACATCAAATTCCTCACGGGAGAGGATATGAGTCTGACATGCACATCGACGTTTTCATCGCAACGTTACTACTACCAAGTATACTATAACGATGCAGTGGAATGCCCATACGGAATCTATATTGACAAGCTACCGTATACCATATACGATTTAGTTCAGGATGAGGAAGTCACCGTCAGCAACCTGAAGTTGACGCCGATAGAGAAATAGAGGTTTTGAGCCTTGCATCACATCCCGTTCAAAAGCACCTCAGGAGGGTATTCAGGAGGGTATGCCAAAATTTGCATTTTGGCATACCCTCCTGAAGTGTCATTCACCGGAGTTTTTGGGGGAGTGGGTAAAATTTATTAAATTTGCGGGTTGAAAGAAACCTGCGCTTGTCAAGCGCGTTATTTGATTATAGAAGCATATAAAAGAGATGAAAGAGAATGAGTCCGAGTCGGCGCGCACACTTCAGGAGGCCACCGGTTCGGAGTATAAATACGGATTCACTACGGATATTGCCACCGACATTGTGCCGCCGGGTCTTAATGAGGACACGGTGCGCCTTATTTCGCGTCTCAAAGGGGAGCCCGAATGGCTTCTCGAACTGCGGTTGAAGGCATTCCGCTATTGGCAAACCCTCACCCCACCGCATTGGGCGCATCTCCAGATTCCGGAGATTGACTTCCAGGCCATCAGTTATTATGCCGCTCCGAAGCAGAAGGAGTTGAAGAAGAGCATGGATGAGGTGGATCCCGAACTTGTGAAGACATTCAATAAACTCGGTATATCGCTCGAGGAGCAGAAGCGTCTTTCGGGAGTGGCCGTGGATGCCGTGATGGACTCGGTGAGCGTCAAGACCACCCACCGCGAGAAACTCGCCGAGCTGGGCGTTATATTCTGTTCGATAAGCGAGGCGGTGAAGGACTATCCGGAATTAGTGAAGAAATATTTGGGCAGCGTGGTGAGTTATCGCGACAATTTCTATGCCGCGCTCAACACGGCAGTATTCAGTGACGGCTCATTCGTATATATACCGAAGGGCGTCCGCTGCCCGATGGAACTGAGCACCTACTTCCGCATCAACGCCGCGGGCACGGGCCAGTTTGAGCGCACGCTGATAGTGGCCGACGATGACGCCTATGTCAGCTACTTAGAGGGCTGCACGGCGCCTATGCGCGATGAGAATCAGTTGCACGCCGCCATAGTGGAGATAATCGTGGAGGACCGTGCCGAAGTGAAATACAGCACGGTGCAGAACTGGTATGCCGGCGACCGCGAAGGGCGTGGCGGCATCTACAATTTTGTAACTAAGCGGGGCCTTTGCCGCGGACACCGCTCCAAACTTAGCTGGACGCAGGTAGAGACCGGTTCGGCAATCACCTGGAAATATCCTTCCTGCGTGCTGAAAGGAGATGAGAGTGTGGGGGAATTCTACTCTGTGGCCCTCACCAACAATTATCAGCAGGCCGACACCGGCACGAAGATGATCCATCTGGGCAAAGGAAGTCGCTCCACGATTGTGAGCAAGGGCATATCGGCCGGTAAATCGCAGAACAGCTACCGCGGGCTTGTGCGCGTGGCCAAGGATGCATCGGGCTGCCGCAACTATACGCAGTGCGACTCCCTGCTGATGGGCGACCAGTGCGGTGCCCACACCTTCCCATATATAGAGGTGGGAAATGACACGAGCACCGTGGAGCATGAGGCCACCACATCGAAGATTAATGAGGAGCAGCTCTTCTATTGCCGCCAGCGCGGCATACCGCCGGAAGAGGCTGTGGCGCTGATTGTGGGTGGCTACGCCCGCGAGGTGATGAACAAGCTCCCGATGGAATTTGCCGTGGAGGCGCAGAAACTGCTGCAGATTTCGCTGGAGGGAAGCGTGGGGTAGGTTAGAGGTTATGGGTTAGGGCGTCCATTTGCGGTGAAAATAAACACATAAACAAATAACCATATAAACTTTAAGTTGAGCTTGCGAAACTTAAGTTACGCAATTGATGATAGAGAGAATAGTTATAATTGATGGTATTGACCCTCAGACGTTTTATGGCGTGAACAATGCCAATATCAGTCTGATACGCAATCTTTTCCCGAAACTGCGCGTGTCTGCACGCGGCAATGTGATAAAGGTGATTGGAGAGGAGAGCGAGACGGCGGAGTTTGAGCGCAAGGTGAAGCAGATAGAGGAATACGCGTCGAAATACAATCGGCTCAACGAGGAGGTGATCATCGACATCGTGCGCGGAGAGGCTCCTCATCGCAACGATGCCAACGGCGTGATCATCTACGGTCAGAGCGGCCGTCCGATAGCGCCGCGCAATGCCAACCAGCAGCGCATGGTGAAGAGTTTCGACGAGAACGACCTCACCTTCGCCCTCGGTCCGGCCGGTACGGGCAAGACCTACATCGCGATAGCCCTGGCGGTGCGGGCATTGAAAAACAAGGAGTGCCGCCGCATCATCCTTTCTCGGCCGGCTGTTGAGGCCGGTGAGAAACTCGGTTTTTTGCCCGGCGACATGAAAGACAAGATCGACCCCTACCTTCAGCCCCTTTATGACGCACTGGAGGACATGGTTCCGGCGTTGAAACTCAAGGAATACATGGAGTCGGGCGCCATTCAGATAGCCCCGCTCGCATTCATGCGCGGCCGCACTCTCAATGATGCCGTGATAATCCTTGACGAAGCGCAGAACACCACCCGCCATCAGATGAAGATGTTCCTGACACGCCTCGGAATGGGCTCGAAGATGGTGGTGACGGGCGACGTGACGCAGATCGACCTCCCCGCCTCGGTGCGCAGCGGCCTTCTTAGCGCCCTCAGGATACTGAAGGGTGTGAAGGGAATCGGCGTGATAGAATATGAGAAGAAGGATATAGTTCGCCATCCGCTCGTGCAGCGCATCGTGGATGCCTACGAGAAGCGCGAGAAAGAGAGCGATGAGGAACAGGGAAACGGGGAGACGGTAGAAAATTGAAAGAACAAATACGAGCAATGGTACAGCCAGGAGATACGGTCCGCTATCTGAATGCGGTGGGAGGCGGGAAAGTGACCCGCGTGGAAGGAAATATCGCATATGTCGACGACGACGGTTTTGAGACGCCGGTGCAGGCAAAGGAACTTGTAGTGGTGCTTCCGGCCGGCCATGAGCCGTCGAAAACTGGTGCGCGGAAGATGTTCGACCAGGAAGCCTACGACGCAGGCAAAGGGTCGGAGCGCAAGAAGCCGAAGCCGGAGGCACCTAAAGAGGAGCCGAAGAAAGACAGCGCCGCATCCTTCAAACCCGAGCCTCAAATAGGAGAGGAGGAGTTCCCGCTCGTGGAGACCGACTATGGCGACGATATGACCCTCGTGCTTGCTTTCGAGCCGCAGAATGTCAAGGATCTCGAGCATTGCCGCATTGCCGTGATGCTCGTGAACGACTCCAATTATTTCGTGCGTTATGTGCTTCTGCGCCGTGCCGACACCGGGAAGGGCTGGGTGGCAGCCGCCGAGGGAGAGACCGCGCCCAATGAGGTGGTGGACCTTGGCAGCGTCACGCAGGAGGGCGTCAACAAATTCGAGCGTATTGTGTTCCAGGCCATAGCCTATAAGCGCGACAAGACATTTGAGGTTCAGGCACCGCTGCACGTGAGCCGCAAAATCGACCTCACCAAATTCCACAAGATGCATTGCTTCCGTCCCGGCGTATATTTCGAATCGCCTGTGATGGAGATCACATTATATTCGGAGAAGCGATGAAGGAGCGATGGTGGACGGCGCCTGCCGAGGCCGACGACGGAAGGACGGTGATAGTGACCGGCCGCGACTATCTCGACAGCATAATCGAGGGAGGTAAATACCGCTTCCTAGTGCGTGTGGGCTGGAATTACGAGTGCGGCGCCGGCGGCATGCCATCGGAGGCCGACGCCCGGCAGATGGAGGCGGCCACTGATGCCCTGCATGCGGCCTTCAATAAGGACAAGGTGGCCTATATGACCGGAATCTATACCGGCGATGGCCGCCGCGACTGGATTTTCTACACCAAGAACCTCGCGATATTCGGCAAAGTGTTCAACCGTGCACTCGAGCCATTGGACCAGATGCCACTGGAAATCGAGGCCGAGGAGGACGCCGATTGGGAGGAATACCACCAGATGCGGGAGGCAAGTTATATCCCGCCTGACGAAGAGGAAAAATGATGGGGCTGAGAGACACTATTGAATCAATTACTAATATATAAAGCCATGCTGAGAAAAGCTCTACTGATTTGCATTGCGGCCGCTACCCTGTGGCCATTGGCATCCGAGGCTGCACTGGAACTGAGTTTCCGGCACAGCCGCTCTACCAACATCATCGCCGAGGGAAAGACCAAATTTACCTTCACGGCGAAGACCAACGAACCCGCGCGCATCGAGATTTATGTAAACGACACCAAACTCGCCGAGGCCGACAACGCCACCGAACTCAAGGAGACATATAATTTCACCGCGCAGGGCGACTATGAGGTGAAAGCGATAGCCAAAGCCGGTTCGGAGACAGACGACGAGTCGCTCTACCTCTGCTGGCCCGGCCCATCCACAGCCGCCGCCGACAAGACCGTTCCTCCTATGGGAATCACAAAGAATCCCGACGGCAGCCTCACATTCTGTCTATGCGCCCCGCAGAAGGATGGAGTGTTCCTCGTGGGAAGTTTCAACGATTTCCGCACCACATCTAAGCAGCAGATGCAATATGTGGACAAGACCGAATCGGACAACGAAATCCGCTATTTCAAGATTACTCTGCCTAAGGCAGAACTGGATGACGGCTTCAGCTATTATTATCTGGTAGACGGCAAGGCTGTGGGCGATCCCTACGCGCTTCTCGTGCTCGACAAGGACAATGACAAATATATCAACCAGAATTCGATGGTATATCCCGACCTTCCCGAATTCCCGACAAAAGGCGTGCCCTCCACACTGAAGACGATGGCCTATTATGCCGACGACCTGCTCGACTATAAATGGAATGTCACCGACTTCAATAGGGCCAACAAGGAGGATCTTGTGATATATGAGATGCTTTTCCGGGACTTCACAGGCACGGAAGGAAAGGCAATGGGCAATGGCACCGTGCGCGAAGCCATAGCGAAGATTCCCTATCTGAAAGAACTGGGCGTAAACGCAGTGGAACTCCTTCCTATCAATGAGTTCAACGGAAATATCTCATGGGGCTATAACCCCAACTACTATTTTGCTCCCGACAAAGCCTACGGCACGCCGCAGGATTACAAGGAATTCATCGACCGCTGCCACGCGGAGGGAATCGCCGTGATTCTCGACCTGGTGTTCAATCAGACCGACTGGCAGCATCCCTGGTATCAGATGTATACAGTAGGCGAGAACCCCTTCTATAATGCAAGTGCACCTCACGCCTTCAGCGTGCTCAACGACTGGAAGCAGGAATATCCCCCCGTGCAGCAGCAATTCCGCGACGTGGTGAAATTCTGGCTTAAGGAATATAAGGTGGATGGCTATCGCTTCGACCTGGTGAAGGGCCTTGGCGACAATTCCAGTTATGCCAACTCGAGTGCGGCAGCCACGGGAGCCTATAATGCCAGCCGCGTGGCACGTATGAAAAACCTCCACGATGCAATGCGGGAGGTAGCCCCCGATGCCTATTTCATCAATGAGAATCTCTCCGGCGCCAAGGAGGAGAACGAGATGGCAGCCGACGGCGAACTCAACTGGATGAACCTGAACAATAACGGCTGTCAGTTTGCAATGGGCTATACCGACGGTGCTTCTCTGACCGCAATGCTCGCCACCAAGGGGAGCCGCACGGCAGGCAGCACGGTGGCTTACCTGGAAAGCCACGACGAAGAGCGCCTCGCCTACAAGCAGATCACATGGGGCCAGGAAGCCATCAAGAACGACCACAAGGCCTGCATGCAACGTTGTGGGAGCGCCGCCGCACAGATGATCCTCGTGCCGGGCGCTCATATGATCTGGCAGTTCTCCGAGATGGGAAATGCCCAGAGCACCAAGACCAGCGACGGCCAGAACAATACCGGTCCGAAGACTGTGAACTGGGCGCTCCTTGACGATCCCGACAACAAGGGCCTGATGGAGAATTACTCCGAGATGATCAGGATACGCACCACATATCCCGAACTTTTTACCACCACCGGCAACTATGAGAACAAGACCTCCGCATGGTCGGCAGGCCGCCATATCTCCACCAGCGCCGGCGACAAGGAACTGCACTGCGCCATCAATCCCAATTACGACAAGAACGTAACGATCAAGATTCAGTTTGCCTCCGACGACCAGGACAAATACTGGGTTGCATCCAAGTCGTATGGTTCCAACCCGAGTTTCGACGCGGCCGCCAAGACGATAACCCTCGAGCCTAACTGTTATGCCGTGATCACCACCCGCAATGTGAGCGGCGTAGAGGAGATGGGCGCGGAAATCGCCGATAATACACTGAATGTCAGCACGGCCAATGGCTGCATCCGCTATGCCGGCGCAAATGGTGGCGTGGCCGTCTATACGCTTCAAGGAGCGAAGGTGGCATGCTCGCAGGCTGAGTCGGGCGAAATTTCCGCGGGAGCAGGTCTTTATATCGTGAAGGCCGGCGGAAAGGCTGTGAAGGTTCTTGTGAAGTGATGAAAAACGGGCTGCAAATGTTAAAATAAGCCAATTTTTTAACAGTAGAATGTTAAAATTGCAAAAAATGCAGGTTCTGCTGTAAAAAAAATTGGCAGAAGTGATTCAGGTAAGAAAATTATATTTAACTTTGCAGCGTTTTTGATAGCAAGAAAACATTGTTTTATTATTTTAAATTTTTTGAGAGATGAAAAAGATGGTTTATACGCTTGCTGTTCTTTTCAGCGTAGCACTCGTATCCTGCGGTGGTAACAAAGCTGCTGAAGCTACAGATTCCGATTCTATCGTAGCAGAGGAAGTAGTAGCAGTAGAGAGCGTTGACTCCAACGGCGACACCGCAGCAGCTGTAGCTGTTGAGGAAGTTGTTGAGGCTCCCGCCGCTGATAGCGCTGCAAAATAAGTAGCGTCATCAAGACAGCAAGACTTATAAAGTCAAAGAAAAGAGGTCGGCATTCCGCAAGGAATTGCCGACTTTCTTTTTTTTTATTAATTTTGCAAAATAAACAGACGCCGGCAAAGATGCGGGCTCAATAATAAGGTCATGAATAAGAAACTGAAGACGATACTGATAGCTGCGGGAGCAGTTTTGCTCTGCCTGATAGGCCTTATCGTAGCCTTGATAGTGAACAACAGCCATAACGCGAGTGTGGCCAATGAGGCGCAGGCCCGCGCCGACTCGCTGGCGATAGCCAACGACCAGCTTGTGCTCACCAATGAGTTCAATCAACTCAACGCCGACTTCAACCAGTATGAGGGTCAGCAGGTGTATCTGAAGAATGACTCCCTCGTGCAGAAATATAACGAGGCCCGCATGAAAGTGGAGGGTCTTATCCGCGAACTCAACGCTGAGAAGAGCAAGAACGCGCGCAATATGAGCGCCAGCCGTGCGAAGATCAAGCAACTCGAGGGGGAGATAGCCACGCTGAAAGGAATCGTGCGCCACTATCTTGAGGAGATCAAGAGGCTTGGCGAAGAGAATGCCGGCCTGAAGCAGGAGATCCAGCAGGTGCAGGAGAAGAACGCGGCCATGTCGACGCAGCTCACTGAAGCCACGGCGCAGAACACGAAACTCAACGAAACCGTGCAGCTTGCACGCAAGCTCAACATCACCGGACTCTCCTTCCACGCCTACAATAAGAAGGGAAAGGTGGAGAAAAAGATTGCGAAGGCCCGCCAGCTCGGAGTATCGTTTACAGTCAGCCCGAACAATACGGCCTCGGCAGGCATGAAGAAATTCTACATGCGTATTATTTCGCCGGAAGGTACCTTGCTCGGCGGCGGAGGCGGCAATTTCACAATCGACGGCCGAAGCGTGCCGAGCACGGCTCATCGCGCTGTGGAATATGCCAATGAGGAGACCCGCGTCGCCATCTATTGGGATGTGAACACCACGCTGACGCCCGGTGATTATACTGTGGAGGTATTCTGCGACGGCTACCGTCTCGCCTCGCGGCATTTCACAATGGCGAAATAACAGGCGGATTATCTGCACAGAATTAAGAAAAATTAAGGGGAAGAATGGGGATGGATTTTTGAAATTGGGAAATTTTTGCTAATTTTGCACTTGCTTTGGGAAATTAGAAGATTTCCATCAAGCGGAAAGATTCGTGAATGAGCGCGGCCGGAGCAGGCCGGAGCCTGTTCGGAATCAATAGGATTGCCTTATGGTGTAATGGTAGCACTACAGTTTTTGGTTCTGTCTGTCGAGGTTCGAATCCCCGTAAGGCAACGCAATCCGAGGCGCGACTGTCAACAACGACAGTCGCGTTTTTTTTCTTTTCGACGGGCCGTAGAATGGGCTGAATAATCAAAATGATGAAAAATGGGTGGAAAAATTTATGATAGATGTTGAATAGTCGGAATAAATTCATTAACTTTGGCGTCAAGAGGGAAAACAGGAAAAATCCCGCTGAAATCTATACCGAAAAAATAAAAAACAGAAAATACTAACCTCAAGTCATTACAATGAGCAAGACACCAAAAGCCAAGGAGGAGAAAGCTCCGAAGGCAAAGAAATCCAATGAGAAAAGAATGCTGCGCGTTCGCGACCTGACACTTCGCGACGGCCAGCAGTCGCTTTTTGCCACCCGCATGAAACAGGCGAATGTGGACAAGCTTCTTCCCCTCTATCGCGAGGCTGGATTCTATATCATGGAAGTATGGGGCGGCGCAGTGCCCGACTCCGTGATGCGCTATCTGGGTGAAAGCCCCTGGAACCGTCTGCGCGAATGCTCAAAGGCAATGAAGGGCATCTCCCTGCTCTCGGCCCTCTCCCGCGGCCGTAACCTCTTCGGCTATGTGCCTTATCCCAACAGCGTGCTCGAGGGCTTCTACAAGAAGGCAATCGAAAATGGCCTCAATGTGATGCGTATTTTCGACGCCCTCAACGACATCGACAATATCAAGGACTCCATCAAGATGATCAATGAGCTCGGCGGTATCCCCGACGCAGCCGTTTGCTACACTGTGGATCCCAAGGACGACGCCAGCAAGGAGAAGATCTTCACCGACGAATATTTTGTGGAGAAAGCCAAAGAGATGGAGCGTCTCGGCGCGCAGATGGTAACAGTAAAGGATATGGCCGGCCTTGTGAATCCGGCCCGTATCTCCACTCTGATGCCCAAACTTAAGAGCGCTCTGAAAGTGCCCGTAGACTTCCACACACACTGTACTCCCGGCTATGGTCTCGCCAGCGTGCTGACATCCATCATGCGCGGCGTTGACATCATCGACACCAATATCTGGTGGTTTGGCGGCGGTTCCGCAGCACCTGCCATCGAGCTCGTGGCTATCTTCTGCGAGAAACTCGGCGTGGAACTGGAAGTGAACATGGAGGCAGTGGCCAAGATTCGCCACGAACTCAAGGATGCCCGCAAGGCACTCGCCGACTTCGACCTCAACAAGGACCGCTGGCCGCGCGACTTCGAGGAGGCTTATGCAGCCATGCCGAAGGAGATCGACGCAGAATTCGACCGCGCCATCAAGGCAGCCCAGGCCGACGCCTTCGACGAAGAGACCCTTCTCGACGCCTGCCACAAGATTGAGGAATACTTCGGTTTCCCGAAACCCAACGAGATTGTGAAGAACGCTGAGGTTCCCGGCGGTATGTACTCCAACATGGTAGCCAACCTCCGTCAGCTCAATGCAGAGGACGTGCTTGAGGAGGCCATGAAGCTCATCCCGAAGGTGCGCCGCGACGCAGGTCTGGTGCCCCTCGTAACCCCGACCTCTCAGATTGTAGGATCGCAGGCCGTGGCTCTCGCCCTCGACCGTCGCAAAGGCAATCCCGACTATACCAACAAGAACAACCAGTTCGTAGGCCTCGTGAAGGGCGAATACGGCAAGACGCCTGTGCCCGTGGATCCGAAATTCCGCGAGCAGATCACAGGCAGCGCCGAGGAGAAACCCTACGATGTGTCCAGCTACAAGAAACCGGCCAACCCCGAGGTCGAGAAATTCGGCGGCGTGAAACTCGCCTCCAACGAAGAGGAATACCTGCTTCTCGAACTCCTTCCCACAGTGGCCAAGACCTTCCTCACCAACCTCCGCAAGGCAGAATATGAGAAGGCAGCCGCAAGCGCACCGAAGGCAGAGGCACCGAAGGCAGCACCCGCAGCCGCTGAGGCGGGCGACGGTCCCGTGTTCTGCGCACCGATGGGCGGCACAGTGCTCGAGATTCGCGTTAAACCCGGCGACACAGTTAAGCCCGGCGACACAGTGCTCGTATATGAGGCTATGAAGATGGAGAACGACCTCGCCTGCGACCGTGGCGGCGTGGTGAAGGCCATCCTTATCGGTGAAGGCGACGTGATGAACACCGACCAGCCGCTGATTGAATTCGTGGCAGAGGGCGCAGCAACTCCCGCACCCGCAGCAGCACCCGAGGCTGAAGTTCAGGGTGGCGGCGAAGTGATGCTCGCACCGATGGGTGGCACAGTGCTCGAAGTGAAAGTGAAACCGGGTCAGGCAGTGAAGGCCGGCGACACCCTCCTTGTATATGAGGCAATGAAGATGGAGAACAATCTCCAGAGCGACCGCGCAGGCGTGATTGCCAAGGTGCTTATCGAGGATGGCGACGTGATGAACACCGACCAGCCCATCTTCGAATTCGCAGGCGCCGGCGCCGCACCCAAGGCAGCCGCTCCCGCACCTAAGCCCGCCGCTGCCCCGAAACCCGCAGCTCCCAAGGCTGAGGCTCCCAAGGCAGAGGCTCCCAAGGCAGAGGTTAAGCCCGTACAGGCAGTAGATATCAACCGTGCCTATCCTGCAGCCGACGGCGGCAGCTGCGGCAAGACCGTTCTTCCCAACGAGAGAAAGGCAGCCGAGGCACCCGCTCTCCGTCTCGCTGAAGGCACCACACTTGAAATCAACGTCAACCCCGACGGCGGCATCAACATCCGCATCACCACCGGCAAATAAGCCGTTAAGAAATAAGAAAAATAGAGGAGGCCTCCCAGCGGAAGCCTCCTCATTTGCTTTCCAATCAGACTAATTAGACCAATATGATTATTTATTTTGCGGCAATCACCTCGATTTCCACGAGAGCCTTCTTGGGAAGCTCCTTGACTGCGAATGCACTACGAGCGGGGAACGGGTCGCCGAAAATCTCGGCATACACCTCATTCATGGGGCCGAAGAGGCTCATGTCTGCGAGGAGCACAGTGGTCTTCACCACATTCTCAAGACCAAGGCCGGCGGCCTCGAGCACAGCCTTCACATTGAGGAGGCTCTGGCGGGTCTGAGTCTTGATGTCGGCGGGCATCTCACCGCTGATGGGGTCGATGGGAAGCTGGCCGGAGCAGAACACTAATGAATCAGTGGCGATTGCCTGGCTGTAGGGGCCGATTGCGGCCGGTGCGTTGGGGGAGGAAATTTGTTTTTTCATGATTAGAGTATTAAGACCCCATCCCATAAAAAATGTTAATGCAGGGGCGACCGATTTTTGATGCAG
>CAJLTZ010000015.1 GCA_905209725.1 uncultured Muribaculaceae bacterium
ACGGCCATGTCTACGCTTTCGATTCCACAACCATAGATCTATGTCTGTCGGTGTTCGAATGGGCCAAGTTCCGTAAGCACAAGGGCGGCATCAAGATGCACACCCTCTATGATGTAGAAGCGCAAGTACCTGCTTTCGTGCATATTACCGAGGCAAAAGTCCACGATTCAAAAGCAATGCCGGAGATTCCGTATGAGAACGGCGCCCATTACATCTTCGACCGAGGCTACAACGATTTCGGCAATCTGTACACCATCCATCGTATCGGCGCTTTCTTTGTCGTCAGAGCGAAAACCAATGTCAGATTCAGGCCCGAGACGTGGAAACGTAGACTTCCTCCGGACGTTGTCTCCGACTCTATCGGCTACTTCACGGTTTATAAAAGCGCCAAGGATTATCCCGAAAAGCTCCGTAAGGTAGTCTGCATAGACCCTGAGGACGGCACCAGATACATCTTTCTGACCAACAATCTGACGGCTTCAGCCGAGACAATCGCCGAGCTTTACCGCAACCGATGGAGCGTGGAGCTGTTCTTCAAATGGATCAAACAGCACCTGCGAATCAAGAAGTTCTGGGGTACATCCGAGAATGCAGTCCGTATCCAAATCTATTGTGCCATAATTACTTATTGCCTTGTGGCGATAGTGCAGCACGATATGAAACTGGAACGCAGCATCTACGAAGTCCTTCAGATACTTGGAATATCGCTGACCGACAAGACCCATCTGCGCGATCTCTTTGACAAATCGAATTTCAAAAATGTCAATGTCCTCTGTGATTCAAGTGAACCGAATTTATTTAATTTTTAACACTGTCCATTTTTAGTGGACAGTAGTGATCTTGTATGATTATGTGTCAGCGGCGTTCGGCTTCAGTAAATTCTCAGTCCTTTTCCGTGGTGACCTTGAATTTTACTTCGGATTCCGTAAGCAGGTCGAGCACCTCCTTATTTAGCGGAAACTTTTTGCGTGAACGCATCCGCAGGCACTGGCGCGTGTTGTAATCATTCATGTTGATTATAAGGGTGCCAGTGCGCGACTTGTCCTTAACCTGAAGCAGGGAGACAAGTTCATGCTGATTCTTATTGTTAACATCCACATAGAGATTCAGCGTGTTGGCTATCTTCCCTTTTTTATTCTCCATCGGGGTAATCTCCTCGATGATTGTGTCGCAGCGCTCTGGATTGTAACGGCTTGGTGTATAATTCAGAGAGATATAGATGGGTTCCCCCTCGATGAATTTGTTGAAATAGGCGTCATAGTTCTTGCCGAAGAGCCTGAACTCGGTCTTGCTGTTGAAGTCTTCGATTTCTATCACTCCAAACTCCTTGCCGTTGCGGGATATTTTTTTCGACACCTTGGTGACAAGACCGCCTAACGAAACATGTTCTCCCGGACGCTCCTTGTCGCGGAATTCATCGCAAGAAGTGTTGCAGCCATATGTAATCTCCATATAGTAGGGGTCGAGGGGATGGGCTGAAAGATACATCGTTATGAGTTCCTTCTCCTTTTCAAGGATTGCCATCTTGCTCCAGGGTTCCGCCTGGGGATATGGAGGCTTGTTGGTCTCGATTGGCTCGAGGTCTCCGAAAAGGCTAAGCTGCAGGGAATTCTTGTCGTTCTGGATGTTCTGGCCATATTTCACAAGCATATCGGCGAATGTGGTGTCGAACATCTGATACACATAGCATTCCCTTGGATGGCCGAAGCAGTCGAAAGCGCCCGCCATTGCAAGGTTCTCTATGGCGCTGCGGTTGCAGGCCCCGAGATTCACTCGCTCCACAAAGTCATAGATATCTTTGAAGGGTCCGTTGGCATTGCGTTCAAGCAGGATTGCCTTCACTGCGTTCGCCCCGACACCCTTCACCGCGGTAAGGCCGAAACGGATCTCACCCTTCTTGTTTACGCCGAATTTCTCCGTGGACTCGTTGATGTCGGGCACCTTGACGGTGATTCCCATGCGTTTGCATTCGTCCATCACCTTGCGGAGTTTGTCGGCGGCGGTGACGTTCCGGCTCATCACGCCGGCCATGTATTCAGCCGGATAATGGGCCTTGAGATATGCTGTCTGGTAAGCCACCCAGGAATAGCATGTGGCATGGCTCTTATTGAAAGCATAGGAAGCGAACTTCTCCCAGTCGGCCCATATCTTATTGAGCACCTCCTCGGAGTGGCCGTTCTCCTGGCCCTGCGCCATAAATTTCTTCTTCAACTTCTGCATCTTGTCAATCTGCTTCTTACCCATGGCCTTGCGGAGCATATCGCTCTCGCCTCGGGTGAAGTTGGCCAGCAGACGCGACAGGAGCATCACCTGTTCCTGATATACTGTTACGCCATAAGTCTCCTCCAGATATTGCTTCATGCAGGGGATGTCGTAAACGATCTCCTCCTCGCCATGCTTTCGTCGGATAAAGGAGGGGATATAGTCCATAGGCCCCGGGCGGTAGAGGGCGTTCATGGCGATGAGGTCCTCGAATTTGGAGGGCTGGAGGCTGCGGAGGGAGTTCTGCATTCCTGGCGACTCAAACTGGAAGGTAGATGTAGTGTTGCCCTTGCAATAGAGGTCGAAAGTGGCCGCGTCGTCGAGGGGAATATGGTCGATGTCGAGGTCGATGTCGTGAGTATGCTTGATGTTGGCGAGTGTTTCCTTGATGATGGAGAGTGTCTTCAAGCCGAGGAAGTCCATCTTGATAAGTCCTGTGTCCTCGATGATGCTGCCCTCATACTGGGTTGTTATCACTTTTTCGCCATCGGCGTCGGTGGCCATTGACACGGGCACCCAGTCGGTGATGTCGTCGCGGCTAATGATCACGCCGCAGGCATGCACGCCGGTGTTGCGGATGTTGCCCTCAAGCTGCTCGGCATATTTCATCGTTTCGCGCACATTCTCAGCAGGATTCTGAGTTTCGGCCGCGAATTCCTTGCAATATTTGAGGCAGTTCTTGAAATTGATTTTCGGGGTCTTGCCATCCACGTCGGGCAGGCGGTCGGGCACAAGCCGCGCAAGCCTGTTGGCTTCCGCCACAGACACATCGAGCACTTTCGCCACATCCTTTATGGCCATCTTCGTGGCCATGGTGCCGAAGGTGATGATATGGGCCACCTTCTCGGCGCCATATTTCTCAGTGACATATTTAAGCACCTCATAGCGGCCGTCGTCGTCGAAGTCTACGTCGATATCAGGAAGCGAGATTCGGTCTGGGTTGAGGAAACGTTCGAAGAGTAGGTCATATTTGATGGGGTCGATCTGCGTGATTCCGAGACAGTAGGCCGCCGCCGAACCGGCCGCCGAACCACGGCCCGGGCCGATGCTGACGCCGAGCTTGTTGCGCCCGGTGTTGATGAAGTCCTGCACGATGAGGAAGTAGCCCGGGAATCCCATCGTCTTCATGATGTAGAGTTCGAATTTCAATCGCTCCATCACATCTTCCGGTATCGGATCGCCGTAGCGTTCCTTGGCGCCGTCGAGCGTAAGTTTCTCGAGATAGTCAGCTTCGAATTTGATTCGGTAGAGTTTGTCGTAGCCCCCGAGACGCTCTATCTTTTTCTTCGCATCCTCTTCGGAGAGCACCACCTGTCCGTTCTCGTCGCGGGTAAACTCATTGAAGAGGTCCTCCTCGGTGAGACGTGCGCGGTATTCCTCCTCTGTGCCGAATTCCTTCGGAATCTCGAAGAAGGGCATGATGGGGGCATGGTTGATGGTGTAGAATTCCACCTTGTCTAGAATCTCCTGTGTGGTGGCGATGGCTTCGGGAATATCCTTGAAGATGGCCTCCATCTCGTCGGGAGTCTTCAGCCATTCCTGTTTGGTGTAATGCAGTCGCGGCTCGGCGAATTTCTTCTGCATCGACACGCAGATGAGGCGGTCGTGTGCCTCGGCATCATTTTCGAAGGTGAAGTGCACGTCGTTGGTGGCTACTACCTTGATGCCGTATTTCTTGGCAAGTTTGAGCAATTCAACGTTTACCTTGCACTGCTCCTCATATACCTGCGTGTTGGCATTCTCCTTGAATGTCTGATGGCGCTGAAGCTCAATATAATAGTCGTCGCCGAAAGTGTCCTTGTACCATTTCACATATTCGTCGGCGCGCTCCAGATCTCCGTTCAGAATCATCTGGGGCACCTCGCCGCCAAGACATGCCGAACACACTATGAGTCCCTCGCGGTGCTTCTCAAGTTCGGAATGGTCGGTGCGCGGTTTGTAATAGTAGCCGTCGGTCCAGGCCTTGCTTACGAGTTTCACAAGGTTGTGGTAGCCTTTCTGGTTTTTAGCCAGCACGATAAGATGGTAGCCATTGTCGCTCTTGTCTTTCTTATCATACATGCTTCCTTTGGCCACATACATCTCGCAACCGAGGATTGGCTTGAATTTCTCGCCATCCTCCTTGCCGGAATTCTTCTTTTCTACATAATTGAAGAACTCCTTGATACCGAACATATTGCCATGGTCGGTAAGGGCTATCCCATGCATGCCGTCAGCAATGGCCTTGTCCACAAGTTCGGGGATGCTGGCTTTGCCGTCGAGGAGGCTGTATTGGGAATGCACGTGAAGATGCGTGAATGGCTGGCTACTCATTTATATATATTTGGTCTTAGATGCTGATGTTTAGGGCATTGGGATGCCTGCGTGGCTACAGGGGCGCAAATGCTATGCAAATTTAAGAAAACATTTCTACTTTTGCAACTCCCAATTTTTATTGCTACTTTTGCATCGGGATTTGGGAATCGACTTATGAAGGGCTTATCCCTCACAAACTACTCTCAGAAAAATGCAGGATGTAATATTACGGGTTTCGCCGAAGGTGGCTGCGAGTCGCCGGAATGTGGAGAGGGAGATTGCCCGCACATTGAAAATAAAGCCGGAGGAGATTCGCGACTTGCGGATTATTAAACGCTCCATCGACGCCCGCAAACGTGCTGTGGTGGTGAATCTTACAGTCCGTGTGGCCACCGGTCCGGATACTGAAGTCGAACCGATCGTGCGCCCTGTGGCATTCTCGCCTGTGCCTTCCGACGCCCCTGTGATGGTGATTGTGGGTGCCGGCCCCGGCGGACTGTTTGCCGCGTTGAAGGCCGTCACTCTCGGAATCAAGCCCGTGGTGCTGGAGCGTGGTCGCGATGTAGACTCCCGCCGAATCGACCTTGCCAATATAAGTCGCCTCGGCCGCATAAATCCCCATAGCAATTACGCTTTCGGAGAGGGTGGGGCGGGTGCATATAGCGATGGCAAACTCTTCACCCGCAGCAAGAAAAGAGGCAGCGTGGAGGAGGTGCTTCAGCTCCTCGTGCAGCACGGCGCTTCCCCTGATATCCTCATCGACGCCCATCCACACATCGGCAGCGACCGTCTGCCCCATGTGATAAAGGCCATGCGCCAGACTATTATCGAAAACGGCGGTGAGGTTCACTTCGAGACGCTCGTCGACAAGATTCGGTTTTGCGACGGCAAAGCCGTGGGGGTGGAATGCGGAGAAAAATTCTACGGCGGCGATGCGGTGCTCCTCGCTACAGGTCACTCGGCTCACGACACTTTCCGCCGGTTGCACGAGTCAGGTGTAGCCCTCGAACCCAAAGGCCTCGCGATGGGCGTTCGACTCGAACATCCGCAGCATCTCATTGACCAACTGCAGTATCACTCGCGTGAAGGTCGTGGAAAATATCTTCCTGCAGCTGAATACAGTTATGTTACACAGGTTGACGGCCGAGGTGTATATTCCTTCTGCATGTGTCCCGGTGGGGTAGTGGTGCCGGCCGGGAGCGCCGATAACGAACTGGTGGTCAACGGTATGTCCGCGTCAGGACGTTCCGGCCGATGGGCAAATTCGGGAATGGTGGTGGAAATCCGTCCCGGAGATTTTCCGGAATTTGAGGGGGCCGGCGATTTAAGTATGTTGGAATTGCAGGAGAATCTGGAGCATCGCTTCTTTGAGAAATCCGGAAATTCAATCAATGCCCCGGCACAGCGCATGGAGGACTTCACTATATATAAGGAGTCGGACACCCTTCCCGCCACATCCTATGCGCCCGGTATTCATTCTGCGGATTTTCATCATCTGCTGCCTGAATTTATAGCCGAGCGTCTGCGCAAAGGATTCATTGACTTCGGGCGGAAGTGTCCCGGATTCCTTACAAACGATGCCATTCTCATTGGGCTGGAATCACGCACCTCCTCACCGGTGCGCGTCACGCGTAGCCGGGACACGCTTGAGTCGGTGTCGCATCCGAGGCTTTATCCCGTAGGGGAGGGCGCGGGCTATGCAGGGGGAATCGTGTCAGCCGCCATCGACGGCATGCGCGCAGTGGAAGCTTTCCATGCAAACCTTATTCAAAACTGAATTCAAAATTAGAATCTCAGCGACCAATTCAAAATTCAAAATTCAAAATTATATAAAGTGTCTACAATCTTAAATATAGAGACGTCGGGAAAAATCTGCAGCGTGGCAATCACACGCGACGGATGTCTGGAATATCAGTTAGATAATGCTGAGGGGATGCAGCACGCCAACAAACTTGCGCCCTTCGTGGAGCGATGTATGGAGGAACTCACGCGCAAGGAGCAGAAACTTGATGCTGTGGCAGTAAGTATCGGCCCCGGCAGTTATACGGGTCTGCGTATCGGGCTTTCGCTTGCCAAAGGACTTGCTTTCAGCCTCGACGTTCCACTGATCGGGGTGGACACGCTCAAGATTCTGGCAGTAAAGGCCATGTTCCGCAGCATGGACTGGCAGGGCGATGAGATTCTTGTGCCGATGATTGATGCGAGAAGAATGGAAGTTTTTACAGCGGCCTATGATTTCGCGCTCAATCCGGTAATCGCTCCTGGCCCGATGATCATCACTCCGGAATCCTTCAGCTCGCTTGCCGGCCGGAAAGTAATCTTTATGGGCGATGGTGCTGCCAAGACAAAAGATGTGATCAAACTCGAAAATGCGGAATGGATTGCCGACCTGAATCCAATGGCTAAGGATATGCTGGCACTATCTGAGAAAGCTTTCCGGGAAAATGACTTCCTCGACCTTGCCTACAGCACGCCATCATATTTGAAAGAATATCAGACCACTACGCCTAAAAATCCTCTAAAAACGCTGTAGTGTCGGGGAAATGAGACAGATTTTTTTTAAAAAAATTTAAAAATTTTTCATTGAAAATTTGCAGGATTAAAAAAAAGGTTGTAATTTTGCATCGTCTTAAGGGAAGAGACCCAAAGACAGTGAGAAATCACGAAAAAAATTGCCTTGTGGTGTAATGGTAGCACACCGGATTCTGGTTCCGTTTGTGAGAGTTCGAGTCTTTCCAAGGCAACATCAAAAGGAGACATCTTCAAAGGATGCCTCCTTTTTTTATGCTGAATTATCCGGCTTAGGAAGCTAACAGCCTCAACGGCCCTTGGCCGGCGACACACAATCTTCGACGGCTCAGATGGACTATTAAGAGAAGACCGCAGACATACCAGGAAATTCATGCCAGCTACTTAGAGATAATCCGAACGGGAGGCTTCCAAGAAATCCATATGAGGCTTTGTGAGAGCTTAGGCAGGCGGCGTTGGAAGAATGGCCAATGAAAATAAATGGAAAATGGGGGAATGTCGATAAATTATATATAATCACTATTATGTTAAATAGAATCTTCTTTTGCCGCTTTTTGGGTGCAGATTAAAAGCAGCAGAGCCCTCGGCATCTCGCCGAAGGCTCTGCTATATTAAAATCTAAACTTTATGAGAATTCTATTTTACCTAATCTCCCTTAAGATTCCATTTTATCCAATCTTTTGGGAGTTTGATTTTTCCAATCTCTCTTGGAGATTTGGTTTTATCCGATCTCGGCGCGGAGAAAGCGCGTTGTGGGAGTTTCGGGACCTTTCAGAATCTCTTCAGGCGTGCCTTCTGCGATAATCATGCCGCCGTCACGGCCGCCATCGGGTCCAAGGTCGATAACATGGTCTGCGCATTTAATCACATCAAGATTGTGCTCTATCACAACCATCGTGTTCCCTTTGTCCACCAGTTTGTTTATCACCTGAAGCAACACGCGTATATCCTCGAAATGAAGTCCGGTGGTCGGTTCGTCAAGGATGAATAGCGTCTTGCCTGTGTCGCGCTTTGCGAGTTCAGTAGCTAATTTCACGCGCTGGTTCTCACCACCGCTCAGTGTGCTTGACGGTTGGCCGAGCTTTATATACCCAAGGCCAATCTCCTGCAACACTTTGATTTTCCGGAGGATGACAGGAACATTCTCAAAGAATTCAACTGCCTGATTCACAGTCATATCAAGCACGTCGCTGATGGATTTGCCCTTGTATCTCACCTCGAGCGTCTCGCGGTTGTAGCGTTTTCCGTGGCATTCCTCACAAGGCACAAGCACATCTGGAAGGAAATTCATCTCTATGGTGCGGTAGCCGTTTCCTTTGCAGGTTTCGCAGCGGCCGCCCGACACATTGAATGAGAATCTGCCTGGCCGATAGCCTCTTATCTTCGATTCTGGGAGTTCTACGAAGAGTTTTCTTATGTCGGCAAATACTCCGGTATAGGTAGCCGGATTTGAGCGTGGGCTTCTCCCGAGCGGAGACTGGTCCACGGTGACCACCTTATCTATATATTCATCTCCGGCGATTTTTTTGTAGGGAAGCGGATTTTCGATTGAGCGGTAAAATTTCTGGCTGAGGATGGGACGCAGCGTGCCATTTATCAGCGACGACTTGCCGCTACCGCTCACGCCGGTGACACAAACGAATTTGCCGAGCGGGAGTTTCAGATCCACGTTTTTGAGATTATGGCCGCTTGCTCCGGAAATTTTCAGCATCTTGCCATTCCCTTGCCGCCGCTTTTCGGGCACAGCTATCTCCTTCTGGCCATTCAAATATTGCGAAGTGAGGGTCGCAGTCTCGAGCATCTTTGCAGGAGTGCCTTCAAACACGACCTCTCCCCCGCTCTTTCCTGCTCCCGGGCCTATGTCCACCACATAGTCGGCCTCCTTCATGATATCTTTATCGTGCTCCACCACTATGATAGTGTTGCCATTGTCGCGCAGGCGCTTGAGGCTGTCGATGAGGCGCACGTTGTCGCGCTGGTGGAGGCCGATGGATGGTTCGTCGAGGATGTATAGCACATTCACGAGCTGCGAACCGATTTGTGTGGCGAGGCGTATTCGCTGGCTCTCGCCGCCGCTTAGCGAAGCGCTGTTGCGGTCGAGCGACAGATATTCCAGGCCAACATCGAGCAGGAAACGAATCCGGCTGCGTATCTCCTTTAGAATCTCCTCAGCCACCACCCTCTTCGACTGGTCCAGCCTGTCCTCGAGTCCTTCGGTCCAGGCATATAGTTGGCCAAGGTCCATGCTTGCCACATCGGCGATGCTCTTGCCGTCGATGAAGAAATGGCGGGCTATCTTATTGAGGCGGGTGCCACCGCATTCGGGACAGACGGCGCGGGAGAAAAACTGCCCGCTCCATTTGTTGGCCTCTGCGCCGGCATCCTCGCTCTGCTGCATCTCGATATATTTCACAAGGCCGTCGAATGTGGCGCCATATCGCTGCAGCGACATGGTTTCATTCTCGATTTCGAGGCGCGCATCCGTGCCGTTGAGGATTTCATCGATACATTCCTCAGAAAGTTCCGACACGGGGGTGCGAAGCGTGGCGTCGTGCATTTTGCATATGGCATCGATCTGCCAGAATATAAGGGAGTTCTTATATTTGCCAAGGGGTGCGATGGCACCATCATAGATTGATTTCTTCCTGTCGGGGATAATCTTGTCTACATCCACGATATTCACAAACCCGAGCCCCTTGCATTTGCGGCAAGCGCCTTTCGGGGAATTGAAACTGAAATCATGGGGAGCAGGTTCGGGATATGAGAGACCGGTTTCGGCATCCATAAGCAATTGGCTGAAACTGCGCACGGAATCATTCTCCATGTCGAGCACCATCATCATCTTGTTGCCCATCTTGAGGGCTGACTCTATCGAAGAGCGAAGACGCTGCAGATCATCGGCATTCGCACGAAGACGGTCCACCACCAGTTCGATGGAGTGGTTCTGATAGCGGTTGAGTTTCATGCCGTATTCAATCTCCTTCATTTCGCCGTCGATGCGCACATAAAGGAATCCCTTCTTGCGAAGAGTTTCGAAAAGATCCTTATAGTGTCCCTTGCGGTTCTTTACAAGGGGAGCGAGCAGGCTAATCTTGCAGCCTTCATAATCCTTCACCACGAGGTCGACGATCTTGTCGGTGGTATACTTTACCATCGGCTGGCCGGAAAGATAACTCCTCGCCTCCCCCATTCTTGAGAAAAGAAGACGGAAAAAATCGTAGATTTCGGTGGTGGTGCCGATAGTGCTTCGCGGATTTTTGTTCACAGTTTTCTGCTCGATGCTGATCACAGGGCTGAGGCCGTTGATGCAGTCCACATCCGGGCGTTCGATAGAGCCGAGCATGTTGCGGGCATAGGCGGAGAATGTTTCTATATAGCGGCGCTGGCCTTCGGCGAAAATTGTGTCGAAGGCAAGCGATGACTTTCCAGAACCGCTCAACCCGGTGATCACATTGAGGGAATTATGGGGGAGCGTTACGTTGATGTTCTTAAGATTGTGCACTCTGGCGCCGGTGACCTCCACAGCGTCGGCTGCATAAAATTTATTATCGTTCATCACAAAAATATAAACAAATAAAGTGCCAAAAATAGGGCTGCCGCCAAGCACCTCGCGGTGCATCGGCGGCAGAATAATTATGAAACAAAATCAAGTTTATTATTTTATGATTCGGCGGGCTCCTACGTAGCGATTGGCATAATATCCGGAACAATCGCTTATTTTCACGCCTCTGATGCTTGCATGGATGAATTTAAAATCGCCGGTTTCATTGTTGGCGCTGACCACGATGCCAACATGGCCGACGTTGCGGCCGCTGCTCCGGCTGGTGAAGAACACGAGGTCGCCTTTGCGGAGATTCTTGCGTTCCACTTTCTCACCCTCGAGATACTGGGCGCGGGAAGCAGGGCTGATGGAATAGCCGAACTGCTTGTAAACGTAACTGGAGAACCCGGAGCAATCGAAGGCGTTGGGACCCTTCATACCGTGGCGGTAGGGTTTGCCGATATGGCGGTTGGCCTCCTTGAGAAGGTCGCCGATGAGCTGTGCCGACTCGGCCGACATATCGTTGGATTTTTCTCTTTTCACCACCTCGTCTTTCAGCATGTTGCCGATTACGCTGGCATCCATGCGGCTCTTTACATTCGCGAGCATCTCCTGATGCATGCGGTTGTGGGCGCGACGGGTGTTGGAATGAGTCTGTGAGAAGCTTGTCAATCCGACGGTCATCATGATTGCACAAGCGATTATATGTTTAAAATTCATGTTCAATTCTGATGTTTTTAAGTGCGCTTCAGCGAATGAATCACTCATTGTCCGAAGTGATATACGTCAGTCCGAAATTCACGGGCTATATACGTTCTATCGTGTTATTGCACTGCAAAATTACTGCAAATTTCCATTCTATCCAAATCTAACTCGCTTAATTATCAATATTTTAAATATAATTAGCATTTGGCACACATCCAGCTCCGGTGTGCAGGTTTTGCGTTTCATGCCCTATTTTTTGCCTATTAAAAATTTTTTCACTAACTTTGGTTTGATATTTGATATAACCCTCTTGATTGAAATCACAGCGCATGTGCGTTATATATTTATAGCGTATGTGCGTAATTAAAAAAGGAAGATCCTAAACCTTTTAAAATCAATACATCCCAAAATGAAAAAAACATTTCTTGTTCTTCCCCTCGCCCTGCTTCTTCCCATCCAGGGCTTCGCAAAAGACCGGATGACAGTTCATCCTGATGCCACCAACTCGGAGACCATCCTCCACGCCTGGAGCTGGAACTTCCCTGCTATGGCCGACAACATGAAAAAGATTGCCGATTCCGGTTTCACGATGATTCAGACCTCCCCCGTGCAGGCCTGCTATGCTCCTGAAGGCAGCGGCAAAAAGATTTTCGATGAGAATGTGAAGGAGGGCAACTGGTATTATTATTATCAGCCCACCGACTGGACCATAGGCAATGCCATCCTTGGCACACGCGAGCAGATGAAACAGATGATGGACTCTGCCGCCAAATACAATGTCAAGGTGATTGTAGACGTGCTCCCCAATCACACGGCATTTGATATCGACGCCGTGTCCGACAATTTTTATAAGGCTGTAGGCGGCCGCGACAAGATGTTCCATACCAATGGTCTAACCTCCATCTCCGACTATACCGACCGCACAGAGTGCACGCTTATGGGCGTGGGTGGTCTGCCGGATGTCAACACCGAGAATCCCCTCTTCCAGAAATACTACCTTGAATTCATCAACGACCTCATCGGCATGGGAGTGCGCGGATTCCGTTACGATACGGCCAAGCACGTAGGCGTACATTCCGACCCTGTGGACAAGGAGGCCGGAGTGAAGGAGAATGATTTCTGGGATGTGGTCACCGGCCGCAAGGCCGTGAAGGGCACTCGTCTCGCCATCTCCTACGATTCCCTCTTCGTATATGGAGAAGTGCTCCAGGATAAAAATGTTCCTGAAAAGGAATATGCCGACTATATGGGTCAGACAGCATCGAGCTATGGCCATGTGCTCCGCGAGGTGCTCGAAAAGCGCAACGCAAACGGCATTGACCTCAAAAGCTACTACCATGACGCAGCTCCCGAATATCTCACCACATGGGTGGAGAGCCATGACACTTATGCCAACGCCCATGAGTCTGCCGGCCTCACCGACGAGCAGATCCGCATGGGATGGGTGTTCCTTACCGCCCGTCAGAACGGCACTCCGCTTTTCTTCTCCCGTCCTGCCGGTTCCACCCGCACTAATTATTATGGCGACAATGTGCTTGGCGCACGTGGCAACGACGAGTTCATGCACCCCGAAGTGAAGGCTGTAAATAATTTCCGCAAGCACATGAAGGGCGAGCATGAGAATCTTCAGGTTTCCGACAATGGCCAGGTGCTTCTTGTGAACCGTGGCAAAAAGGGTGCCGCTATTGTCAACTTGGGCACATTTGCCAATGTGGTAGACCTCCCCACCACCCTGCCCTCCGGCACTTACCATGACGTGGTCTATGGCAAGGAATTCCACGTGAAGGGAGGACGCCTCAACGGCTTTGCTGCCCCGGAGCGCTCCTACATCCTGGAGAAAAAATAAGGAGGTCATAAATCAAAATGCGAATAAACGGCGTTAATAAAATATAAACATATTTAACCCGATTAGACAAATTAACCGCATATGAACAAGAGAGAATTTAAGAAATACGTAGATGCGCTTGGCGCAGCCGTGATTAACGAGATGCTTTCCGCATATTATAATGTGGAAAATGTGGATCAGGACAAGCTCTCCTCCGCAATCGAGACGATGCTTCGCGCAGTGGGCAATGCCAAGATCAATGCCAATATCACCTTCGACATGGGTCCCGGCGCATTCAGCGACCCCAAGGAATACGGCCGTGCGAAACGCGCTTTCTTCGTGCAGCTCTTCGATAAGATCGACACGGAATTCGAGGAGGCTACAAATACCGCCCTCAAACTCTTCAACGAGGCTCTTCCCGCCGATGAGAAAGCCCGCAACAAGGAGATAGCGGCTGAAGCTGCCAAATAAATACTCTGACAAGTGATGAACTGTTGGGGACGAATCCTGCACTTTTTCGGCTGGAAAGTGGATATCACTGCTCCACGCCGCGACAAATGCGTGATTTGCGTTGCTCCCCACACTTCCAACTGGGACTTCATTCTTGGACTCCTGGCATACAAATCTCTGGGAAGAAAAGCCAATTTCCTGATGAAGGAATTCTGGTTTTTCTTCCCATTGAAATATCTGCTCAAGGGTTTGGGGGGCATTCCGGTGCCTTCGAAGAAAACCGGGCGCTCGCTCACACAAAGCGTGATTGAGGATTTCCGGAGCCGCAACTATATGAATCTTGCCGTAACGCCGGAGGGCACGCGAAGCCTTCAGCAGAAATGGCACACAGGTTTTCTCTATATGGCTTACGGCGCGGGAGTCCCCGTGCAATTGGGCGTGATTGACTATAAGCACAAAAACATAATAATCCGCGATGAATTCGAGCCAACGGGCCATCCTGAAGCAGACCTTGCCAGAGTGAAGGCATATTACGCCGATATGGCATCCCTTGCCCGCTACCCCGAGAAATTCGGAGTGTGAAAATCAATAAGAAATCAGCAGTGGCTATGATTGCTAAGATAGCTACGCAAAATATAAAAATCATCATAATATGATCTGGAGCGACCTCAACGTGTGCCTCTTCCCCATGCAGATCACCTGGGGGGACAAGCAGGCCAACCTCACCCTCCTCGAAAACAAGATGAAGGAGATGCATCCCGACACGGATCTTCTCATTCTACCGGAAACATTCTCCACCGGCTTCCCATCCGGAAAGGACAAGGAGGAGGTGCGTGCCATCGCCGAAAGAAACACAGGCGAGACCATCGACCATCTGAAACGTCTTGCATCGGAGCATAAGGTGGCGATTGCAGGGTCGTTTATAGCAAATAGCGGCGGTTCGCTCTACAACCGGGCCTTCTTCATCGAGCCCTCAGGAGAGGAGACATTCCAGGACAAGCACCATCTCTTCACCATGGCCGGAGAGGATCAGGTGTTCTCTCGTGGCTACGACCGCATGCTCGTGCGCTATCGCGGCTGGAATCTTGCATTGGTGGTATGCTACGATATTCGTTTCCCGGTGTGGTGTCGCAACAAGACAAATGAATATGACGCGCTGATTGTGGTGGCCAACTGGCCCGATGTGCGTGTAGGGGCATGGAATGCGCTGCTTCCGGCGCGGGCCATTGAGAATGAGGCATATGTCTGCGCAGTGGATTGCCGCGGCACCGACGACCGTGGCTTCAACTACGACGGAAGTTCCGCTGTGATTGACTTCAAGGGAAAGACAGTAAGCGTGCCCGGACCCGGCGAGGACCTGCTCTATGCACGCCTGAGCCGCGAAAAACTCGACGCCTTCCGCGAGAAATTCCCCGCATGGAAGGACGCCGATCCATTCCGACTCGTCTGAGGCATTAACTTTTCCTTTCATCATTTTCTTTCACTGTTACTCATAGTCTATGACACACGGATTCCTTTTTGACCTCGATGGAGTGATTATCGACAGCGAGTCGGAATATACCCGGATCTGGAGCGATATCGACAGGCATTTCCCTACCGGAGTGGCCAATTTCCCTATTGTGATAAAGGGGCAGACACTCACCGAAATCCTGAACAGATATTATCCCCGGAATCAGCACGCCGCCATCACCGACATGCTCAACACTCTTGAGCAGCAGATGAAATATAATTACCTTCCGGGGGCACGCGAGATGCTTCTCGAGCTTAAGAGCCGAGAAATCCCGAGCGTGCTTGTAACGAGCAGCAACGAGATGAAGATGCGGCGTCTGCGCGAGGAACTTCCCGAACTGGAGGGGCTTTTTACCGACATTGTCACGGCCGACCGCATCTGCCATTCCAAACCCGACCCAGAGGGCTATCTTCTCGGAGCGCGCCTATGCAATGCCCGCCCGCGGGATTGCGTGGTGTTTGAGGATTCGCTGCAAGGCGTCACTGCCGGACATCGGGCTGGATGCTATGTAGTGGGACTCTCAACCACATTGCCCGCAGAACAATTGCGACCCATGGCCGACCGCATTGTGGAGACTCTCTCTCAAATCACGATTGATGAAGTGATCGAGGCAATTGAAAATAAAAATAAAGAACCATAGCAATATTGAACAATATCCCATTGGCAGAACGCCTCCGGCCAGAAAACCTGGAGGACTATATCGGGCAGGAACACCTTGTAGGGCCCGAAGGCATAATCCGCAAGATGATTGAGAGCGGCCGCGTGAACTCATTCATACTCTGGGGACCACCCGGTGTGGGCAAAACCACGCTGGCTCGCATTGTGGCCCGTCAGACAGAGGTCCCTTTCTATACTCTGAGTGCCGTGACATCCGGCGTGAAGGATGTGCGTGAGGTGCTTCAGAAATGCGAGGCCGACGCACGCAGCGTATTTGCCAAGGGGCGCCCGATTCTCTTCATCGACGAAATCCACCGGTTCAACAAGTCGCAGCAGGATTCGCTGTTAGGAGCTGTGGAGCGCGGCACTGTGACCCTAATCGGCGCCACCACCGAGAACCCAAGTTTTGAGGTGATTCGTCCTCTTCTGAGTCGTGCACAGGTATATACACTCCGTTCGCTTGACTCAGCCGCTTTGCAACGTCTGCTCGACCGGGCACTGGAAAAGGATGAGGTGCTTCGCAAGCGCGAATGGAAGATAGATTCCACCGACGCCCTATTCCGCTTCTCAGGAGGCGACGCCCGCAAACTGCTCAATATCCTCGACCTCATAGAGCAGGCCACACCCGACGGCCAGCCGGTGGTTATCAACGACAAGAATGTCACTGACAGCCTGCAGGAAAACCCTGCCGCCTACGACCGCAACGGGGAGATGCACTATGACATCATCTCCGCCTTCATCAAGTCGGTGCGGGGCAGCAATCCCGATGCCGCTGTCTATTGGCTCGCAAGGATGGTGGCCGGCGGTGAGGACCCGGCATTCATAGCCCGCCGTCTGGTGATTCTTGCCGCAGAAGATATCGGTCTTGCCAACCCCAATGCCCTTCTTCTTGCCAATGCCACCTTTGATGCGCTCCAGAAAATCGGCTGGCCCGAAGGCCGGATAATTCTCTCCGAATGCGCCATCTATCTTGCCAATTCGCCGAAAAGCAATTCCGCATATCTTGCCATCGACAGCGCTTTGGAAACAGTGCGTCAGACAGGCGACCTTCCCGTACCGCTGCATCTGCGCAATGCCCCCACCAAACTGATGTCGGAACTCGGTTATGGCGACGGATATAAATATGCCCACGATTTCAAGGGACATTTTGTGGAGCAGCAATATCTTCCCGATTCCATTGACGGGACTCGATTCTGGACTCCCGCCGACAATCCCTCAGAGGCAAAAATGGCTGCAAGGCAGGCCGAAAACCACGTCAACGCCAAAAAGTGCAATAGCTGACATCGTAGGATTACCCAATTATAGGTATTTCCCATTAACGGCTTTTTTGCTAATTTTGCTTCGTGATTCAAGGGAATTACAGCATTAACCTTATAGCCCACATCAGGAAGACAATCAATATGGAAGAATATTTAGCCTCGAGCAGGCTGCGCGACGTGATTGATGATAACAATCTTCTCATCCTTGTGATCAGCCGGTTTGACATCCCCTTCGGTTTTGGCGACGCTTCTGTGGCTGAGGTTTGCCGCAAGCATGGCGTCGATACCCAGACCTTTCTTGCCGTTGCAAATCTCATAGGCAATCATCTGCGCGCGGTGACACCGGTTTCTCTCCCCTCGCTGATGAAATATCTCAAAAAAGCGCACACATATTTCCTCGATTTCAATCTTCCACTGATACGCCGCAAACTTATCGAGGCAATCAATTGCTCCGAGTTGACCGACGTCACATTCCTCATCCTGAAATATTATGATGATTATGTGATGGAGGTGCGCCGCCATATGGGCTATGAGAATGAGGTGGTGTTCCCCTATATCGAACGTCTCATCTCGCATGGCGAACGAGGCGATTTCCACATCGCGGAATATAGCGTCAACCATACCGACATGACCGAACGTCTGTCGGAATTAATCGATATCGTGATTCACCATTACCAGCATGGCGGAAACGATATGCTCAATTCCGTGCTCTATGACCTAATCTCATGCCAGAAAGATCTCGAAACCCACTGCCGAGTGGAAAATGAGATTCTTGTGCCGGCGGCTACCCGGCTGGAATCATCCATTTCGGATGAAGAGGCCACCGACGAACCTGTTGCCGACGAACCACAAGATGCTGTGCCTCCGATCGATGCAATTGGCGAACGAGAGAAGGAGGTGATTAGATATGTGGCCAAAGGATTGCAGAATAAGGAGATAGCTGATGCAATGTGTCTCTCGGTACATACCATCACCACCTATCGCCGAAACATAGCCGCCAAACTGAATATCCATTCTCCTGCAGGACTTACGATATTCGCCATTATCCATCATCTTATCGACATCCGCGAAATTCGTTTGCAATAGAATCAGTGGTGGTATCTTCAAAATAGGCGGCAGCATTAATATGGACGGGGAGATTAAGAAATTCATTTCGGAGCATGGAAGCGAAAACGCCTCCACTCTCATGTTGCGCTATGCCGGCAAACCACTCCCCTTCCCACTCGAAAATGCCGTGATGCAGATAGAATGCCGCCGCAAGTGCGCTAAGAAGATTGATTTCTTTCTGCAAAATCCTGATTTTGAATTTCCTGCAGGAATTTCGGCCGAACAGGCAAGTAATCAGTTTGTGGCTCAATATCATGCTTTTCTTGGCGGCGAAGCCGATTCCTGGCTCGACATGACGGCCGGTCTCGGCATAGATGCAATGACGGCAGCACTCGCCAAAAGCGAAGATCGGCCCGGCGAGCAAACACCGGATGTGACGGCTGTTGAACTCGACCCTGTGAAGGCCGAGACATTGAAGCGGAATGCAAATGCGCTTGGTGTGAATAATTTCAATGTGATTTGTGCCGATTCCATCGATTATATCCGCAATTCGGATATAATCTACGATGTTATTTTTATCGATCCTGCCAGGCGAGAAGGGGATGATAAAAACAAACGGGTATATTTTCTCGAAGACTGTTTGCCTGATGTCGTATCAAATCTTGCTCTCATCCGCTCGCACGCCCGTCAAATCCTCATAAAGGCTTCTCCAATTCTCGATATCAAAAAAGCCGCGAGTCAACTGCACGGCATATCCGCAGTGCATATCGTATGCGTGAAGGGGGAATGCAAGGAGGTGCTGATGGTAATAGATAATAAGGAAGTTAGGAAGAAACCGGAAATTGTGGTGGTCGACCTTACAGCCAGCGGTGAATTTCTGCCCGGGCAGAAACCGGAATTGGCTTCGGGATTCATCTGCAATCCCGAAGACCTCAACCAAAGCGGCCCGATAGCCATAAAGCCTTACGCCAAATCCGCCATGTCCGACAAGTCCGCCATGTCCGACAAGTCCGACAAGTCCGACAAGTCCGACAAGTCCGATATGTCCGATATGTCCGATATGTCCGATATGTCAGAGGTTTGTTTTCTATATGATCCAAATGCCGGATTGCATAAGGCTCGCTGCGGCGAGAGGCTTTGCTGCGAATTTGAAGGGATGTATCAACTGGCAGCCGACACCGACCTTTTTATCTCCCCTCAATATCATCCTGACTTTCCGGGGCGTTTATTCCGCATCAAGAATATTCTTGACAAGAAAAGTATAAAACGTCTCAAAGGGTGTGCTTATAATGTGATATCAAGGAATTATCCGATTGCAGCTGCGGAAATCGCAAAGAGATACGGGCTGAAATCTGGCCAGGATAAATTTATAGTGGCATGCCGAGCAGGAGATAAGAATGAGCCAATTCTGCTCGAGTGCGAAAGGATCTTGAATAGTTCTTTATAGTGCAGTCGCGGAGCGACTGTCAATCCACAATCCTCAATCCCCAATCAATTGGCGATATCCAATCTTGAAGAATTCCATTGAGAAATCTCTCGGGCGGATAATCTCTTCATCCCAGGTCACTATATCCAGATCGATGGGCACATCGCCACGGTTTCGCGCATTTTCGTCCCGGCCATTCTCCTTCTCATAGATTTTGCACATCTCATGCAATTCATCAAATTTTCCGCTGAAATTCCCTTCCAGCACGGCATTCATATAAAGATGTGGCAGGCCATGGATTTCCGGTGTCTCATATATGGAAGAGGCTCGCATTTCGGTAAGTACTGTGCCGAGAAATCTTGTTGCGGCCTCTACATTCTCCTTGCGTAGACCGCAATTGCTGCCAAGGCTGATTACCACATTCACCGGTTTTCCCATACTGAGTTTCTCTGAATCTTCAGTTTTACTTCCGCCTTAGATATATTACAGTGACTTCCGGAGTGGCTCCGATACGTGCAGGCATACCCACTTCGCCGCTGCCGATATTCACGTAAAGATACATAGGGCTCTTCTTGCCTACGCTGTCGGCGTAAAGTCCGCCCCATGTCTTGTAGCGCCACACACAGGGCGACCATTTCCATTCTCCTACCCTCACCATCGTCTGCATGGCATGGGTATGTCCGGAGAGTGTCAGGTTGACATTGCTCTTCTTGGTAACTTCATTTGTCCAGTGCATAGGATTATGGGTAAGGAGAATTTTGAACACCGAGTCGTTGAGATGGCGCGCTCCATCGGCAGGGTAAGATGCTTTCAGGTCTCCGTACACCTTGAAGGGTGGTTCGCCCCAATTCTCCACGCCAATCAACGCAATGCTATCGCCCTCTTTGGGAATCATCCTATATTCATTCTTCAGCAGCTGCCATCCCATCTGCTTCTGCATGGCGGCAAGCCGACGGTTGTTTTCCGCTTTCTGATCGGGCGAAGGCCAGTCGATATAATCGCCATAGTCGTGATTTCCGAGAATGGAATATACGCCATCGCGGGCATGGAGGCGGGAGAGCACATCGACAAAAGGCTTAAGTTCGCGGGTCTCACGATTCACGAAATCGCCTGTAAATACAATCATATCAGCATTCTGGGCATTGATGCTGTCCACAAGACGCGACACAAATGCTGTATCCGAGCCCCATGTGCCCACATGGGCATCGCTGAATTGCACAATCCTGTAGCCATCGAAAGCAGCAGGGAGGTCAGTGTAGCTTATCTCGGTGTGCTCCACATCGATCTGATACCTGTTGACCAGCGCGCCCCACCAGCACACACCGAGCACCATAGCCCCGAGCACAACGCCGGTATATATACCTCCCATTCCTTTCCGATGCCTGATTCGCGCCACAAGACGCCCGATCAGAGAAGAAAGTGCATAGAAAGCCTTGGCCAGATATACTGTGGCAAAGGCATAAAGCATCCACATGGCGCCGATAATCGGTTCGCCATACGCACGCTTCGGCAGGCATATCACCACGATGATGAAGACCCATAGAAGCACCGACAGCGCTCCATGCACCCATTCGGCAGCCTTGCGGCGCTTCTGAGGCACATAGCTGCGGATATCGCAGAAAATATATAAGTCCAGAAGGATGGGGAAGAGGATCAGGCACACGGCCGTAAGCACGGGTATTCTCATTCGATTCCTCCAAGAATTGTCTTAAGTTTGTTCTTCAGCGGATTGGCATACATTGTGAGCATCATCTCCATCAGGAATCCGCGCTCCTCCTCCGTAACGTCGGGCACATCCACCTTCTCGAGCTGGCGGTTGAAATAGTCGAGAGTGTCGCGGCGCTGCTCTTCGGTGTATTTGTTTTTGAAGCGCTCGCATGAATGGAGCATGTCGAATGCCACATAATTGATGGGGAAGATTTCATAACTGCGGTGGATGGCCTGGTCGATAAGCGCACCCACATATTTTGCAGCGGTGTTGTTGTCGCGGAAGTCGCCGATCTGGTCAATCTTAGTGTTGATGCGCGGGGTGAGCTGGAAATGCACGCGTCCCTTATTCTGCAGCAGACCGGTCTCCATGCTGAAGAGGTCGTCGCGTTGCGATTTCTTAAACTCTGGATTGCGGCGTTTCATCAGGAACTCGCGGGCCTTCAGATAGTCGTTCGGGTCGAACTCATAGGAAATCGATACAGGCATGAGATTGATCTCCTTGAGGCGCTCCATGAATGAACCCTCTCCTCCGAGAGCAAGCATCTTCACAAGAGACTCCTGCGTGCGGTCGCTGCTGTCCTTGGCTCGTCCCTCACGCTGAGCAATCCATACTGACTCATGCTTGTCGAGAATCGAATAATGAATATAGGCCGAGAGTTTCTTGGCGGCCAGCAGACCTTCGCGAAGACCAGTGTTGCGTTTCACTATAAACGACTTGTTAAGGCGCACAAGGTCGTTGATCCAGTCGAACACCAGCAGGTTGTTGCCGATGGCTACCTCCGAAGTAGGCCATCCGCGGCGCAGGAACGTAAGATTGAGGAAGGAGGCGTCGAGCACTATGTCGCGATGGTTAGTGATATATGTATAACTCAGCGAAGGGTTGTAGTATTTTATACCGCCAAGAGATATCCCGGAGGTAGTGGTCTTCGCAAGCATCTCAAGGAAGGGATACATTATCTGATGCTGGAAATCATAACTATTGTCGATTTTCAGCAGATCCTCTATGAGTGCGGGCACATCATCCTTGGGCATCGTGTATCCCACTGCATGCAGGAAGCCGGGATCCTTCACAAGTTCCACCATCTTCTCATGGAACACGGAATCGTCATAAGGCGCTATGTCGCTGAAGTCTAAGTCTTGAGAATTCATAATATATTATCTTTGCCGGCAAGTGGCAGATTTAGTCGTTTTGAGAGTCTCGGCGCCTCCATTTTTCCAGGAGGGCCTCCATATCCGGGGGAAGAGGAGCCTCGAAGTCCATCTCTTTTCCTGTGGCGGGATGACGGAACCCGAGGGTGCGGGCATGTAGAGCCTGCCGCGGGCAAGTCTCGAAGCAATTCATTATAAACTGCTTGTATTTCTGGGTGCGCTGTCCTTTAAGAATCTGGTCGCCACCATAGCGGGCATCGTTGAAAAGCGGATGTCCCTGATGCTTGAAATGCACGCGGATCTGATGGGTGCGACCCGTTTCGAGCACGCACTTCACAAGGGTGACATATCCGAACCGTTCCAGCACCTCGAAATGCGTCACGGCGTGTTTCCCATCTTCGGGATTCTCAGTGACGCACATCTGTAGTTTGTCGCGGGGATTGCGGGCGATGCTTCCCACAATTGTGCCCTTGTCCTCCGGGATGTCGCCCCATACAAGGGCACGGTATTCGCGGCGCGTGGTCTTTTCGAAAAACTGGCGGCCTAGCATAGTCTTGGCCTCCGGTGTCTTAGCCACCACAAGCAGGCCGGAAGTGTCCTTGTCGATGCGGTGCACGAGGCCGAGGCGCGGGTCGTTCACATCATAATTGGGATTATCGCGGAAATGGAATGCCAGGGCATTCACAAGGGTGCCGGTCCAGTTGCCATGGCCCGGATGCACCACAAGGCCGGCCGGCTTATTGACCACCAGCACAGTGTCATCCTCGTAAACAATATCAAGCGGTATATCCTCGGCCACGATCTCGAAATCATAGCGAGGACGGTCCATCACGATGCTTATCACATCGCCCGGCTTTACGCGATAGTTCTGCTTTACAGGTTTTCCGTTGGCGAGGATGCATCCTGCATCGGCCGCCTGCTGGATTCGGTTGCGCGAGGTGCGCTCCATCCGCTCTACAAGGAACTTGTCCACGCGCAGCAACTGCTGACCGCGGTCGGCCACAAACCGGAAATGCTCATAGAGCTCCTGTTCGCATTCCTCCTGTTCCTCCAAAGGATTTTCGCACTCCTCTTTTTCAAGCATAATCCTGTGTGCTAAAAATATTGGGAATTCTGTTCCTCCTCTGTTTCAGGCTCGGATGGCGTGGAGGCAGGCGTGTAGGATTCTTCGGATTCAGAGCCGGAATATGAGTTCTCCTCTTCTGTAGGAGTGTAGGAGTTTCTCTGCTCGTTATACATCTGCAGGTATTCCAGATTCTGCAGTGAGTCTTTCAGGTCGGCCAGACGACCGTCGGCCACTTCGATTGTGAGAACTGCATTTACGGGCACTTTCTGCATCTTGCGCACAGGCCGGCCGTTGGCGATGATCTTGACCACGCGGTCGGTAGTGCCAAGCACGCGGACCACTCTCATATGCTTGAAGCCCAATTCCTCGAGGCGTGCCACTGTGCTGCGGTAGGAACTTCCCCTGAGCGCGTATTCTGCCGGATGATTGTCGTCGTCGAGAATCACCTCCTTGGGATGAACCGCGTTGATGTAAAGGAAAATCTTGCGGCCGGGCTTCACGATGGAATTGGCCTTGGGGAATTGCTCAATCACAAATCCAGGCTTCACATCGTCCTTATATATAGAGTCGCGGATATCCACCTTGAGTCCCCGTGAATGTAGCAGTGACACTGCCTCTGTATATGACATGTTCTCCACACCGGGCACCTTGCAACTGCGCCCATGCTTGGTGAAGAGCGCTGTCGCAAGATAGGCGGCATATATGCACAAAAGGGTTATCACAATGATAATAACCACATTGGCGAAAACCGGATGGCGGTCGATAAACTTACTGCCCCAGTTGAATGAATTGTCTGATTTTTCCTTCTTCACAGCATAGACATGATTTGGAAACACAAAGTTAACAATTTTTACTTAAATTTTAATTGATTTACCTCTGAAATCGAATTATTTTTGTTAACTTTGCACTGAATATGGCCTATGCATACAGGGATGTTGTGTCCTTACGCGAACTTCCTCCCACTTTAATTGTGTGCCCCGGGCTTAAGTATCAACAGATTAGGAAATGCGCAAGATCCTGTATTTGCTGCCTTTAGTGTTTTGTCTCGCTTCGTGCACAGAATATACAAAAGTGCTCAAGAGCCGCGACGTGGACTATAAGTTCGACTACGCCAAGCGTGCCTTCGACGAGAAAAAATTTCTTCAGGCCTCTACCATTCTCAACGAAATATATACCCCCCTCCGCGGCACGGCGAAGGGTGAGGAAGCCCTTTACCTTCTCGCAATGTCGTATTTCGAAAATAAGGATTACGCCAATTCCAATCTTTATTTCAAAACCTACTACAACCGCTATCCCAAGGGGAAATTTGCCGAGAATGCAAGGTATTATTCCGGTTATGGCTTCTATCTCGACTCTCCCGATCCCCAGCTCGACCAGACCTATACCGTAAAAGCCATCGAGGAGCTAAAAGATTTCCTCGAGTTCTATCCAAAGAGCGAGAAGGTGCCACAGGTGCAGAAAGCCATCTTCGAGATGCAGGACAAACTTACGCTCAAGGAGCTCCAGAATGCCCAACTTTATTACAATCTCGGCAACTATATGGGTAATAATTACCAGTCGGCAATCATCGTGGCCCAGAATGCCCTCAAGGAATATCCCTTCTCGAAATATAGGGAAGACTTCGAGCTTCTCGTGCTCAAAAGCAAATATCAGATTGCCCGACAGAGCGTTGCTGAAAAAATGGGCGAAAGATACAGGGATGTTGTGGATGAATATTACTCATTCATCAACAATAACCCCGACTCCAAGCACAAGCATGAGGCCGAGACTATCCTGCGCATCGCCGAAAAGCATGTGCAGAAATAACTGAAGAATTTCATTTAGACACCATATTTATATAAATAGCGATATCTATGGATTATAAGAAAACAAACGCCCCTCTCACCACCGTGACCCGCGACATGATCGCCATGGCGGAGCAGACGGGAAATGTTTACGAAACAGTCTGCATCATTGGCAAGAGAGCCAACCAGATCTCTCAGGAAATCAAGAAGGAACTTGAGAAGAAACTGCAGGAATTCGCATCTACCGACAATCTCGAGGAGGTGTCGGAAAATCGCGAACAGATTGAGATTTCGCGCTTCTACGAGAAGCTCCCGAAACCCACTCTGATAGCCACTCAGGAATATATAGAGCATAAACTCTATTTCTCCAATCCGCTCAAGGAGCGCGCAATGCTCGACGACTGAGCCACGTCTCCCTCACCCGACAGCGTGATGCTTGCGGATTTGCATATTTACAATATAGAAACCGATTTCGCACTTGCTGCGAAATCGGATTTTTATACCCCGCCGGCCTCCGTGACCCGTCTGCGTTTCTCGAAGGCTCTCTTCCCTGCTGTATTCGCTTCTCCCGGCGATGCCCTGATGCTCCTTGACCACAATGGCTTGGAGACCATATGCCCCCTACCCTATTTCCAACAGGTCAAGAAGAAGCAACTCACACTGCTCGACCGTCACGGCCGAATTTTCTATGGGGAAGGAGATACCGGAAAGCTTCTTCCCGGTAAAGGAGCAGGTTTCCGGGCGCGCCCCTGGGGATGGAACCGCGCCATTCGGCGAGTCCTCACAAAAGCATTGCCCGCGCTCGCAGGAGTCCCGTCAGATGCTGATATGCTCGCCATTGAAAGGCTGTCGCACCGCCGCACCACAATCGCCTTCCACACTATGCTGGATGAATTTGAAGTACCGCTTCCTCAGGAATTCTTCAATGCCGATGATGCAATGCGCATGGCGGATGAATATCAGGATCTCTTTTTCAAGGCTCCCTGGAGCAGTTCCGGAAGAGGCGTTGTAAGGTCAACGGAAATGACCCGCGAGCAGCTCCGCCGCTGGATTGGCGGTTACATCGCAAGGCAAGGAAGTGTGATGGGGGAAGTGGCTTGGCCGGTGGCTCTGGATTTCGCTTCGGAATGGGAATGCCGCAACGGTGCGGCTGAATTCGTGGGTTGGTCAGTGTTCAATGCCTCGAATCAGGGAAGGTATATGGGCAACCGTCTCGCCTCGCAATCCGATTTGAAGACTTTGATTGCATCGGCTGTCAGCGTCGACCCCGACAGGATTGTGCAAATCCAGCAGCGGGCAATCGAGTCGCTGATTGCACCGTATTACTCCGGTCCGCTTGGCATCGACTGTCTTGCCACGCCTGAGGGAAAGGTGAATCCCTGCGTGGAGATAAATATCCGCACCACCATGGGCCATGCCGCCATTTGGCAGCTGAATGATAAATTAGGAGCACATAATGAAAATTGATATCATTGGAAGAGGAAACGTAGCCTCGCATCTTCTCACAGCGATGAGTGGATACGAGGATTTTGACTGTCGCATAGTCAACCCGCGTTCCTTTGATGGACTGCGAAGGGATGCCTCCGTGTATCTGCTTGCAGTGGCCGACGACGCGATTGCCGAGGTGTGCGGCCGCTTGTGCAGCCAAATCGGCACTATGCGTGATTCCGGGTATTGCGATGGCCTGAATCCACCTGTCATTGCGCACACATCAGGCACCACTCCCCTTTCTGCTCTGGATGATGCAACGGAATGCGGATTTCATGTAGGCGTGTTCTATCCTTTGCAGACCTTTTCCAAAGGAATAAAACTTGATTACCCGGAGATTCCAATCTTCATAGAGGGTGATTCGGATTTCACATATAAGCGCCTCGCATGGATCGCTTGTCCTTTCGGTGAAACCATGAAGATGGATTCCGTGAAGAGAAGGGCGCTTCATCTTGCCTCGGTGGTGGCCTGCAATTTCGCCAACCGTCTATGGGCCCTTGCCGACGAATATCTTGCAGGTGAGGACATTGACTTCCGGCTTATGCTTCCGCTCCTGCGGGAAACTGTCGGCAAACTGGAGCGAGTATCGCATCCTCGTCAGGCGCAGACCGGTCCGGCTGAGCGCCACGACATGCGGACAATCTCACGTCATCTCAAGATGCTCGAGAGTAAACCCGAATTAAAAGGCATTTATCAGACTCTCACTAATTCAATACTCAATGATTGATTACGATTTAAAAAAAATACGCGCGTTCGCATTTGACGTCGACGGCGTGCTCTCACCCTCCACAATACCGATGGACGAGCAAGGTCAGCCCCTCCGCATGGTAAACATCAAGGATGGTTACGCTTTGCAGCTCGCCGCCAAACTAAACTATCGTATCGCCATAATCACCGGCGGCAAGGATGAGCGGGTTCGCTTCCGTTATGAGGCGCTTGGTGTCCAGGATATCTTCCTTGGTGCGGCACATAAGATCGATGTGCTTCAGAAATGGACGGAGGAATGCAATCTCTTGCCTGAAAACGTGCTTTATATGGGTGATGACATTCCCGATCTGAAATGTTTGAAATTTGTAGGGCTTTCGTGCGCACCTGCCGACGCCTGTCCTGAAGCCAGGTTGGCGGCGCGGTATGTGTCCCGCTTCAACGGCGGCTACGGTTGTGGCCGCGATGTGATAGAGCAGGTGCTTAAAGCCAACTCGCAATGGCTCGCCGACGCCACCGCCTTCGGCTGGTAAGTCGCGGAGCGACTGCACTATTAAAGAATCATCAATCATAAATCATCAATCACAAAGATGCTCGAGAATATCCGTAAATATAACATCCTGCTGGGCAGCAAGTCGCCGCGCCGCAGAGAACTGCTCAATCAGCTGCGCATACCATTCACAGTTGTGACCATAGGTGGCCTTGAGGAAACCTATCCCGACACTCTCCGCAAGGAGGAGATTCCCCAATTCCTCGCCAACCAAAAGGCTGACGCCTATCTTGATTCCATGCATGACAACGATATGGTGATCACCGCCGACACGCTCGTAATCCTCGACGACAAGGTGCTCGGCAAACCAAAGGACATGCCGCAGGCCATCGCCATGCTTATGGAACTTTCCGGAAAAGTGCATAAGGTGGTGAGCGGCGTCTGCATCTCCACGAAGATGAAGCGTGTGAGCTTCAGCTCAGTCACGGAGGTGCGCTTCAGCAACATCACAGAGGAGGAGGCCCGCTATTATGTGGAGAACTTCCTTCCGCTCGACAAGGCCGGCGCCTATGGCATTCAGGAATGGATAGGCTGCGTGGCTGTGGAATGGATTGAAGGCAGCTACTATAATGTGATGGGACTCCCCGTGAATCAGCTCTACCGCGAACTGAAAAGCTTCATCTGACGCATGAAACTCATCCCGATTAGGGAATAATTCAGGCCGTAAGCAATATTTTTCCCATCATTGCAATTGACTTTAAAGAATTTTATTTAAATTTGCATAAAGATATATCGACCTCCGGCATAGCCGGCCACTAACAATCACCAACATGAACGATGCACTCGTCATAATACCAACGTATAATGAGATTGAAAACATCTCCAATATCATTGATGCAGTGATGCAGCTGGAGGATGGCTTTGATGTTCTTGTAATCGACGACGCATCCCCCGACGGCACGCAGGATGTGGTGCGCACGAAAATCAGCCAGTATCCCGGCCGCGTGTATATGGAGACGCGAGAGGGTAAGCTCGGCCTCGGCACAGCCTATATCCATGGATTCAAATGGGCTCTGCAGCGCCGTTATAAATACGTGATTGAGATGGATGCCGATTTCTCCCACAATCCCAAGGATCTTCCCCGCCTTTATCACGAATGCCGCGACAATGGCGCTGATGTGGCTGTGGGTTCACGATATGTGTCCGGTGTGAATGTGGTCAACTGGCCCATTGGCCGAGTGCTGATGTCTTATTTCGCCTCCGTATATGTGCGAATGATCACGCGCATGCCTCTGCACGATGCCACCGCCGGATTCGTTTGCTGGCGAAACAAGGTGCTCGAGACCCTCGACCTGGATAAAATCCAGTTCAAGGGCTACGCTTTCCAGATTGAGATGAAGTTCAAATCTTATTTCAAGAAATTCAAGATTGTGGAGGTGCCGATTGTCTTTGTCAACCGCCAGCTCGGCACATCGAAGATGAACTCCTCCATATTCGGCGAAGCGATACTCGGAGTCATCACCCTCAAAATGAAGAGTATCTTCAAGAAGAAGACCTTTGCATAACGCCCTACACAAAAATTAAAAATTAGAAAATACTACTTTCGTAATTCAAAATTCAACATTCAACATTCAAAATTAAATAAAGTCCCGCACATACCACTGAGGTTGTGCGGGACTTGATCTGTTATGCTAATGTATAATTTGTGAATATCTTAGTAGAACTTGGCCAGTTCCTGCTCGAGTTCCTGTTCGGAACGCACGCCGGAGGCACGCCATTTCAGTTCTCCCTTCACGAAAATCATGAATGTAGGCACAGAGCGCACATTATAGATAGCGGCCAGTTTTTCATTCTTATCAATATCAATCTTCACGATGCGGGCCTTGTCGCCAACCTTGCCGGCAAGTTCCTCAAGCACAGGGTGCATCATCTTGCAAGGGCCACACCATGTGGCGAAAAAGTCAATCAACAAGGGTTTGTCGGAATTAATCAGTTTCTCAAATTTTTCCATAATATCAAATAGTTTTTAAGTTCGTTATAGTTCACCCGCAATCCCCCCACGCAAATATAACAACCCATCCCCCCGAATAGTTGAAGTAATGTTGAATTTTGAATTTTGAATTGAGTAGCCACACATCTCCCAGTCGCAGAGCGACTGCCCTCTAAAATTAATACAACATTAAAAAAAATTTGTTTTGTATTCAAAAATTTGATACATTTGCAACAATCTTACCGCTTCAACCCGGTAAGCAACCGGAAAGCTCTAACCTTTTTAATATATGGAAGCCCGGAAAAGGCTTCACAACACAACCTTAAATGAATACCAACTTTGATCTTCAACCCAATGCCGTGGTGCGCTTTCTCCAGAAGCCAGCCCACGAATTCACAAAAGCCGACATCATCCGCTTTGTGAAAGAAAACGGCATCCGCATGATTAATTTCATGTATCCAGCCGACGACAACCGACTCAAGACTCTCAACTTCGTAATCAACTCCGAGGAATATCTCTACTCAATCCTTACCTTCGGCGAGCGTGTGGACGGCAGCAGCCTCTTCCCATTCATAGAGGCAGGCAATAGCGACCTCTATGTGATTCCCCGCTATTCCACAGCATTCGTGGATCCCTTCGCTGAGATTCCCACCCTCACTATGCTCTGCTCCTTCTTCAATAATGAAGGAAATCCTATGCCCGCGAGCCCCGAGTATTCCCTGCGCCGCGCAGTGGAAACTTTCCGCGAAACCACAGGCATGGACTTCTACGCAATGGGCGAGCTCGAATATTATGTGATTGCCGACGATCCCAAGATCTTCCATGCCACTGACCAGAAGGGCTACCACGAGTCTGCACCTTTCGCAAAATTCAACGACTTCCGCACCGAGTGCATGAACCTCATCGCTCAGACAGGCGGCCAGATCAAATACGGCCACAATGAGGTGGGCAACTTCACACTCAACGACAAAGTGTTCGAGCAGAACGAGGTGGAATTCCTCCCCGTGCCCGCCGTAGAGGCCGCCGACACCCTGATGCTTGCCAAGTGGATCATCCGCACTCTCGCATTCAAGAAGAACCTTGACGTCACTTTCGCTCCCAAAATCACCGAGGGCAAGGCTGGCAGCGGTCTGCACATCCACTTCAAACTGATGAAGGATGGCAAGAACATGATGACAAAGGATGGCAAACTCAGCGACGATGCTAAAAAGGCAATCGTAGGTATCCTCGAGCATGCATCCGCAATCACCGCTATGGGCAACAAAGTGCCAACCAGTTATTTCCGCCTTGTTCCTCATCAGGAAGCTCCCACATCCATCTGCTGGGGCGACCGCAACCGTTCCGTGCTTATCCGCGTGCCCCTTGGCTGGACTGGCGAAAAGGATATGTGCACTCAGGCCAATCCTCTCGAGGAAGCCGACCTCGTGCTTCCCGACAAGCAGACCGTGGAACTCCGTAGCGCCGACTGCAGCGCAAACGTTTATCAGTTGCTCGCCGGCATGATTGTAGCTGCCCGCTCCGGTTTCGAGATGCCCAATGCTCTCAAGCGCGCCGAAGAACTCTATGTCAACGTCAACATCCATCAGGACGACAACCGCGAAAAACTCGAGTCGCTCGCTTCGCTGCCCGACAGCTGCTACGCTTCCTCCAAGGCTATTGATGCCGACAGAGCAGTGTTTGAGGCTCTCGGAGTGTTCTCGCCCCAGATGATTGATGGAATTATCAAGCAGCTCAAACAATACAGAGACAAGAATCTGCGTTCTGAAATCGGACAGAACCGTCAGGAGATGCTCAACCTTGTGAGCAAGTTCTGGCACTGCGGCTAATCCCCTGTCCCCATTTTTTCAAATGAACGAAGATTCAATCAGATATTCACGCCTTGAAGCCCTCCCCGAAATAGGTCGGGAAGGGCTTCAACTTTTGGCAGCAAGCCGTGTGCTTGTGATAGGTTGCGGCGCATTGGGTTCGATGGCCGCAATGTATCTCGCCGCTTCGGGCATCGGCACCGTGGGCATTGCCGACTTCGACACCATCGACATCACCAACCTGCAGCGTCAGCTCTTTTTCGACGAGCATTCGCTCGGCAAGAGTAAGGCGGATGTGCTCGCCGCAAGAATGCGTGCGCTAAATTCGGAAATAAAGGTAAATGTGGAGGAATGCCTCGTAACAGAGAAGAAGGCGCATGAACTTTTCCCGGAATATGATTTTGTAATCGATGGCAGCGACAATCCGGCCACCAAATTCATGACCGACAGAGTATGCTCCGACACGCAGACTCCCTGTTGTATCGGAGGTGTGGGCGGATTCCGCGGACAAGTGATGTCGTGGCATCCGGGTGTCACAAGATATTCTGAAGTGTTCAGTCCGCAGGAATGCAGCGCGTTCACCCCATGCGGAATGGCCGGCGTGTTAGGTCCGGCGGCAGGCGTGGTGGCCAGCATCCAGGCAGCTGAAGCCATCAAGCACTCCGCCCGGTGCGGCACGCTCCTCCTCAACCGCCTCTTTACCATCGACCTGCTTACCCTCCAGCCCAGCATCCTCGAAATATAAGACTCTGTTCTGCCGTAGATCGGCTGATGAATTGTTACTTTGATATGACACCGCAAGATATCGTTGAACTGATAAAGGACACAGACAGATACAACCTGCATTCGCACACACAATATTGCGATGGCCACAACACTCTGCGCGAGATGGTTGCTGCCGCTGCGGAGCAAGAGTTCAGAATTTGGGGCGTGTCGCCACATTCTCCTATATGTGTGGAATCCAACTGCAATATGAGCCGTGAGTCAGTGCCTGCTTATCTGGAAGAATGCGAGGAGTTGCGTCAGGAGTCTGCCGATAGCCTGACCCTTTTGACCGGGATGGAGGTGGATTTCATCAGTGCTGATTTCGGCCCGCATATAGATTATTTTCAGCGACTTCCGCTTGACTATCGCATCGGGTCTGTTCATTTTGTACCTAATCAGGATGGAATTCCATTGGATTGCGACGGGAAAGCTGAAAGGTTCGGACAATATCTTAAGGATGGTTTTCAGGGCGACCTTCGTTATGTGGTCGAGAAATTTTTCGAGCAGGAACTTACAATGCTTGAGCGTGGCGGTTTTGAGATTCTGGGCCATTTCGATAAAATCGCCGGGAACGCCTCTGTCTATGATCCGCAGATAGAAAGTTACGGATGGTATCAGGCTATGATAGATGATGTTATAAGCCACGCTGCCTCCAGCGGATGCATAGTAGAAATCAATACCAAAGCATTGGATACGCGCCATCGGTTCCATCCTGAAGGGTCGATATGGCCGCGGCTGAAGGCAGCCGGATTGCCCTTGGCTGTCAATTCCGATGCCCATTATTCCGATAGACTGAATGCCGGGAGGCAGGAGGCTTTTGAGATTCTTAGCAAACTGAAATAATCAATTGAAATTACGGCGGCTGTTGTCAGTATGGGCAAAAATTAGTAATTTTGTATCCCGTTATGAAACGTGGTTTTGACAACAGCAAGTATGAGCGGATTCAGTCCGAGCATATCAGAGAGAGAGTAGAGAAGTTCGGAAACAAGCTCTATCTTGAGCTTGGCGGTAAACTCTTTGACGATTATCACGCATCGCGGGTGCTTCCGGGATTTGAGCCCGACAGCAAACTTAAGATGCTCAGCAAACTGAGCGACCGCATAGAGATTGTGATCGTAATCAGTGCCACTGACATCGAGAAAAATAAGGTGCGCGGCGACCTCGGAATCACATATGATATGGATGTGCTTCGTCTTCGTGAGGCTTTCCAGAAACGCGGCTTTCTCGTAAGTTCCGTATGTATCACCCACTATTACGGCCAGCAGAGTGCCGACGCTTTCCGCGCCAAACTGGAAAGAATGGGCATCCGCACCTATCTCCACTATATCATCGACGGATATCCCGGCAACGTAAAACTCATTGCTTCCGACGAGGGATTTGGCAAGAACGATTATATCGAGACCACACGTCCGCTGGTGATCGTAACAGCTCCCGGCCCCGGCAGCGGCAAGATGGCCGTCTGCCTCAGCCAGCTCTATAATGAGCACAAGCGTGGCATAGAGGCCGGTTACGCTAAGTTTGAGACTTTCCCGGTATGGAGCATGCCACTCAAACATCCTGTCAATATCGCCTACGAAGCAGCCACTGCCGACCTGAATGATGTCAATATGATTGATCCGTTCCATCTCGACGCTTACGGAAAGACTGCCATCAATTATAACCGCGACATCGAAATCTTCCCTGTGCTCAACGCCCTGTTTGAGGGAATCTATGGGGAGAGTCCTTATAAGTCTCCTACAGATATGGGAGTCAACATGGTGGGCTTCTGCATAGATGACGACGATGTTTGCCGCGAAGCCTCGAAAAATGAAATTGTGCTCCGTTATTTCCAGGCGCTCAACCGCCTGGCACAGGGGGAAGGCAATGAATCGGAGGTCAATAAGATTGAACTGCTTTTCAAGCAGGCCGGAATAGACACAAGTTACCGCAAACCGATTGCGGCCGCTCGCAAGCGTGCCGAGAGTTCAGGTATACCTTGTTCGGCGATTGAATTATCTGACGGAACTATCATCACTGCGGAGACGAGCGCTTTGCTTGGTCCAAGTGCCGCATTGATTCTGAATGCCATCAAGCATCTCGCAGGCATCGACCACGATATCAAACTCATTCCGCAGGAAATGATTGAGCCTATTCAGCATACCAAGACCGCCTATCTTCAGGGCAACAATCCTCGCTTGCATACGGATGAGGTTCTTGTGGCGCTTTCTGTGCTCAGCACTCGCGATGAAAAATGCCGTCGCGCTCTGGAGATGCTCCCCGAGTTGAAGGGCTGTCAGGTGCATTCCACTGTGATGCTCGGCGAGGTGGACCGCAAGATTTTCAAGAAGCTCGGCGTAGGACTCACCTGCGACCCTGCTCGCAAACCCTGAACCCAACACTCCCAGTTGCGGGGCGACTGCACTATCCAATTATGCACAGACAGCAGCACCCCGGCAGTATACTACAACCTTCAGGGCCAGAAAGTGGAACATCCAACAAAAGGTTTCTATATCAAGGCAAGCAACAGCCGAAGCGAACTCTTAATGATTGATGATTGATAATCGGCTTTAAGTCAGCATAATATGGCCGATGTGGACGTCGTCCTCAGAGCACGCCCTACGCTGTTCATTCAAAATTCAACATTCAAAATACAAAATTTTCTCAGTCAAGTGTCTGGTCGCCGCCGCCGTTTACGAAAATTGTCTGGCCGCTGATCCAGGCCGATGCGGGCGATGCAAAGAAGAGGACAGCGTGTGCGATGTCTTCAACTTCTCCGAGTCGCTTGATGGGAGTGTGACGAAGCATCTTCTCCTCCAGTTCGGGGGTGAGTATCTTGGCGAGTGCGTTGGTCTTGGTGGCTCCCGGCCCTACATTGTTGACTCTCACCCCATATGGGCCGAAGTCGTAAGCCACGTTGGCGGCGAGATGATTCAATGCGGCCTTCGACGAGGAGTAGACGCACATGTTGGCCTCCTTGTCGACGGAACTCATCGACGTGATGTTAATTACACTGCCATAGCCTGATTTCTGCATCTCCGGCACAGCCAACTGGCAGAGCCGCAAGGGTGCGAACACATTTATCTTATAAATGCGCTCCACATAAGCCATATCAATCTTGAAGGGGTTCTCACGACCTCCACCTCCGAGTCCGGCATTGTTCACGAGGATGTTGACAGTGCCGAAAGTTTTTACTGTAGTGTCGATAAGGTTCACGAGGTCGGATTCCTCAAGCACATTGCAAACCACCGGTATAGCCTTGCCTCCCTCTTCTGCGATTTCATCAGCCACTGCCTTAGCGTTAGACTCATTGATGTCGCTGACCACTACCGAGGCTCCGGCCGCAGCCAGAATCCTACAACAGCCTTTCCCAATGCCGTTTCCACCTCCGGTAACAATCGCCATCTTTCCCTTAAGATTGAATAATTCGTTGATTTCCATATTATAGTGATTATGAATGGATGCATACATGATGTTATAGTGAACATCGCATCCAATAATCATAACACTCAGACAATATAATTAGTTGGCCTCTTCCGCGTACTCGCGCGCAGAGGCGCAGAGAAGACCTTGCCGATGCTGCTGAAATTGAAGCTGACAAAAGGCGCGAGCACGCAGAGAAGGCCGAGAGCGCTATTTGGGCTTTGCCCTTGCCCCCGCCGTCGCTGGGCATGTGGCAATGCAAGTGCTTCCAATCCTAAACTAAACCGCATTGCCGACGTCCTCGTCGGCTGCAGCGATATCGACAGACTGGAAGAAATCTGAATATCGGAGAGTGTCTTATGCTGGAATAATTGGGTCCAGGACTTAGACCCCATCCCACAAAAAATGTTAACGCAGGGGCGGCGTATTTTCGAGGAAT
>CAJLTZ010000016.1 GCA_905209725.1 uncultured Muribaculaceae bacterium
CTGCATCAAAAATCGGTCGCCCCTGCATTAACATTTTTTATGGGATGGGGTCTTATACTATTTGCGCCTCTCTCATCCGCCTTCTTCTGTGCCTTAAAGCTACGTGTGGTAACTTTAAAAACCTATCCACACTCATCTCCTATATCACAATTTTCATTGGCGCGTAACCATCGCGATGCAACAGGTAAATGCCGGCCGGAAGCAGATAACGTGCCCCGTCGATCGCCGCATCATTGTATATAACGTTGATGCCGTTCACATCCGTGATGGTGATGTTGCCTCCCTCTCCTTCATTGCATACAATCGTAATCCCCTCGCTATCTATCTCCACACGGAAGGGCGCCGGCGCATAGGTCTGCGTGATGCCCGTTGCTGCTACATATATCACATTTGACGCAGGTGATAGCACCCCTAAACGCGAATACTGCACAGTGTAACTTTCTGCCACGCCGGCCTCGCGGCCAGTTATCGGATAGTTCAACTCTCCGGTCTCATACGTCTCGGCCTCCTGATTCCCCTCAAGATAGCGAACACGGGTAAGAACATAATAGTCGGCTTCGCCTGATGGCGCCTCCCAGTTGGCGGTATAGCCGGTGTCGCTTATATTCGTTGCCTCTAGTGCATGAGGTGCGGTGAGAGTCCCTACCTCCCAGGCTTCCCCCTTGAGATTGACTACTATGCTCCCGTCAATGCCTCCGTCATAGAGAATTATTTTTGCAGAATGTGTCCCGGCTGACACAGGCATATAATTAATACCTAAAAGATAGCCACCCTTCCCATTGATTGTGGGCGCGGGAATACTCGTGGTCTCGGGCACAAATAGCGACGCATCAGTGCCTGACACTCGCACGCTGAGTGGCTCTTTCAGATTTTTGCCCACTATCTCAAGCACGCGGTGCACACTCCCGTTCACTGCCGCCGCCCCGAAATCAAGAGTCTCGCCATTGACAGGAACCGTGATTTCAGGATCGCCCGTGATGGGCTCGGTTGGATCGCTCCCCTCCTGATTCTGGATATAGAAGGTCTCGCTCATACGCAGTCCCCATATATATTCAGCAAGCTCGGGAAAGTCAACGAATGGATTCCGGTTCCCCTGACTCTGCTCCACATAATTGTTCCTCTCTATCTCTTTCTGACTTACCCTGTCCGTGCGGCTCCACTGTAAAAGCATCTCGATAGCCCAGTTCTGCAGGCTCGGATACGACCCGTCTCGGAAGATATAGGTATACACCCAGTCAAGGTCGTCATATACTGTGGCCATATAAAACACGGCACGCGCAAAATCCCCTTTGTATTCATCCGCAGGCTCAAACACATATTTGCTGCCTCCTCCATACCCCGCCTTCGCTGTGCCCACCTTGGTCACGCCATTGTCGAAATCCAGCCGGTCGGCAATGCCGAAGGGATAATGCAATTTCGCCTGGTTGGCGGCCCCATCGGAGGGATAAAGGTTCCACATATCGCTGTAGGCAGGCGTGTATTCCACGTTTCCATTCTTCTTCCACCAGGATTTCGGCACCGCATGCTCGCGCTGCATCCTGTTGGCGGAGAAGGAGTCGCGCCCCGACTGCCAGCTCTGGATCAGATACACTTCATCGCTATACATATCCCACCACCGTTTGCATCCGTTGTATAAGTCGGGATACACGTCGGAATTTATCCAGTAATTCGGGAGATTGGTATAATTGAGTGTGGTATGCTTCGACACGCATTCTTTCGCGGCGGCTTTCAGGGCCTCCCGCTTCTTGCCGTCCATCCGCGTATAATAACCATCTTTATAGCCGGCATCGGCATTCACCGATATCAGGATGGCTATCGCCGACAGCATCAGGATTCTGTAGATATTTTTCATGTTATTCGGATAAGAGGGTAATGGGATATGATAGATATTGGAGGGTGCTTCGCTGCGAGACACCCTCCAATGATCTAACGCCCGGGAATTATGCCCGGTTCATATCCGGTTATGCTATTTCACTTCGGAGATATTTCTGATGGCGCGAGTGCCCATATATTCCGCGATATTGCACTTCACCTTAACCTTCTTGCCGAATGCCGACGGATTGGCCTGCAGGCCGATCTGCTTCTTCACAGCCGAGGTGAGCATTGCCGGCACGGAGTTGGAGGTGGCTGCCTGGCCGGGTGCATATTCGGAAAGAATCACGTTGGAATTGTTCAGGTAGTTGCTCGATCCGGCTGTGGGGTCTGCGCTCCACACTGCCGACCCAGACCAGTTCATATCCGAAACATATCCCACGATATAGCCTTCCACCCATACGCCCGACATGTCGGAGGTGCTGCGCATCACGGCGCCGATGTTGTAGGGATCGGCTTCTGTGCCGCTGCCCTTGGCGTCGGGTGCAGGGATGGGTGCATTGGGATCCACTCCCTCAATCTCGAAGCTGTCGCTGCCGCCTGCACATTGGATAAGGCCGGTCATGCCATAGAATTCGCCTATGGTGGCGTTAACCTTGATGGCACGCTTGTATACCTTCGGATTGTCCACGAGATTGCCGTAGGTGCGGAGCTGCGTCTTCTGCGGAAGGGCAAGCGTGATGCACTTGGTATAATCTGTCTCGTCGGGGGAGGCGGCAAGCACGAGGTTGTCGTCCATCTCGGCGTTGGCACCGAAGATGATGTCATCGTTCTTGGTCACATGGCTTACGCCGGCCTTCACAGAGCCTACGATATAGGCCGAAGTCCAGCCGCTCATGCCCATGTTGTCGGGATTAAGCACATCCTCCACAGTATAGGGATCATCAGCATCGCCCTTGGTGCTGATCATCACATCCTCCGGACCGCGGAGCGTCAGTTGCCAGGAGTCGCCATAATAACCGAGGATACCGCGCACCGTGCCGTGACCGGCGGGTATGGTGTCGGTGTAGAAATTGCTGTATCCGGAGTTGCGCACATCTATCGTCTGGCCGGAGGCTGTCTTCAATGTGCGGTTCACACTCTCTTCATATACGGCATAGGGTTCCTTGCCGCCATCCACGAAGGAACAGTCGCGAATCTCCACGAGCTGGCTCTGCATCTTGAGCATCGCCTCGCCAGCACCGGGAAGGGGGAGGTCTGTTATCACATAATAGCATTCATCGGCAGGATAAGCACCACCCTGCTCCACAACCTTCGTCTCTGGCTTAGGCGCGCCGTTCTTCTGCGAGTGCTCAAGCCAGAGAGGCCACGCCATGAAACCGAGCTGGTTCTCGCCGTTGTAGGGCTCGCTCAGTGCTCCTACCTGCAGCAGACCTCGGTAATAGCCCATGCGCAGGCCGGTGATGTCCACCACCACCTCCTGACCGGGACGGTAGTCCACATACATGCTCTGCTGATTGATCGAGAAGGCAAGCGCAGCCGTCTCATCCTGAATCACCAGCGATTTATAGATATTGCCGGTGGCATCATTGCTCACCACGCGTCCCTTCACGATATAATGCGAACCATCTTCACGTGTTCCCACCAATGTGCGTGTCGGATCCGACTCATCATAAAATTTTGAATTGGAATCCGAGATGCCATTCTCTGCGGCAAGCTTAAGGTCTAGTATCGAGGTGTTGGCCTCGAGCGTGGCTGCCGGGACATCAAGCCCCGGTGTGTCCATGTCGGCCTGACAGGCGCTCATCACTGCCGCCATCATGGCCGCCGCCATGCCCAGATATATCGATTTATTCTTTTTCATCTTGATGTTCATTTTATCGGTTCACCTTTAATAAGAACGTTTCTCACTTCCCAAGTGTTGGCGCCCTGAGAATTTGAGCCATAGATGAAGGCAAGCTGGATTCTCTTACCCTCAAAGGCGCTCAGGTCCATCTGACCGCTCGATGAGAACTGCCATTTGTCGGCCACTGGCCATTGCTTGATCTCAAGTCTTGTCCATTCCGTGGCTCCTTCGAGTCTTACGGCAAAGCCGCAAAGTTGCCGGAGGGTGGTCTGGAATTTGGCTGCATGGTCGAAACTTACCTTCGGAGATTTGAAGCCTGCAAGATCAATCACTGGTGAAATCGCATATGACTCAGCTTCGATATTCTTGCCTCCCACATAAGCCGTTCCGTTCAGATAGTGTTTACCACTAAATTGTGTCCAGCTCCACACGTAACTGAGTCCAGGGCCAAGCTTCACATCCTCGAACACCCAGTCGCAGCTTTCTGAGCCTTCGTCAAGGCCTCGGTAAATTTCATTCGGGTCTTTCGGCCTCTCGGGGTCAATCTCAGCGACATTGCCCACATTGATGTTGTCGATGCCGAAGGTCACAGAGTTGTCGTCGCCGCCATGACGGTTGAAATAACGCCATGCGATATAGATAGTGCCGGTGTAGGCGCTCAGATCCACTGTGCCTGATTTCACCCAGTTTGCGCTTGCGCCGCCAGAAGGAGTGGCGATGGTGCAGGCCAGCGAGTCTTTCTCTGCTGTCTGAGGGTTCCAGTCTCCTTTGAGCACGAATGCCGTCAGAGTGCTTTCACCTGAATAGCGGGCCTGGGTCTCGAAGGTCAGGGTCTTGTCTGTCAGCGCCGAGGCATCCACTGCCGGAGATACAAGCCACATCTCATACGGACCTCCCTTGGCGGTGCCATAGCGTGAACTGCAATTCATATAGTTGTTGCCGCTGAAGGATGTCAGACTCCAGCCCTGGAGACCGCCTGAAGTGACAATATTGCGCCAGCCAAGCGCATAATATGCAGATACGTTGTCGCTCCAGTTGAAACTCTGCCAGAAGCCCGGCACCGGTGCCAGCCCCTCTGTAGGCTCATCCTGCATGCCTGTCGTTCCCCAGTTATAGTCGGTGCAGTCGCGAAGGCCATACGCTCCGCAGTATTTCCTGCCACTCACACCCTTGATGGTCACCAGCTTGCCGAGATTGTCGGCGTTGGAGGCGAGGTTAAGTCCGTCACGCACAGGTCCCGAAGGGAGCTGCACTGTAGCGCAGTTCTCAAAGTTCGTCTCGTCGGGGGTCATCGCAATCAGAAGGTTACTGTTCGTACCGAACGGACCTTCGAATTGCGCGCACTTGGCGTTGAGCACATTGCCGATGTCGGTGTTGCACACGCCCACAATATATCCTGTCACCCATACCTCCTTCCGCTCCGGATTCACAGAACCGAGGCGAAGCTGATATGCTGTCATAGGATTGTTCCAGGCGCCGGTGCCTATGCGGTCGCCCTCCGGCTCCGGAATCGGCGGCTCATTCTTCGTGTCGCTGCAGCCGGCCAGGAAACCGCTCATCAACACCGCCGCCATCATTATATATTTCTTGATTGCTTTCATCTTTTCTCTTCCTTTAATTGAAGTTGTCTAAACTTATTTTTATGGTAAGATTTATTAAGATTTTGGAGTGGATTTCTTCGATCGAAGAGGCAGCGACCTCTCGGTCGGTGCCGATGAGAGCGGAGAAATACGCCCAAAAGATTAATGAAGATTGCCATAAAGTTTACACATCTTCAGATTTTTTAGTTTACGTAAATAAGTTTAGACAACTTCATTAATTGTTAGATCCGATTGCGGATTCAATCAGAATCTGATTCCCACGTTCAGGAATACGCGGATGCCCTGCGCATAATATACCTTATTCGGGAATTTGTTCACGTTATAATCCGTGTAGTCGAATTTACCTTCCTGCCAGCCACCGGTCTGGATGTTGCGGTTGTTAAGCAGGTTGTTTACGCTCAGATTGAGATTGATGGAGCCGAACTTCGTGTAAATCACCTTGCCCACGCTCACATTCATCACCCATTCGCTGTTAAGTTTGTCCTGACGGGTGATTTCCGCCTGACGCTCGCGGTATTGTTCTTCTGTCTGACAGAATTTCCAAAGTCCGGGCATTGCCTCGTGGCGTGTCGGCGCAAGCTCGAAATAGCCGTCGCCAAACCACTGCGCATTCACCTCAAAGAACCACTGCTTGATATTATAGTTAACAGCCATAGAGTAAACCTGCTGCGGTGTGCCGCCCACATAATATCCTTTCAGATAGGTGCGACGCTCAATGTCTGCCTCACTGCCATTCTCATAACTGCGGATACCCATCGGATCATTCTGATACGTATAGCGCGAGAATGTTCCGGCTGCTGATATGCTCAGGTTGTGCAGAATCTTGAATTCCATACCGAGTTCTACACCCTTGAATTCGGTCTCTACGCCCGACATTGAATAGTTCATCATGGCGAAGACGTCATAATCGAAGAAGCCGGTGCGCTTCATGCCGTCCCAAATGCGGGTGTAGAAGCCGGTGATGCTGCCGCGGAAGCGAGAGTAGTTCCAGGTATAGGAAAGGTCGGCGGCAAAGTAACGCTCGTTTTTCAAGTCGCCCACGGCCGTGTCCTTGGTGCGGGGTGATACATATGCGTCATAGGGAAGCGGGGCGCGTGTGCCGTAGGCGGCATGTGCCGTGAAGTAATTGCGACCATCGAGCTTATAGGTGGCCCCGGCCTTGATGTCATAGTTGAAGAAACTGTGACGGTCGCCTTTGCCGTAGGAATTCTCGGGAGCACGGCCATTCTGCATGTTACCGTGACGCTGGAAACTGACTTCCTTGAGCTCGAGTGCATAGTTCACATTCCAGTGGCGTGTGTTGATCTGGTTCTGAACCCACGCGCGTGCGGTGATGTCGCGGATGTTGTAGTCATAGCCGAAGATATCGCCCTCTTTCACGCGGCGGTTCGGGTTGCGCTGGTCATTCTGCATGATGTCAGTGTTGCCCACGAAGTCGCGCTCCGAGAAGTTGTCCACATCAAGCCAGAAGGCGCCCCCAAGAAGATTGCGCACTGTCTTGTAATAATGCGCGTCGGTGTAGGTGAGGTTAATGCCTGCCTGCAGTGTCATTATATCGCTCAGGCGATGGTCAAGGAAACTGTTGAGCATATAGGCATTGAAGTTGGAGTGACGGTTCTCCAGGATATAGCTGGAGCGGCCGAGCATCTCGGGATTGTTCGGGTCGCGCGGGAAGCTCGTGTAGTTCTGAAGGTTGGCCTGATAGATGGCGTCCCAGTTGATCTGACGGTGTGCCTTGTCGCCACCCCACCAGTCGGCCACTGTCTGCATCTGGCCGAGCTGTGCGGCATAGATGTCGGGATATTCAGTCGGATCCACATCGGGCTTGTAATAACTCGGGAGATATTTGTAATAATCCGGACGCGGGTCGGGAGTCATATAGAAATTAAGCGCCGAACTGCTGTAATTGCTCGAACGGAAACCGATACCGGTGTTGAGTTTGGTGCCCATCTTGGGTTTCCAGATCCAGTTCACGAGTACGCTCGGATCGAAGCTCTCCACGATTCGTGCGCTTTTCTTCTTGCCGTTCAGGTAGCCCCAGCTCGGGTTGTAGAGATTGCTGCCTGCAAGGTCGTATGCCTCCTGCGTGGCGGCCTGGTTGGTGGCACGCTGTGTGGGTGCACCCCAGGTGCTGATGTTCAGCGAGTGCTGGTCGTTGAATACCTTCTGCAACGAAAGGAAATAGCCGAAGGAGTTATAGAATGTTCCCTCTATCACGCCCTCCGGTGCATAGCGCCCGATCAGCGATGCCGTGAAGGCCCAGCCATGCTTGTTCAGGCCGGTGCTGTATTGCAGCATGGCACGAAGCATATAGTTGGAGTTGGTGTAGGAGAGATTTCCCTTCCAGCCCGGAGCATATTCGGAGGCATAGGTGGAATAGTTGGTGGTTCCGCCCGGCATACCATATCCGTAGCTGGCAGCCTCAAGACCAATCTCCGTGCTCCTGTTGCGGAACGCGCTCGATGTCATGCCGCCGAGCATCGAGTAATTGAAGCGCCCGCGCATCGCATCATTATAGTTGAAGCCGTTCACATAGCCTGCCTGCCAGTTCTGGGCATATCCGCGCATGCGGAAGCGAGCCGTGGAGAATTGATAGTTGGCGGCCTGATAGAAGATATCGTCAGTGGCGCCCTGGATGGTTCCCACCGACTGTCCCATTCCTTCGTCGTCGAGCACATCCTGCTCGTCGAAAAGGAAATTGTCGGAGTTCAGGTCGCCGGCCGTATAGCCCGAGACTGTTAGTTTGATCTCCCCTAAGTTTTTCATCATTCCGGCCGTGATCTCCACATCCTTATAGAGATCGTCATAGCCCGAGGCGATAATCTCGAGCTGGTCCTTGCCGGGGGCGGCGTTGCTTATAGTGAACGTGCCGTCGCCGCCCGAGGTCACGAATATTGCCTGGTCGCTGAGCACTATGTTGGCATCGGCCACGGGACGCCCCGTCTTCGAGTCTACGAGAGTGCCCGTCAGCCCCGTCTCGGCAAGTGCCGGCAATGCAAGCGCCATCAGGGCCATCAGTGTCATTCTTATCCGCATGGTATATCTTATTTTCTGTTATTGCAGTTTGGGTTATTTCTCTCTTCCCTCTTATTTCTCCTTCACCTCCTGCACAAGGAAGATCTCTGTGGGCAAGTGGTCGCTATAGCCGTTGGTCCAGACCCCGCCGGAGAAGGTGCGCAGCGGATAGCCCTTGTATTGGCCATCCTCCTGGAGAAGAAAGCGCTTGTTGAGCACCTCTGCCCCAATGTATTTCACGCCGCAGCGACCATCCACCAGGTTCTCGTTCACCACTATCTGGTCGAAAAGGTTCCAGCCTCCTCTATAGATATAGCTGCCGATTCCCTTGTCGAGTTTCTCCCAGAAGGGATTGAAGAAGCCGCCGGGCTTGATGTTCTTCACATCTCTCACTGCTCCAAGCACTTCTGCCATACTCTTATTGAAAGGATCGTCGTTCATATCGCCCATCACCACGATGCCTATGTCGGGGAAACGCTTCGTGAGGTCGCTGGCAATGCTGTCGGTGAGATGGGCGGCTGCCTCCCTGAGCCAACTGCTCTCCTTCTCGCCGCCACGGCGCGAAGGATAATGATTCACTATCACGGCTATACGCGCATACCCGGTAAGTTTCGTGCCCAAAAGCCCCACCACACACATCTGGTCGCGGGTCTTGAAGCGCGGAAGTTCCGGAATGCGGAGAGTATGGTTCGTTACCTGAAGCACACGGAAAAATTTCGGGTTATAGAGCAGACCTACATCCACACCACGGGCATCAGGCGAGTCGTGATGCACTATCTTCAACCCGCGATCCTTGATGGCAGGTGCATTCACCAGATCCTCAAGCACGCTCCGGTTCTCAATCTCGCTGCAACCGATGATAGCCGGCCCGTCGGGCGTCGTCTTTGTGGTCATCTGCGAGATCACATATCCTAAATTCCTAATCTTGCTCCAATATTTCTTGCCATCCCATTTGCGGTCGCCCTTCGGAGAAAACTCAAGGTCGTATTTACCGTTATTGTTGATGGTGTCGAACAAGTTCTCAAGGTTATAGAAGGCCACACCATAGGTGGCATATTTCGCCCCAGGATTCTGAGCGAACGACGGCAGGCAAAACATCAGCACCAACAGTGCTGACAGCGCTCTTTTTATTATTTTCATCTTATCTGAGTCCTCCTTTTTGGTATTAGCAATAATTTCCGGATATCTGCAGCAATTACCCCAATCCAGCAGCCTTTTTCACCGGGCTGAGGCGGAAGCCGAAGAAAAAATCTTACAGACGAAGAATGAATTAAAAATATTTCACGCTTTCTCCTTCGAGGCTGGATAGCACATTATTGGCAAGGCTCGATGCGCCCAGACGGAATAGACTCGGAGTGAGCCATTCCTCGCCAAGGATCTCCTTCACCAGTGTATAATATGCCACAGCCTCCTCTGTGGTGCGGACGCCACCGGCTGCCTTGAAGCCAATCTTCCGCCCCGTAAGCTCATAATATTCCTTGATGCACTGGCACATCACATATGCCGCTTCAAGCGAAGCCCCGGGATAGATCTTGCCGGTCGAAGTCTTGATGAAGTCGGCGCCGCTCCACATCGAGAGGATGCTCGCCTTCTTGATATCCTCGGCTGTCTTCAGGCAGCCCGATTCGATTATCACCTTGAACACCGCATCCTTAGCCGTGTGCTTCAACTCTATCAGTTCGTCGCAGAGATCCTCATAATTCTCATCACGGAACATCCCCACATTCATCACAACATCCACCTCATTGGCGCCATTGCTGACAGCCAAAGCCACATCAGCAATCTTCACCTCCGTGAATGTCTGACTCGACGGGAAACATCCGGCCACCACGCATACATCCACCCCATCAACATCCAGATTCTCCTTCACCACCTCCGCGAAATTGCTGTATACGCAAATAGCGGCCACATGCGGATATTGGGGATAGTCATTGTCGAAGTCATTGACGCGGCGGGTGAACGCAGCCACACTCTTCTCGCTGTCCTCTGTGCTCAGGGTGGTGAGGTCGATGCTGCCAAGCAGGTAACTCCACACCTCCGGCTTCATGTTTTCCTTGGATTTCTCTACAATTCTCTCTACCGCCGCCTTTACGGCTGTGTCATCGCCGACAACGCGGCTGTCGGCTATCGCTTTCTGATACCTGTCCATAAGATTGTCTCTTGTCTAAATTATGGTTATAATTTCCGCGCTCCTTCCTCCAATTAAGATTCTTCTTAAGATTCTTTCTTCCGAAAGGATTCATCACTCTAAAAGGATTCATCACTCCGCAAAGAAGCCATCCCTAATTAAAGAAGGCGCGCCTATTATGATTGGAACAAGTGGGAGCATATCTATTCCACTAATCCAATCGCAAATATAATCCATTTTTATGAATTATTAAAACTCCAATCCCCAAATGTTAATTTTTCCCAAAATCCCCAATTAAATCCCCAATTAAAATTTCTTTTCCGCGATGAGGCGGAAGCCGAATAATGAATCATTCTGCAAAAGCCTTTTTCACCGGGCTGAGGCGGAAGCCGAAGAAGAATTCATCTAACTCTCCCTGGATTCTTCTTCACAAATTCCTCCCAGTTCTTCGGTCCCTTCGGCAGCGAAGGCTTCGATGTCTCATAATAATGCGTGAGCGCAACGGCCAGCGCATCCGTGGCATCAAGATATTGAGGCATTTCCTCCTGCCTGATATTCAGCAGATGCCGAAGCATATTCGCCACCTGCTCTTTCGATGCCTGCCCATTACCCGTCACGGCCATCTTCACCAGGCGCGGTGCATATTCCGAAATCGGCAAGTCCCGCTGTATCGCCGCTGCCATCGCAACCCCCTGCGCTCTCCCCAGCTTCAGCATCGACTGAACATTCTTCCCGAAAAAAGGCGCCTCCAGCGCCATCTCATCCGGCAGATATTGCTCAATCAGCCCCGTAACCCTCTCGAAAATCCGCCCCAGCCTCTTATAATGGCTTTCGAAACGGCTCAGTTCAATCACCCCCGTAACAATCACACTCACCCTCTTCCCATTTATCCCTATCACCCCATATCCCATCACATTCGTCCCGGGATCAATCCCCATCACAATCCTCTCATAATCCAAATCCCCACGCGAATTTCCCAAAGATTCCACCTGCGGATTCGTTCCCCGCATAAGCCGCTCGCGGCTTTCATCCGTCTCCATCTCATTCATATCCCGATTCATTTTGCATTAATTCCGCGGAGCAGATTCCCATTCAATCCTTATCTATCACCTCGAATATCGAGGTAAAAACCATCGCCTGCGGCCCGAATTTCTCCTCAAATCGCGCCCCCAGCGTAGCGAATTTCCCTCGCCCCCAGAGCCGCGCAGCGGCAATATCCTCAAAGCGCATCTGCAACGCGATGCTCTGAGCCTCCGCCTGCCGATAGTCCACTCCCCCGGCCTCACGCATTGCCGAAACCTGCGGCGCATAATCCCAGCCATTCCGCCCGAAGCCCATAGGCATCTTCGCAGGCAATTCCATTCCAAGCCAGTCCAGAAACTCCTGCTCCCGGCTCTCCTCAATCATGAATGTAGCATTAAATATAACCATCTTCTCAAATTTTAAGCCCCGCCTTCCAAAAAAGAAGCCGCCCGCGAGCCTCTTGGTGCTGTGAGCAAGCTTCAGTTTGCCCGATAATCCCGTAAAAAAACGGTATGCTTATTACTAAACACACCGCCAAAACAAAATTATGAAAAACAGTATCTTGAGCCTCTTGTCGGATTCGAACCAACGACCCCGAGATTACAAATCACGTGCTCTGGCCAACTGAGCTAAAGAGGCAGAGTGGGTGAGTGATCTGCATCGCACTGCTACAACGCCGCTACCTTTGCTTCGGTCAAGATCTGGAGGATTCACGGGGAGCTAGTCGTGCAGGACTCACCCAACTGCAAAATTAATGCTTTTTTTTCTTACAGCAAAATATTTTTTATCTCTTCGACGATTTTCTCTTGCCGCGCTTGGCCTCATGTCGCTTGCCAGGCTTGCGCTGCTCCAAGGGCCGGTTTGGGTTTCCCTTGTCGTCAATCAGCGCAAAATCAAGCTGTTTACGCTCCAGATCGGCGCGGGCAACCTGCACCCTCACGCGGTCGCCAAGGGTATATTTAACACCCTTCCGCCTTCCGATAAGGCAATAGTTTTTCTCGTCAAGATCATAATAATCGTCGGCAAGGTCGCGGATGGGGACAAGTCCCTCGCACATGCTTTCATCGAGCTCCACATAGAAGCCCCATTCCGTCACGCCCGAAATCACGCCCTCGTAGATCTCTCCAAGCCTGTCTTTCATATATTCCACCTGCTTGTAGCGTATCGAGGCGCGCTCGGCATTGGCGGCAAGCTGCTCCATGTCGGAGTCGTGCTTGCACTCATCCTCCAGCTTTAGTTTGTCCACACTGCGGCCACCCTCCGCATATTTTGCCAGCAACCGATGAACCATCATATCCGGATAGCGGCGGATAGGCGAGGTGAAATGGGTGTAATAGGGCATCGCCAGTCCATAATGACCTATATTATCCGTGGTATATACAGCCTTCGCCATCGAACGGATTGCAAGAATCGAGAGCATATTCTCCTCCCCTTTCCCTTTCACGTCGCGGAGCAGGCGGTTCACACTCTTGTTCACCTCCCGGCTCGATCCGTCGGTGGTCAGTTTGTAGCCAAACCGCGATGCTATCAGGCTCAAGTTCCCTATTTTTTCCGGATCGGGGTTGTCGTGCACACGATATACGAATGTCTTCGCCTTCTTGTTCTTAGACACCTTCCCCACAGATTCCGCCACCGTGAGGTTGGCAAGAAGCATAAATTCCTCGATAAGTTTATTAGCATCTTTCGATTCCTTGAAATATACGCTTATCGGCTTGCCGGTCTCGTCGATTTCGAAGCGCACCTCCGCGCGGTCAAACTCCAGCGCGCCTGCCTGATAACGACGGCGGCGAAGTTCCTTGGCCAATCCATTGAGAGCCGCGAGTTCGCGGGCATATTCACCCTCGCCGGTCTCGATTATCTGCTGCGCTTCCTCATAAGTGAAGCGGCGGTTGCTCTTGATGACGGTGCGGCCTATTCGCGAATTTATTACATTCGCTTTCTGGTCCAGTTCGAAGATGGCTGAGAAGGTAAGTTTCTCCTCATCCGGGCGCAACGAGCAGATACCATTGCTCAGGCGTTCCGGAAGCATCGGAATCGTGCGGTCCACAAGATATACGCTCGTGGCGCGCTTCTGCGCCTCCTTGTCGATCACGCTGCCCGGTTTCACATAATGCGTCACATCGGCGATATGCACGCCCACTTCCCAGTTGCCATTGGCAAGCTGTCGGATGGAAAGCGCGTCGTCGAAGTCTTTCGCGTCACGCGGGTCGATGGTGAAGGTGGTCACATTGCGGAAGTCCTCACGCTTCGATATCTCCTCCTCCGTAATCTGGTCGCTGATGCGCTGCGCTGCCTTCTCCACATTCTCCGGATATTTATACGGCAGCCCGAACTCTGCCAGGATTGCGTGCATCTCGGCATTATTCTCACCCTTCGCGCCGAGGATATCAATCACCTCGCCGCGCGGATTCATCTCATCATCGCGCCAGCATGTGATGCGGGCCACAGCCTTGTCGCCGTTCTTTCCTCCCTTAAGGCTCTTACGGTTAAGGATAATGTCAGCGGCAAGAAATTTCGAGTCGGTCACAAGGGCAGCATAATTCTTGTCGAGCTTGATCGTGCCAACAAACTGCTGCTCCTTGGCTTCGATTATCTCGATTACTCGAGCCTCCGGATCCTGCCCCTTACGGGCCGCGGATACCACTACGCGAACCTTATCACCATTCAATGCATGCATCGAATTGCGCTCCGCCACCATAATCTGCTCCTCATCCACCACCACGGCATTCTTGCCATTGCTGCGACGGATGAAATAACCGACACCCTCTGTGCCGCGGTTGGCCTTCGCACGATATTTGCCCAAATCCACTTCCTGGATATCATCGGATGCGGCAAGCTCGTCAAGAACATTTATCACATCTATACGCTTGGCCGGATGGTCCACGCCAATGCCAAAGGCTATCTGCTTGTAATTGAAACTCTGCTTCGGATGCTGCTGAAGAAATTCAACAACCATCGAAGCCAACACGGCCTTCTTTATTTTGCGCGGCCCTCTCGCATTTGGCTTTCCTGCGGCGTTATTGGCAGGAGTCCCCACTTTATTATTTGCATTATCCGCAGCCTGCTGGCCGCCATCATTCTTTCTCTTCATATCTTGGGTTATATTTTTTCGTATTTAAATTGTTGGAATCCCTTACCCCTATCAAAAATTCCCCTCTTTTCGGGCTCTCTCCTTATCCTCCTGCAAAATAAACATTTCTATATTACAAAAACAAGATCCCGCCAAAAATGTTGTATATATAGCGCGCCACCTCGCGCCTGTATCCTTTCTTAAGGAAGAATGGCAAGAATCTTTTTTGTCTTCTTGCAGATTTTATTAATTTTGCAAATGTCATGCCAATTCCAAAATATTTTTGAATCCGGCTCCCCTCTCTCCGTCCACTATTGTTAAACCAAACATCCGGCTTATGAAAAAAATGCTACTCTTGGCCTCTCTGGTTTGCGCCATTTCCGCTTCGGCCGCAATCCCCGAGGATTTCACCATCACTCCCGGCCAGGGAGCCACAGTCTCCTCCCTCAAGGAGATTAAGGTTGTCACTGAAGGCCACATCGAAACTTACGTCAACCGCTCCATCACCGTAAATGGCGAAAGCATCGGCGTAACCCAGAAAACCACCGGCACTTACGACAACAATCTCACCCTTACCCTCGCCAAAGAGATAGTCCAGTCGGGTGAATATACTATCGTTATTCCCAAGAATGTATTCGAATATAATTGCGAATTCGACTATTACGAGCAGGAATATCTTGGCACCATGAACCCCGAAATCACCTGGACCATCACCATCGACAATCCCGACCATCCTATCATCCCCGATGTGCCGGATGTCACCGTCAAGGCAGATCCTGAAAATAATGCCACTGTTGATTCCCTGGCAAAGGTAACCCTCATCTTCGATGGTGCCACAACCGCCACTCCTTCCGATAATGCCGCCCTTAAAGGTGTCGTTTCCTCACTCGGCAAGGATCTCGACGTGGCTGTCACCCTCCTCCAGGATGTAAACACAGCCAATGGTCTCTCCGTAAATATCTCCCCGGCCATCAAGGAATCAGGCGCCTATACACTGACCATTCCCGCCGGCATGGTGGAATATAATAAGGGAGAGGCCAATGCTGCCACAAGTGCCGAAATCAAACTCAACTACACCGTAAAGGCGCCTCTCAAAGCCGGAGATCTATTCACCGCCGAGGATGGTCGCCGCTATCAGGTCCTCTCTCTCGACCCCGCCACTGCCGCCCTCTGGTTCCCTTCCATCGGCAACGAGGCCCCTTATGAGAATATGACCACCTGTCCCCTCGAGGCCACATATGAAGGCAAGACGTATAAGGTGACCGAATTCGGCCGTCTCGCCCTCTCTGAAATCAAGACTCTCAAGGATTTCATCATCCCCGAGGGTATCACTAAAGTAGGCGAAGCCGCTTTCTGGGATTCCTCTGTGGAATCGGTGTCCGTGCCCGCTTCTGTCACTGAAATCGATAATGAAGCCTTCCAGGACTGCAAGAGCCTCAAGGCTTTCAATATCCCCAATTCTGTCAAGCGTCTCGGCACCGGCATCTTCTACGGCTGCGCACAGCTCGAAGAATTGACCCTTCCCGAACAGCTCGATTCCATTCCCGGTGATTTCTGCGCCGGAGCCGCCATCAAGAAGATTGCAATCCCGGAATCTGTTACCCGCATCGGAGAATTCGCATTCTCGGAGTGCGCAAGCCTCGCCGAGGTCAACATCCCTGCAAAATGCACCACTCTCGAGCGCTTCTGTTTCGCCTATTGCCCCGAACTGAAAGCTATCGAAATCCCCGAGACTGTCACGAATCTCGGCAATGGTGTGTTCTATTCTTCCGGTCTTACAGCTGCCAAGCTCCCGGATAATCTCACCGTTATCCCCGACGGAACATTCCAGTGCTCCTCGATTGCGGAATTCACTGTAGGTCCCAACGTGGAGACTATCGAGAAGGAGGCCTTCTACTGGTGCTTCTCGCTCACAAAGATCACCTTCGGAGAGAAGGTGGCCAACTTCGGCGCAGACGTATTCAAGGGCGACAAGGCCCTGACCTCTGTGGAATGCCTCGGCAAGGTGCCTGCAAAGGGTGTTTCCTTTGAGCAGGATGTCTATGACAACGCCATCCTGATTGTGCCCGAGGGCTCTCTGGATGCCTACAAGGCTGCCGCAGGCTGGAAGGAATTCAAAAATATCAAGAGCAATACACCGGAAGGCATCGAGGCTATCAGCGTAAATGACGACACCGATGTAACTATCTTCAACATGCAGGGTCAGGCCATCTTCAGCGGCAACGCCGCCGACGCCCCCGACCTCCGTGGCGCCTACATCATCCGCCGGAACGCCACCTCCCGCAAAGTCCTGAAATAGCCCAACCCGCCGTGCATTTGCATGGCTTAGCAATCCCCAAGCCGCGGTGCGGCTTCACTGCATATTATCCGCGTACAACACGGAGCGAAGCGAAGTGTTGTGCGCGGCTTAGCATATCTATATCCCTCAGTAGCCGAGCGACTGCCCTATTCCTTTTATCTCTAATCCATTCCACTCCCTAATTTGTTATACTAAAGAAAAACACCAAGACTATGAAAAGGACCCTGAAAAAAGCCATCGAAACCGGCGATGTAATCCCTGCCCGTGCTGTCATCGTGGAGCAACTCCTCCTCCATCCCCGCGACAAAAGCGTAATCGAGAATATCACCTATGCCCTCGAAAATATCCCCGACCTCTGCGAGGAGGACGACCACAGCCCCTTCCGCGATGTCGCCGACCTCAAAAGAAATTTCTCCCGCGAAAAACTGGAGATGTTCGTAGCCACAGCCGTAGGAGGCCCTAAGGTGGTGACAGGCCCCGCCAAAGCCCCGGAGCACCCGGCTCCGGCCGTAGCTGAAGCCGTAGAAGTGGAGGCAACTCCGGTGGATTCCGCTTGCGATGCAACCGACGACGATTCCATTCTCACCCTCGCCGAAACCGCCGACCGCCTCGAAGCCGAAAAGGAGGCCGCCTCGAATCATAAATCCAGCCATAATTTCCTCTCGCTCTTGGGCTATAACCTGATTTATGCCGGCCTGGCAATCTGCATCGTGGCTCTCTGCGTGTCGCTGAAATTCCTCATCGGCATCGGCATCGCAGTCATCTTTATCGGCGCCACCATCAGCTATATCGCAATCGCCAATTCAAAGAAATAAACCTGTCATCCCCAACACCTTATGCAAACCTCGGCATCCACCCCTTCCGGCTTCGCTTCCACCTCTCCGTCAGCCCCGGCGAAGAAGCGCACCTGGCGCGACATTCTCGAGATGGCCGTCAAAATCCTCGTGCCTCTCGGCATCACTGTGTGGATGCTCCTCTGGCTCACACGCCACATCAACCTCCACGAAATGGACCGCATCATCCGGAGCGAGTGCGATTTCCACTGGGTGGCCCTGATGATGGTGATTGTGGTGATGTCCCGTATCACCCGAGGGATCGGTGGGGAATCCAATTGCGCGCCGCAGGTCTGCGCCGAATGCCGGCCATGACTGAGATTGTTTCAATCTTCGGAGCCTACAGCCTCAATCTGCTCGTGCCTTATCTGGGCGAAACCTGGCGCTGCGTCTATATGGCCCGGCAGGAGGATGCCCGCCTCAGCAGCGTGGTCGGCACCGATCTCGGCGACCGGTTCTCCGATGCCGTGGTTGTGATGGTGCTCTGCGTGCTCGCCCTATTTGTGGCTCATCAGCCCATGATGGCTTTCCTCGACCATTACGCCGTTGGCCGCCGTATGCTCCACACCCTCACCGATGTCTGGATGTGGGTCGGAATCGTGTGTGGCATCGGCGCATTCATAGCAATCTGCCTCATTTTCAAAAAGAACAGATATGTGGCCAAGGTCGATGCAGTGATTGTGGAGATGTGGCGCTCTTTCGCCGTGATGTTCAAGATGAAGGGAATCGGCCTTTATTGGGTTTATACCATCTTCATCTGGGTGTGCTATTTCCTTGAGACTTATATCGTTTTCTTCGCTTTCCCATTTACCCGTGAGCTAATACATATGCCCGGATCGGCCTGGGGTCTCGCGCCCGGACTAGTGCTGTTCGTGTTCTGCAGCATCTCCATTGCCATTCCGAGCAACGGCGGCCTCGGCCCCTGGAACATCGCCCTGATGTTCGCCCTCTCACTCTATGGCATCTCCAATACCGACGGCTTCGCCTTCTCCATGATTGTATGGACCTTCAAAACCATAATGATTATTGCAATGGGCATCTTTGCCGCCCACTGGATCCTTTTCCAGAAGCGCCGCACCGACGTCCACGGCAATCTCCCCGGCCATTTCCTCAAACTCTGACCATCCATCTTGAAGAATCCTCAAAAAAAATCCCCAAAGGGATTCCTCTTCCAATTCGTCTTTCGCTTAAGCAGCTTGCGGCTTCTTTCCCCCAGAATTTTTAATCTTGCATTTCCACGAAATTCTAACTAACTTTGCATTTTGAAAAATTTGTGAATCGTGGAGACTAAATACGTTTTCGTCACCGGCGGTGTGGTCTCATCGCTCGGCAAAGGTATTATTTCAAGCTCGCTTGCCCGTCTGCTCCTCAGCCGCGGCTATAGGGTAACTATCCAAAAATTCGACCCTTACATCAACATTGACCCCGGCACACTCAACCCATACGAACACGGCGAATGCTACGTCACCGCCGACGGCCATGAGGCCGACCTCGACCTTGGCCACTACGAGCGTTTCACCGACATACACACATCCCGAGCCAACAACATCACTACCGGCCGCATCTACCAGAGCGTAATCGATAAAGAACGCCGCGGCGACTATCTCGGCAAAACAGTCCAGATTATCCCCCACATCACCGACGAAATAAAACGCAACGTCAAGCTCCTAGGCAACACCGGCGACTACGATTTCGTCATAACAGAAATCGGCGGCACCGTGGGCGATATCGAATCTACCCCCTTCCTCGAAGCCGTCCGCCAGCTCAAATGGGAACTCGGCCGCAACGCCGTCCTTATCCACCTCACTTACGTCCCTTACCTCCACGCCGCAAAAGAATTAAAAACCAAGCCCACACAGCATAGCGTCAAACAACTCCAGAGCCTCGGCATCCAGCCCGACATCCTCGTGCTCCGAACCGAAAAGGAACTCCCCCTCGCAATGCGCCGGAAAGTGGGCCAGTTCTGCAACGTCGCCCCCGAGGCCGTGATCCAGAGCGTCGACCAGCCAACAATCTATCAGGTGCCTCTCCGTATGCACGAGCAGCTCCTCGACCAGATGGTGGTCAAACTCACCGATGCCGACCTCCGTCCCGAACCCGATCTCTCCGCCTGGAACAAATTCCTCCACCAGCTCGCCAATGCCGAAAAGGTGGTCAAAATCGGCCTCGTCGGCAAATATGTCGAACTCCAGGACGCCTACAAGTCTATCTCCGAAGCCCTCATGCAGAGCGCCACTCACCTCGACCACAAACTCAAACTCCAATACATCTCCTCCGAAAAACTCACCGACCAGAACGTAGACGAACAGCTCCGCGATATGGACGGCGTCATCATCGCCCCCGGGTTCGGACAGAGAGGTATCGAAGGTAAGTTCGTGGCCCTTAAATGGTGCCGCGAACATGATGTCCCCACTTTCGGCATCTGCCTCGGAATGCAATGCATGGTGATCGAGTTCGCCCGCGACGTGCTCGGCATGGTAAACGCCAACTCCACCGAAATGGACACCAAGACCCCATATAATGTCATCGACCTTATGGAGGAGCAGAAGTCCATCTCAAATATGGGCGGCACAATGCGTCTCGGCGCCTTCAAATGCCGCCTCGACCCCGACTCCATAGCAGCCCGCGCATATGGCGACACCGAAATCAGCGAACGCCACCGACACCGCTTCGAATTCAACAGCGACTTCCGCTCCCAATTCGAGGAGGCCGGCATGAAATGCGTGGGCGAAAACCCCGAAACTAAACTTGTGGAAGTAGTGGAAATCCCCGGCAAACGATGGTTCGTCGGCACTCAATATCATCCTGAATATCAAAGCACCGTGCTTCATCCTAATCCTATTTTCCTGGATTTCGTGAAAGCCGCTATAAAATACTCCGAAGAAAAATAACAAATGGATAAGAACACTCTCAACGGCCTGCTGCTGATGTTCCTCGTGTTCGCGGTGTTCATGTGGCTCTCGCCCAAAAACGAACCCGAGAATCAGAAGGCCGAATCCCCCGACGTCACCACAGAGACTCCCGTGGCTGCTTCGCTCGATTCCCTCACTCCCCAGGAGCAGGAATGGCTCGTGAAGAATATCTCCGAGAATGGCACCGTGAAGGTCGCTGCCGACTCTTCCCGCACCTATTCCCTCAATCAGGGCGCGCTCAACCTTACCCTCAGCCGCGATTCCATCTATGGCACCGTCAATGTCTCCGGCCGTAATCTCCAATGGGCCGACGTAGTGGCCGGCGACCTCAGCAAGATGACCGTGGCCGAACAGCGAAAGGCCATCGACGCCGTGCGACAGGCTTCTATCTCGCTCGGAAAGTATGGTCGATTCGCCAATTTCCTCTCCGGCACCAACCAGACCGTCAAGCTCGAGAACGATGTCCTCGCTCTCCAGCTCAGTTCCAAGTCCGGTTCCATCACCCGCGCCGAACTGAAGAAATACACCTCCGAATATAATTCCGACGAAACCGACAAGTCCACACATCCTGTGGTTATATTCGAGGGCGACAAGAATTGCTTCAATTTCCAGCTCCCGCTCCCATCGCCTATCGAAACCGCCGACCTCTTCTTTACCCCCACGATGGTCAACGACTCCACCGTGCGCATGGCCCTCAATGTGGCTCCCGACGCTTTCTGGGGAATCGAATACACCCTCCCCAAGGGCGACAGCTACGTGGTGAAAATCCGCGTGGTGCAAAAGAACATGGCCGAAATCGCCCAGAGCAACAACCGAAACCTCGGCTTCACCTGGACCCAGGACATCAAGCGTCAGGAGAAGGGACGTATGTTTGAGGAGCGCAATTCCGCACTCTACTACAAATATGCCGGCGGCAGCGTGGAAAACCTCTCCGAGGCCTCCGACGATACCGAGGAACGCAAGGCAAAGGTCCGCTGGATCGGCTTTAAAAACCAGTTCTTCTCCTCCGTGATGATTGCCGACCGCGCTTTCAACACCGCCGACTTCCAGAGCACCGTGCTCCAGGGCTCCGACTATCTCAAGTCGCTCCAGGCCGAGGCTGTGGTGAATGATTACAACTGGAACTCTCAGGTGCCCGCTTCTTTCCATCTCTACATCGGCCCCAACCTCTATCCTCTCCTTTCCGATCTCGATGAAACAATCCTCCCCGATGAGGATCTCAGCCTCACAAAACTTATCCCTCTCGGCTGGAGCATCTTCCGCTGGATTAATACAGGTGTCGTTATCCCTGTATTCAATTTCCTCGGCAAGTTCATCTCCAACTATGGCATCATTATCCTGCTGCTCACCATCTTCATCAAGCTGGTGCTCTTCCCCCTCACCATCAAGAGCTACCGCAGCCAGGCCGTGATGCGAGTGCTTGCCCCGGACATCAAGGCCATCAACGACAAATATCCCGGCCAGGACAATGCGCTCAAACGCCAGCAGAAAACGATGGAACTCTATTCCCGAGCCGGCGCTTCGCCGATGTCGGGTTGCCTCCCGCTCCTGCTCCAGATGCCTATCCTCTTCGCGATGTTCTCATTCTTCCCATCTTGCATAGAACTCCGCGGACAGAGTTTCCTCTGGGCTCACGACCTCTCCGCTCCTGATGCCATCGTGTCCTGGAGCGGAAACATCCCACTCGTCACCAAATATTTCGGTAACCATATCTCCCTCTTCTGCCTCCTGATGACGGCCACAAATATCATCTACACTTACCTCAACACCCAGAATCAGGCCAACACAATGCCCGGCATGAAGTGGATGATGTATCTGATGCCCGTCTTCTTTATGATTTTCTTCAATAATTACGCAGCCGGCCTGTCGTATTATTACTTCCTGTCGCTTCTCATCACTATCATACAGACATACGCATTCCGCCTCTTCATCAAGGAGGACGACGTGCGCCGCCGTATGAAAGAAGCAGCCGCCAAGCCCAAGAAGAAATCGGGCTTCATGGCTCGCCTCGAGGAGATGCAGCGTCAGCAGCAGGCTATGCTCCGCGAACAGCAGAAAAAGGGCGGTAAACGCTAATTTATGAAACAGCTCCATGGCATCCGGGTCCTTCTCGCGTTGATTTTCTTGCTGGCGTCCATCGCCTGCATAGTCTTCGGCGTGAAGGTACACCCGATGGCCACGGTGGCTTATCATTCACAAATCCTCCTCTCCTCTCTCGCTGCTTCGGCCGGAGTCTCGCTCATCTGGCTCGGCATCACTCTCCTCTTCGGCCGCTTCTATTGCGCTGTGGTATGCCCCGTGGGCACTATCACAGATATCTGCGCCGCTATCAGCCGCACAATATCCCGCAAGCCGCGCCATTACAGCTATCGGCACCCTAATCCGCATCGCATCCATATCCTCTGGATTTATGCCATCTGCATATTCCTGGCGCCCCCGATTTTCATCTATCTCACCGAGCCTTGGCATTTCACCGCAAATATCGTGAATGCCCTCCGTCTTTCCCCCTCCCAGAGCTATTGGACGGAAATCGGCATCGGCGGCGTATTCGGAATCGCTGCCGGACTCATATCCCTCATCATCCTTTGCTGCGTGTCCGCCCTCTTCGGCCGCCGCGGTTGCACTTCCATATGCCCTTTCGGAATCGCCTTGGGATATGTGTCGGATTATTCCCTTTTCAAACTTTACATCGACCATGACGCCTGCGATGCCTGCGGAATCTGCGAGGAGGTCTGCTCTGCAAGTTGCGTTAAAACTGTCTCAAGATATATCGACAACCAGCGCTGCGTGCGGTGCCTCAAATGCGCCGCAAAATGTCCTCGCGAAGCTATCCGGTTCAAAATGAATCCAGGCCGCCCCGCAACCCCGCTTTTCCGCTGCGTAAAAAAATCTTCCCGATGAAACAATACCTCGACCTGCTCTCCCATATCCTCTCCGACGGCACTCTCCGCCACGACCGAACCGGCACAGGAACCATCTCTACCTTCGGCTATCAGATGCGCTTTGATCTCAGCAAGGGTTTTCCGCTCATCACCACCAAGAAACTTCATCTCAAGAGCATCATCTATGAGCTCCTCTGGTTCCTGCAGGGTAACACAAATGCCCGCTGGCTCCAGGAAAGGGGCGTGAGGATATGGAATGAATGGGCCGACCCCGATGGCGACCTCGGACATATATATGGTTTCCAGTGGCGCTCCTGGCCCGACTACAATGGCGGTTCTATCGACCAGATTTCCCAAGCCGTTCACGATATCAAGCATAATCCAGACTCTCGCAGAATAATCGTGAGCGCATGGAACGTGGCCGACCTGGACAAGATGAATCTCCTGCCATGCCATATCCTTTTCCAATTCTATGTGGCTAACGGACGCCTCTCCTGCCAGCTTTATCAGCGCAGCGCCGACTGTTTCCTCGGCGTCCCGTTCAATATCGCTTCATACGCGCTGCTCACTATGATGATGGCCCAGTGCACAGGCCTCCAGCCGGGCGATTTCATCCACACTCTCGGCGACGCTCATATCTATCTCAACCATCTCGACCAGGCCCGCCTCCAGCTATCGCGTGAGCCGCGCCAACTGCCGAAGATGATCATCAACCCCGAAAAGAAAGATATTTTCTCCTTCGATTATGATGATTTCCATCTCGAAGGCTACGACCCCCACCCACATATCAAAGCCGAAGTCTCTGTCTGATCACAAATAAGCCCTGATTTCAGACGCTATCTCATCAAAGGTTTTCCCTTCGGCCCGCCATTGCTTGAGGGTGGCGTGCGCTATCGGCTCGTGGAAGATCACCTTGAATCGCTTCCCGCGAGATTCCACAACCTCAGCCGGAAGCATCACCTGCTCCAGATTGAAAGGAATGTGCAAGCGCTTCCGCCAACGGGCCAGTTTATAGAATTTACGCCGGTTCTCGCCGATGAAGGTCACCGGCACTACATCCCTCCCGGATTCCAGCGCCTTCACCACAAAGGATTTCTGCCACGCTAAATCCGCTATCTTTCCCGATGGTTGCAACCGCGAAACCAATCCCGCCGGGAATACAAGTATCTGCTTATCCTCCGACGCATAGGCTTCATTGATGGCGCGCGCCGATTCGCGCCCCTGCGCCCCGAATTTATTGATCGGGAGAAACACCGGCCTCAACGGCTCCACATTCATCAGCAGGTCATTCACCAAAAATGCGATTCTCGCGTCTCCAAATTTCTTCCCAAGGGCAAGTATCAACCCGATGCCGTCAAGGCCGCCAAGGGGATGATTTGACGCAAATACATACCTCCCATCATCCGCCAGTTTGTCCATACCTTCCACTTCAAGCCCAAGCGAGAAATATTCATAGGTCTTTTCCGCAAATTCAGAACCCGTGGAGGGATATGTGGCGCGCAACACTCCATTCAGTTCATCCTGACGGATGAGCCGCTCAAGCCAACCCACAATAAAGCCCGGCAAATGAAGCCCGCGCGCCTTTAGAATCTGCTTGAGGTCTATCTGAATCAGTTTCATCTTCTAAATCTAAAATTCTATCCCCAATCCTAATCCCCAATCCTAATCCCCAATCCTAATCCCCAATCCCTAATTCCTAATTCCTAATTCCTAATTCCCTAATCAATTCACACTCGACTCCTCATCCCAGAATTCCGATTCCCAGTCTTCATCGGTCTCTGGCATCTGCTGTTCATCGTCGTCAATCTCCGGCTGATCGAAGATGAAATTGTCCTCCTCTTCCACGCGATGACGCACATCGAGAGGCCTGTGGGTAATATGGAAGTCTGAGACATTATCCTCGGAGTTGATCTCGCGCCAGAGCAGATCCTTGAGCTCTGTGAGCCCCTGTCCGGTCACCGCCGATATGAATACCGTAGGGATATCCTTAGGCAGCGTAGCGGCTATCTCATCGCGAAGTTCATCATCAAGCATATCCGCTTTCGTCACTGCAAGCACTCGGCATTTGTCGGCAAGGTCGGGATTGAATTCACGAAGTTCGTGCAGCAACACCTCATAATCGTGAGCGATGTCATCAGAGTCGGCCGGGACCATAAAGAGAAGCACCGCATTGCGCTCGATATGCCTCAGGAATCTAAGGCCAAGACCCTTCCCCTCCGATGCTCCCTCGATGATTCCGGGGATATCGGCCATCACGAATGAATTGCCTCCACGATAGTCCACGATGCCAAGCGACGGCTCCATCGTGGTGAAAGGATAGTCTGCGATCTTGGGTTTCGCGGCCGAGAGCGCGGAGAGGAGCGTCGACTTGCCGGCATTGGGAAATCCAACAAGACCCACATCTCCCAGCAGCTTTAACTCAAGCACCACAGCCTTCTCGATGGCAGGCTGACCAGGCTGCGCATAGCGCGGAGCGCGGTTGGTGGATGTGGCGAAATGGCAGTTGCCAAGCCCCCCCTTGCCGCCGCGCAGCAGATTGATTTCCTGCCCGTCCTCCGTCACCTCACAGAGGAATTCCCCGGAGTCAGCATCAAAGACCGCCGTGCCCACTGGCACCTCAATCACGCGGTCCTCGCCATCGCTGCCGTGGCTGCGGTTGGCGCCACCGCTCTGGCCGTTGGTGGCGAACACGTGCCGCTGATAGCGAAGCGGAAGCAATGTCCACATATGAGAGTTGCCCCGCAATATGATATGGCCTCCTCGGCCTCCGTCGCCGCCGTCAGGACCCCCTTTCGGTATATATTTCGCACGGTGATAATGATGCGAACCGGCGCCACCCTTCCCAGAGCGGCATAGTATCTTCACATAATCTATAAAATTCGAATCTGCCATAATTTCTAAACTCTAAATTCAAAATCATTTCGGAATCGCCTCCCTATCAGTATAAAGCCTTTGCATGGCATTGAGTTCATCCTGCATCATCAGAATCAGCTCCAGCGGCTCAAGAACCTTCACAGCCGACCCATAACCAAGCAATTCATGCACAAGCTCATAATTCAATTTCAGCCTATAAGTGAACACTGAATAATCATCGTGCAGAGTCTCCTCTTGCGTGGCGTGGAATGGGAGCGCCCGGAAATATTTCGCCTGTACCGGAGTGGTCATTATCTTCACAGTCCGCACAGGTGCCTTTGAAACAGTGATTCCAATCATATTCTCAAAGAATTTTCCGGGCGTCACCGGCGGCAGTTCGAAATGCTCCGGAAGGCTCGCCATCTCCTTGATGCGGTCGAGCGCATAGGTGCGGATATCATTGCTCTTCTCCCGAAGCCCCACCATATACCAGCGCTGCTTATATCTCTTCACAAAATAGGGACTGAACACAATCCCCGTCTCCGGCCGTGTGCGTGAGAATCCGGCGTAAGTGAATTTCACCTTCGTCGCCGCCCCGATTGATGTCAGCACCGTTGGCAGAAACTCACGCGCCGAAGGAACATCCTCCACAGCAACCCTGTCCGCAGGTATCGAACTCTCCTTAAGCGCGCTGTTAACCGCATAAGATTCCAGCAGCCAGTTGGTGACCACCCTATTCTGAGCCTGCGAACCGGAGTCGATATAATATTTCCCTGTCTGGTCGCAATTAATGTCGATATGGAAATTCTCCTCGATGCCGCGCCGATAATAGAAAAACGTGCGTTCGGGAATAGGATTGCCATCGGAATGCACCGAACGAATCCAAAGCTCATTCAACTCAGCACGCGACAACCGCCCATATCGATTGAGCGTATCCACAATCCAGACATATTTATTAATCAATTCCTTCATCCCATCAAAATTTATCCTCCCAATCCTCCCCAGTCATCCCCGCATTCCCCCAAGCGAATCCGTCCCAAGCTTAAGCCGCTTGCGGCTTCAAAGTCGCGGAGCGACTGCACTATAAAAATATCTATCCCTCAGCGAGATAAATAAAATTTTAAAGAATTTTACAAATTTTATTCCCCTGATCAAGAACATTCCCGCCAAAAGCAATGTTATATTCTCGAAAGGTTATTAAAGAAAGCCACAGTATGAATATACTGCTGTTATAAGCGTTCTGAAAAAGTTGTTATTGTTGTTTTAATTGAAGAAAGAAGGCCGACGTGAGTCGGCCTATTTCTTTTTGACCAAAATCCCCCAAATCGCCAATCAGAAAGAATCTTCAATCAAAGAGGATTATCTCCCCTTGTACATCCGGTCGTAATATTTCTCGTAATCGCCCGATGTGATATTGTCAAGCCATTCCTGGTTCTCAAGATACCATTTCACAGTCTTCTCGATTCCCTCCTCAAATTGCAGCGACGGTTCCCAACCGAGTTCCCTCTGCAGTTTGCGCGAGTCGATAGCATAGCGCATATCATGCCCCTTGCGGTCGGTGACATAAGTGATCAGATCATCCGAATAGCCCTCAGGATTACCTAAAAGCCTGTCCACAGTCTTTATCACCACGCGGATAAGGTCGATATTCTTCCATTCGTTGAAACCGCCGATATTATAGGTCTCGGCAGGCTTCCCCTTGTGGAATATAAGGTCGATGGCGCGGGCATGGTCCTCTACGTAGAGCCAGTCGCGAACATTCTCACCCTTGCCATATACCGGCAGCGGCTTGCGGTGGCGGATATTGTTGATGAAGAGAGGAATCAGTTTCTCCGGGAATTGATAGGGGCCATAATTGTTGGAGCAATTGGTCACTATCGACGGCATGCCGTAGGTGTCGTGATAGGCGCGCACGAAATGGTCGCTCGCTGCCTTAGAGGCCGAATAGGGCGAATGTGGATTATATTTCGTGGTCTCCAGAAAGAATTCCGACCCGAATGCCAGATGATGCTGCGACGAGGAGGCAGTTGTGGTGAATGGCGACGCGATTCCCTCCGGATCAGTCAGCTCCAGCGCCCCATAAACCTCATCCGTGGAGATATGGTAGAAGAGCTTCCCCTCATAGCGCTCGGGCAGCGACTCCCAGTAGATCTTAGCAGCCTGAAGCAGCGAAAGCGTTCCCATCACATTCGTGCGGGCGAATGTGAACGGGTCAAGGATTGAACGGTCCACATGGCTCTCAGCAGCAAGGTGGATGATGCCTTCAACCTTATACTTCTCGATTATCTCGCGCATCTTGTCGAAATCGCAGATATCGGCGCGCACGAATGTATAATTCGGCGCATTCTCTATATCCTTTAGATTGGCAAGGTTGCCGGCATAGGTAAGCTTATCAAGGCAAACAATATGATAATCAGGATATTTGCTCACAAAAAGACGCACCACATGCGAACCGATAAATCCCGCACCCCCGGTGATAAGTATATTCATAACCTTAAGTTTTTTCAATCTCTATTTCACAATCCCCTTTTCAAGATATTCGGCAAGATTTGTCTTTACCGAATCTCCGGCGCGCTCCACAGCCACCTTGGCCATATCAGCATCTACCATGATATTCACAAGCTGCTCGAAGGGCGTTTTCGAGGGATTCCAGCCAAGTTTGCTCTTAGCCTTTGTCGGGTCACCGAGCAGATTCACCACATCCGTGGGGCGATAGAAATCAGGCGAAACCTCTACAAGCGTCTTCCCTGTGGCCATATCGATTCCCTTTTCGTCAGGGCCTTCTCCCTCCCAGCGTAGTTCAATTCCCACGCGGCGGAACGCCAACTGGCAGAAGTCGCGAACGGAATGCTGCACGCCCGTGGCTATCACATAGTCGTCAGGCTTCGGCTGCTGAAGAATCAGCCACATGCACTCCACATAGTCCGGCGCATATCCCCAGTCGCGCAGCGACGACAGATTCCCCAAATAGAGCTTATCCTGCTTACCCTGCGCTATGCGGGCTGCCGCAAGCGATATCTTACGCGTCACGAAGGTCTCCCCGCGCCGCTCCGATTCATGGTTGAATAGAATCCCGGAGCAGGCATACATGTGGTATGCCTCACGATATTCCCTCACTATCCAGAAGCCATAAAGCTTGGCCACTGCATAAGGACTATAGGGATGGAAGGGCGTCTCCTCATTCTGCGGAACCTGCTCCACCTTACCGTAGAGCTCCGATGTGGAAGCCTGATAGAAGCGGCACGTCTCCGTGAGGCCGCAAACCCTTATCGCCTCTAAAAGTCGCAACACGCCCGTGGCATCGATATTGGCCGTATATTCCGGCGAATCAAACGACACCTGCACATGGCTCTGCGCGGCAAGATTATATATCTCGTCAGGACGCACGTTCCCGACTATCTTTATTATTGACATTGAGTCGGACAGATCCCCGTAATGCAGATGGAAATGGGGATGTCCCTCCAAATGGGCTATCCTCTCGCGGAAATCCACCGACGAGCGGCGGATGATACCATGCACGTCATAACCCTTCTCGAGAAGAAACTCAGCGAGAAAAGACCCGTCCTGGCCTGTGATACCCGTGATTAGCGCTTTTTTCATTTCTTATTCCTTAGATTCGCAAATTTAAGAAAAAAATGCGGATACTGCAAAATCCCCGCACTTCCACACTTTCAATCAGCAGAATTATGGCTAAAGTTATGCCCCCCTACTGGCAGATTCTCTGCGTAAGAGAGATGAAATCCTCCACTGAAAGCCGCTCCGGACGGAGCGTCAGCATCGGGTCGCTGAGCAGTTCGCTGCCGGGCTTTATAAGCCCCGATAGGGAATTGCGCAAGGTCTTGCGCCGCTGACCGAAGGCCGTCTTTACCACGCGCTTGAATGCGGCCTCGTCGCATCCCAGATCAGTGCGTGAGTTGCGCGTAAGCCTCAGCACCCCCGATCTCACCTTGGGCGGCGGAGTAAACACAAAGGGCTCCACCGTGAAGAGATATTCGCAATCATACCATGCCTGAAGCAACACCGACAATATGCCACGCGACCGGCTCCCCGGAGCCGCGCAGATCCGCTCCGCCACCTCCTTCTGAAGCATCCCCGAAACCACCGGCATCCGCTCCCTGTAATCAAGAACCCGGAAGAATATCTGCGATGATATATTATAGGGATAGTTGCCGATAAGCGCAAATTCCGAAGGGAATAGAGTGGAGAGGTCCATCTTCAGGAAATCGCCCTCTATCACATTGAGTTGCGGATATAGTTTGGCAAGAAATTCTACCGATTCGGAGTCGAGTTCCACGGCTCGTACTTCCCTGCCGCTGTCGAGCAGATATTTGGTGAGCACGCCCATGCCGGGACCTATCTCCAAAATCGGAAGCGTGCCCCATTCCGGTGCGTGCGCCGGAGGCAGTTCCGATGCATCTATGGTCTGCGCTATCTTGCGGGCCACATCCTCATCCTTGAGAAAATGCTGCCCTAACGATTTTTTCGGACGTACGTTCATATCAATGTATCACAGGTAATTTGTTCGAATCCAGTCCATTCCCCTCTGTCACAATGTCATTGAGCGTAATGGTCACCACCACCGGGTCGGCCGGCTCGAGATTCATCACATCGGCCCTGCGACCGAACAATGCAAGCGCCGACGTCAGGAATGTGGCTCTTCCACCCTTGCTGAGCTGGCAGAAGGCCGTGATGAGCACTTCCGGCATCCCTTTCGAGCCCACCACCATCTGGTCGGGAGAGGGGATGCCGATATCATCGCCGTTGATGCGAGCATAGTCCACAGCGGCATATATCTGCTGGCCACGCTTTGCCTTGGGCCCCTCCCCGGGTTTCTGCAGACGGCAATAAAGGTTGTCGCTGATTTTTGAATAGTGACCCAATGTTGCCTCCTTGCGGATGGCCTCGAGTGCCTCCTTGCGGTCGCTCACCTCTTTCTTCGCCTTGAAACGGTCGAGTATCTCGTAGAAGTCCTGCTGCACCTGCAATTCATCCTGGTCATAATCATCCCGCAAGCCGTACTGGAAACCGTCGAGCACCATCTCCTTGTCTATATCCAGGTTATAACGTACCTTCATGGTCTCCATTATGTTGGCAAGGCGCAGGCCCATGCGGCGGCCTGCATTATATGCAGGGTCGTTGTCGCGCACGGCGTGCAGGGCGTCCTCAACACCCTCCAGATAACTGTCAATCTGGTCGCGATGGCGGTAAACGGTGTCGCTCGTGGCATATTGCCAGTATTCATGAGCCTTCATCCGCCCGAACAGATAAGCCACAGAGTCGGCTGCATCAGCATTGCGGATCTCCGACAGCTCCCGCCCCGTGTTGTCATGACATGAGATTAGTGGCAGCGCCAGCAGGGCGCTCAAAAAGACATGTGTAAGTTTGTGCATTTCTCAATAGTTAATGGTGTCGGTTGTCACGGTGTCTGTGGCGGCTGGAGCTATCTCCACCTCCACGGTGTCGCCCGTGGGCTCCATATTCTGCATCGTGCGCCCCTTGCAGGCTCCGAATAGCAGCGAAACGGCCGCCGTCGCGACAAGAATCGCGGCGGCAGCCTTTTTACGGTTGCGGTTGGTTGTCATCTTTAGTTAACCTTGATGAGTTCTACGGTGAAAATCAGGTCGGCTGCAGGCGGTATCACAGGAGGATTGCCATTAGGCCCATACGCGATGTCGGAGGGAATGTAGAAGATCGTAGTGCCCCCCTCTTTCATCAACTGAAGGCCCTCTGTCCAACCGGCTATCACCTGGTTGAGCGGGAATGTGGCGGGTTCGCCACGTGCCACGCTCGAGTCGAACACTGTGCCGTCGAGAAGCTGGCCGGTATAATGCACGGTGACTTCATCCGTGGCCTTCGGCGACTTGCCTGTGCCCTCTTTCATCACCATATACTTCAGTCCTGACGGTGTCACGGCGAAGGTGGTATCGGTGGCCACGTCGCTCTTGCGTGCGCCATCCTTGAAAATCTGTGCCAGAGAGTCGAGTTCCTGTGCCGGCTCTGAATCCTGATTGAGCACTTCCTCAACAGCTGCCGTGTCGCTTTCTGCATTCTTCTGCTTCTGCGAGCAGGATATCATTCCCGGAAGCGCCGCTGCACAAAGCGCTATTGCTATCGCTTGCTTTCTCATTTGCGGATCACTTTTATGAGTTCTACATCAAATATCAGAGTGGAATGAGGCGGAATCGCATTGGGCACGCCCTGTGCGCCATATGCGAGGTCGGAGGGAATGAAGAAAGTGTATTTGGCGCCCTCTTTCATCAGCTGCACACCTTCGGTCCAACCCGGAATCACGCGGTTGAGGGGGAATGTGGCCGGTTCGCCACGGTTCACGCTCGAGTCGAAAACAGTTCCGTCGAGCAGACGGCCTGTGTAGTGAACAGTCACCTCATCTGTGGCCTTAGGCTGCTCGCCTGTGCCCTCTTTCTCTACGACATACTGCAGACCGGAGGCTGTCTCCTTCACCTGTTCGTTCTTCTTGTTCTCGGCAAGGAATTTCTCGCCTGCCTCGCGGGCAACCTTCTCGGCCTTGGCCTGAAGCTCTCCAAGATATTCGGAGATAAGTTTCTGAGCCTCCTCGGGGGAGATTTTCGGCTCCTTCTCATTGAATGCGGCATCCACACCCTCGCGGAAATCGTCGAGGTTCAGTTCCTGAACGCCCATTCCCTTCAACTGGCGGCCCATCAGAAAGCCCCAGGCATAACTTAATTTGTCCATATATATATATCAATTTTGAGTTATAAGTATGACACCGAATTTATTTAATGTATTGATTAGTCAACGCATCTTTTGGCGTCTTTTCGGCGCTTTGTGCGACTCCGCTCAGTCACGATGCCCGCATCGCTCCTTCTCGGACTCACACAAATCACTCGAAAATACACTCAAAATATGCATTAACTAATTTGCGGGTCATACTTAATCTTCTTCTAAAGTTGAATGTTCAATCATCAATCCCAAAGCCCCCTTAAAGTAATAACATTAATCCTCTCCCCAAAGTTCCCAATACCCAATCCCTGATTTCAAGCCGCGGAGCGGCTGCACTGCATCTCCTGCCCTATTTATTTTCATATCCCTGTAACAGTCACATGATAGCAGGCAGTCTTCCTCTCAAATTTCACCAGGCATTTATTCCGCCTCCGGAGGTCGAAAAGCACCTCCGCAAGAAGATTCTTCAGATCCCCCTCGTCGATTTTCTTTGTCTCGTCCAGGCAATAGAAGCGTGTATAGGAAAGATCGAATGTAGTGCCAAACTGATGCGTCGAGGAGTCGGTTGCATTCCTGTTCACCCGCCGCAGTTTCTTCACCGAATGTGGCGAACGGAGCAGCGAAGTGACCCGTACCCGGTAATTATCAGCACCACGCCGCTTCAGCGAGTCGATGAAATTGCGCCCAACAGTGGATAGCAATTCCGCAGCCTCCGGCACAAGGAATGGCATCGAATGCGTTAGCGTGTCAACCTCATAAAACTCGTTGCTCTCAATCTTCACAATCGGCCTGCGAACATAAAACGCATCAGCCAGCGTGCGGATCGGCGCAATACCGAGCCTTTCGGCAAAGGCATACTGGTATTTGTTGGAGTCATTAAAGATCTCGCGCAGCGGCCCGATGGTATAGAGCGGAATCCGGTTGCCATGCCGTGTCCCGGTGAGCCGCTTCTCCGGCAGATCCGCAGGCAGCGGCGGAATCTCCGGAGTCAGCCCCGACAGCCCTGCCGTAGCCGCATCCCCATTATTTTCTCTCCCATCCCCGTTATCCCCTACATTTTCAGGAGTCTCCAGGCGCGCCTCCCCATCCGGCGCTCCCCCGTCGTCCTTTACGTGGTCAAACGGGTCCTTCCCACAACCCGCCAGCACCATCCCCGCCAAGAGGCAGCACGCCGCCCCCCGCCAGCATTTAAGCAATCCAAGCCTATATCCAAGCTCACCAAGCCTGCATTTAAACTCTCGAAGCCTGTATTCAAGCAGCCCCACCGAAGAAATTCTATTTAGATTCATCAAGATAGATTCAAACAAGTAAATTCCAGCATAGGAGAAACCCGGAAAATCCCCACCCGTTTCCAAGCCCCAAGTAAATTACAAAATTACAAAATTTCTCCGAATATCAGTGGGCTGAACCTAAACTCTAACTTAATGGCAATATATTTTTCGCCCACTCTGGCATGTTCTGCACATACTCTTTGCCCAATTTACCGTCTCGCAATCTAAAAAGAGGCTGAGCCTTTACATCTTCAAGTGAATTGTCATACACATTTTAGACCCCATCCCACAAAAAATGTTAACGCAGGGGTCGCAGATTTCGGTCATATTTGGCCTTGCAGGTGAAGGAGCATAGCGGGCTATGTGACTGAACCAAAAGGTCGAAGATGGCCGGAAGCTGCGAGACAGGTATAACCTTAAGATAGGACAAAAATTATTACTGTCCGCTAAACCATAAAGCAGTGAGTCCAACTTTCTGATAAGTAGA
>CAJLTZ010000017.1 GCA_905209725.1 uncultured Muribaculaceae bacterium
TGTGACTAAGAGCACGCAGGAGGGGACAGAAATCAGCGCGTCAGCCTTGTTTTTTTATGTTGCCGGTGTAGAAATCTCAAAATTTTTATCTAAATTTGCACTCTGATAAAAGTGGCAAGTAAAATTGCACAAATCTTCTTTTTAGTCCTGAATTTTTAGGGCGTTTCGAAAAACATCACTACATCCCCATGGCCTATTGGTTGGAGAATTATATATTTTGCTTCGTGCTGTCCACGATACTCGCCGGATTCATCATCCCGAAGATATTGCTTATTGCGTTTCGCAGGCGACTCTTCGATGATGTTGACGAACGCAAGATTCATCGTGGATCTGTGCCGAGATTAGGGGGCATAGCCTTTTTCCCTTCGCTGATATTCTCGTTCTGCGTTGTGACAGGATTCAGTCTCCGTTTCTCATATGCGGAGATGGGACCGGCGCTTCATGATGTCATAGTGCCGGTGTTCTTCTTGCTCTGCGCTTTGATACTGATGTATGTTACCGGCATTGCCGACGACCTTGTGGGAGTGCGTTATCGCGCCAAATTCCTGCTGCAGATAGGCGGTGCTGCACTAATAGTGATGTCAGGCACATGGGTGGGCGACCTATTCGGCTTCGTAGGCATATTCAAGATGCCCGTGTGGGTCGGGATTCTGTTTACAGGATTCTTTGTGGTTTATGTGATTAATGCCTTGAATCTAATAGACGGCATCGATGGTCTTGCCACCGGTCTGAGCGCGATAGCGCTGATCTTCTTCAGCTATGTGTTCATTTCGTCAGGGCAATATGTATATGCCATGCTCACAGCCGCCGCTCTCGGAACCCTCGTGCCGTTCTTCTATTACAATGTGTTTGGCAAAGCGGAAACACACACCAAGATCTTCATGGGCGACACCGGATCGCTTACTATGGGAACAATCCTTGCCTTCCTGTCGATTACGGTGACCTGCATTCCTCGCGCTGACCTGCATTCCAACTTTAATCCCAGCGTGCTTGCCATAGCGCCGCTCATGTTGCCGTGTCTCGATGTGATGAGGGTCTTCTTTCACAGGATGAAGCGTCGTAAGAACCCGTTCCTCCCTGACAGGTGTCACATCCATCACAAACTGCTTGCCTTGGGACTCCGACAGTCTGTGGCGCTGGTGATAATTCTGTTTGCCGATGCTGCATTAATTATGCTTAATATTGTTGCCTCTCCATATTTGTCGTGTACGCTCATTCTGCTGCTCGACCTTGTCTTATGGATAGTCCTTAATATGTTGCTCACAAAATTAATTCGGATTCGTGAGCGCAAAACGGGTACGAAATTATATGATTGATACGTTATAGAATATTGAAACTCCAGAAGTGTGCTTATAAAAAAGATATGAGAAAATCAATACTTACTCTTGCATTGGGCGTGACGGCATTGCTGGCGCTTACGGGATGCAAGCCTCCAAAGGATGTGACATATTTCCAGGATACCGATGCGATATCCACTGTTATGCTGGCGCCGGAGAAAACAATCACAGTGCGTCCGGAAGACAAACTGAATATAGTGGTCAAGGCAAAGGATCCTGAAATCAGCGAAATCTTCAATCTTCCGGTGTATAGCTCACGCGTCGGTACAATCACATCATTAAATGGCACGGCTCAGGTGAAAAATTACACTGCAAGTTCCAGCGAAGGAATCGCCACATATACGGTGTCGCCACAGGGCACGATTGATTTCCCTGTGCTTGGCGTTCTCAAAGTGGCAGGCATGACCCGTTCAGAACTTTCAGGCTTTATCAAGGGTGAGATCATGGGACGTCAACTCGCCAAGGATCCTCAGGTCACGGTGGAATTTGTCAACACCGGCATCAGTGTGCTTGGCGAGGTTGAGATGCCAGGAAGATATGACTTCAACAAGGATCGCATTTCAATTCTCGAGGGTCTTGCACTGGCTCAGGATATCAAGATTGACGGCAAGAGAACGGATGTCAAGGTGTTCCGCGAAGAGGACGGACAGATGAAGGTCTATACATTGGATATAACCAATGCCGAGAAAACTATGCAGAGCCCGGGTTACTGGCTCCAGCAGGGAGATGTGATAGTGGTGAGCCCCAACGACCGCCGCAAGCGTGAGACCACTGTGAACGGCAATAACGCCCTTTCCACAAGTTTCTGGATTTCGGTGGCATCTCTTATCACCACGGCTGTAACCACCGTGGGCGTATTCATCAAGAAATAATCAGTCGCATAAAATGGCTAAAGATAAAATACAGAACAGCGCCGACGAGAAGACTGAACAGCAGTCATCCTTCTCTATGAACTCATTCCTTCAGGAATGCGCTGCCCACTGGAAATGGTTTGTAGTTTCGTTAGTATGCTTCCTGGGAATCGGCGTGCTCTACATTCTGCGTCAGCAACCCGCTTATCAGCGTAGCATGCAGGTCCTGATCAAGGACCAAGACAGTGGCGGCGGTATCGGCGAGGTGGCCGGTTCTTTCTCCCAGCTCGGTCTTTTCAGCACAAAGACCAATGTATATAACGAAATGATCTCTCTGATGTCGCCTGCCGTGATGCAGCAGGTGGTGCTCAACCTTCACCTGCGCGTGAACTACACTGAAAAGGGCACTTTCCATGGCACCACACTCTTTGGCACAACAGCACCATATATCGTGGATTTTGAGGATATGGGCACAGAGGATGCAGGAGCTTTCCGCATAGATATCGCTCCCGACGGCTCTGCGAAGCTTTACAAAATCAGCAAAGTGGCCGACGGAAAAGTGGTGAAATATAAGGAGGAGTATAATCTACAACCAGGTTTCTCCACCGTAAAAACGCCTCTTGGCAGGATTACGTTCAAACCCAATCCGATATTTGACCCATCGACCCGCAAAGGCAAAGAGGGCCTTCAAATGTATGTGAATATCGCCGGTCTTCACTCCACCACTGATATGTACACATCCAAACTCAACGGCGACCTCGCTGACCGAGATTCGGAGGTGATTGACCTTTCATTGAAGGATGTATCCACACAGCGAGCCGTGGCAATCCTCGACAATATTGTGACTGTGTATAATCAGATATGGGTTGAGGACAAAAACAAGATGGCTGTGGCAACTTCCAAATTTATCGATGACCGCATTGCTGTGATTCAGAAGGAACTCGGCGAGGTCGATGTGGATATTGCGGCATATAAGTCAAAGACCCAGGTCCCTGATGTGCTCGAGGCTGCCAAACTGAGTATGGCCACCGGCAAGACTCTGGATGCCGATATTCTTGAAGCTACCAATGCTCTTTCGATGGCAAAATATGTGCAGGAATATGTAAACAATCCGGCCAATGCAAAGTCGGTGATTCCTGTTAATACGGGTGCCACAAGTCCCGCCCTCGAACAACAGATCACAAATTACAACATGCTGCTTCTGACGCGCAACAATCTTGCAGCAGGCTCATCAGAACGCAACCCCGTTATTGCTGACTATGATGTGCAACTTGCCGGCCAGCGTGAGGCGATCGCACGTGGTATGGGCAATCAGGTGGCAGCCTGCGCATCGGCCCTGCGCAATATCCAGGGCGCCAAGGGCGACCTTAACTCTCAGCTTGCATCAGCACCTAAACAGGCTCTTGACCTGCTCACGGCAGAGCGCCAGCAGAAGGTAAAGGAGGAACTTTTCCTCTATCTCCTCCAGAAACGTGAGGAGAATGAACTTTCCCAGACATTCACCGCTAACAATACCCGCGTAATCACTCCGCCTACGGGTCCTCTTAGACCTGTGAGTCCGAAGAAGTCGATGATTATGCTGGCGATGTTACTCGCCGGTCTCGCTTTCCCGGCAATGGCAATCTATGTGCGAGAGTCGACCAATACAAAGGTGCGTTCACGTCGTGACCTCGAAAGAATGTCTACTCCGTTTGTCGGAGAGATTCCCTTCCTTGGCAAGAAAAAGAGATTCGAATATATCCGCAAGATTTTCTCTTCGAAGAAGAAGGGTGGCCACAGACGTCTCGAGGAAGTGCTCTCTGTGGTGCGTCCGGGTAGTCGAGATATCGCCACTGAATCTTTCAAGATTGTGCGCGGAAGCATCAGCCTCATGCAGAGGAAGGATGCCAAGGAGAATATCATAATGCTCACATCCTTCAATCCCGGAAGCGGAAAGTCGTTTATCGCGTTCAACCTCTCAGCATCCTTCGCTGTAAACAGCAAGCGCGTGCTTAACATCGACTGTGACCTGCGTCATGGATCCACATCCCAGTTTGTCAATATGCCTGGACGTGGACTTAATGATTACCTCAACGGCAATACCGACGATTGGCGTTCCTTAGTTAAAACAGTAAAGGATATGCCGGGTCTTGATATCCTGCCTATCGGCCACCGTCCCCCGAATCCTGCCGAACTGCTCGACAACGGTCGCATTGGCACGCTTCTCAAAGAGGCTTCGGCTGAATATGACTATGTTATTCTCGACTGTCCTCCAGTAGATATCGTAGTTGATACCCGCATCGTGGAGAAATATGTGAACCGCACAATCTTTGTGGTGCGAGCCGGATTGCTCGAACGCGCAGCTGTGGCCGACATCGATGCGCTCTACAACAGCGATGATTTCAAGAATATGAGTCTCATCCTTAATGGCACAGACCTCAAGCGCAGCCGCTATGGTGCTTACGGCTCCAGCTATTATGGCTCTGACTTCGACGATGAATAATCTCACCTCTCACCTCTGACTTAAATACAATGTGGTTATTCAGCAATACTAAAAAATTTCGGGACTCCGGTCTGCTTCAGGGCTTCACCGACTGGCATTCGCATCTGCTCCCTGGAGTGGATGACGGAATCCGGACAATGGAGGAGTCGCTTGCCACGCTCGATGCATTCGAGCGTGAGGGCGTGAAGCGTGTTTGGCTCACTCCGCATATCATGGAGGACAGTCCAAACAGCACGCAGCGTCTCCGCGACCGTTTTGAAGACCTTAAGAATGAATACAAGGGTGGCGTAGAATTGCGTCTGGCCTCCGAGAATATGCTTGACTCCCTCTTTGAGGAACGTCTCGAGAGCAATGATTTCCTCCCTTTAGGGGAGGAGGGCAATCATCTTCTCGTGGAAACTTCCTATGTGAATCCCCCTTATGGCATGGAGGACATGATTGAGCGCGTCAAGGAACTCGGCTATACTCCCGTGCTCGCGCATCCGGAGCGCTATAGATACATGAACAAGGACGACTATCATAAATGGAAAGATATGGGATTGCTATTCCAGTGCAATTACATGTCGCTGATAGGAGGTTATGGAGACACAGCCCGTGAGAAATGCGAATGGCTCCTTAAGGAGGGCATGATCGACCTGACAGGCTCCGACACCCATCGTCGCAATATCTTTGAGCATATCCTCGATAAGAAACCCAAAAAGCAGTTGCTGATGGACACTCTGGTGCAGATAGCCCAGAACCCGAAACTGCAATAATCAGAATTTCAATCACACAAAATAAAACACACCCGCATCGAAGCCGATGCGGGTGTGTTGCTATATAGAGTATTGTTGTTTGCTAATTCGAAGGTTTTACGAAGAGGAGGTATTGCCAGGGCTGGAGCTTTGCAGGGAGTTCTGCAGGTGTCGAGGTGAAATAGTTCTCGAAACCCTCGAGTTTTGGAGCATCCTTCTTATAGGAGAGTGCCACAGGCTCATTGCTCAGGTTGGCAACTACGGTCACTGCATCATCGCCATTAGTGCGTGTGAATGTGAGCACGTCGGGATTTGTAGCGTTGATGAAACGGATGTTGCCGGCGGGCTGACGGGCGTCAAGGGCTCTGTTAGCCTTTTTAAGGGCATTCAGAGTCTCATAGAAGGCAGTGAACTCATTAGCTTCCTGAGAGGGCATGATGGAGTCACGATCGAAGAATTCAAAGGCATGATTGAAGCCTGTTTCCTGACCTGTATACATCATCGGCACGCCCGGAAGCGTGTAACTGAGCACTGCGAAAGCCCCTGTGGCAGGCCCGAAGCGGTCGAATTCAGTCCCCTCCCAGGAATTGAGGTCATGGTTGGTGATCATATTCATATGGATTGCACCCTTGGGGTATTCCTTTTTCTGGCGTTCGAGCAGCGCGGGAATATCTCCGGCAGTCATCTTGGGGCGGTTCTCCTTCTTTTTCTCAGCCCATTTGTTGACACCCTTGGTGGCTGCGATGGCATTGAACACATCCTTCATGGGCCATGCGTAGTCAACATCAAAAGCTGAAAGCAGGAGCTCAGGCTTGGAGGCTTCTGCAAGCATCAGCACAGGTTTCACGGCCTGGAGTTTGGGGCGCACCTCTTCCCAGAAATCTGTGGGCACCTCGCCGGCCACATCGCATCTGTAGCCGTCGATGTCGGCCTCCTCAATCCAGAACTTGAGGGCATCCGTCATCGCTGCGCGCATGGCAGGATTGGAATAGTCGAACTCATAGACGTCGGTCCAGTCGTAGGGACCGTACATCTCGCCCTTGTCATTACGGGCATAGAATTCCGGATGCTCTGTGACCCAGGCGTTATCGGCGCCGCTATGGTTGGCTACCTCGTCGAGAATCACTTTCATTCCGAGCGAATGGGCTGTGCGCACAAACTCCTTGAGGTCCTGCATTGTGCCGAACTCTGGATTCACGGCCTTATAATCGCGCACTGCATAATAACTGCCGAGTTTGCCTTTGCGTTCCTTCTCACTAATAGGATGGATGGGCATAAGCCACACCACATCCACGCCCATGTCCTTGAGCGCGGGCAGACGGCGCTGAAGACCCTTGAGGTCGCGGGTGGGAGTGCCCTGACGCAGGTTGGCCTCATAAATCACAGCCGAGTCGAGCCAATCAGGCACGGGCGACTGCGCCGTGCGGTCGCCAAGATCTTTGGCGCCGGCCGGAAGCGCGAGCGCCATGCAGGCGGCGGCTGCCGCCAAGAATTTTCTTTTTTTCATCTGACCAGAATATATTATGTAGAAAAAGGGCGGCTGTCTTGATGAAACAGCCGCCCCTATTGTACGGATGTTACAATACTATATTAACAATTCTACCCTGCACAACGATTACTTTGCGGGGCGTTTTTCCTGCAAGCCATTTCTCGGCGGCGGCATCCGTAAGGGCGGCTTTCTCCACCTCCTCCTTGCTTGCCGATGCCGGCACCTCTATCATATAGCGGGTTTTGCCGTTGAAACTTACGGGATATTTCACGCTGTCCTCTGCAAGAGCCTTCTCATCGTAGGCAGGCCATTCTGCGTCAACCACAGAGTCCTCGTGACCAAGACGGTGCCAGAATTCCTCGGCGATGTGCGGCGCGAACGGGGCAAGCACTCGGGTGAAGAACTCAAGCGCACGACGGCTGTCGCTCTTGGCGCTCTGAAGTTCATTGAGAGCGATCATGAAGGCGGATACGGATGTGTTGTAAGAGAAATTCTCGATATCCTGCGTTACCTTCTTGATAAGCTTATTTACTGCCTTGCTCTCCTCGCGACTCATCTCGCGGTCGTCGGCCTGCAGTGCCCGCTCGCCAAAGCTCCAGAATTTCTTCAGGAAGCGGTTCACGCCGTCGATGCCATTGGTGTCCCAAGGTTTCGACTGCTCCACCGGACCGAGGAACATCTCGTAGAGACGGAGAGTGTCGGCGCCGTAGCGCTCCACAATGTCGTCGGGATTCACCACATTGAACATTGACTTCGACATCTTCTCAACGGCATATCCACAGCGGTATTTTCCATCCTCAAGCACAAACTCTGCATCCTGGAATTCGGGACGCCAGGTGCGGAAGCGGTCGATGTCGAGGATGTCATTGTCGACCATTGAGATATCCACACGGATAGGGGTGACATCATAGTCTTTGCGCAGGCCGTGTGATACAAACTTATTCGTGCCCTTGATGCGATACACAAAACTTGTGCGGCCCTGGATCATGCCCTGGTTCACGAGTTTCTTGAAAGGTTCTGCCTCGGCCACAATGCCAAGGTCGTAGAGGAACTTATTCCAGAAACGGCTGTAGATGAGGTGGCCTGTGGCATGTTCGGCGCCACCCACATAGAGGTCTACGTTGCGCCAATATTCATCGGCGCGGCGGCTAACGAGCGCCTTGTCGTTGTGCGGGTCCATATAGCGCAGGTAATAGGCCGACGAACCTGCGAAACCGGGCATCGTGCACACCTCGATGGGATAGCCTTCCGGAGTGGTCCAGTCCTTGGCGCGTGCCAGTGGAGGCTGGCCATCCTCTGTGGGCAGATAACTTGTCACAGCCGGAAGTTCCAGAGGCAGGCTCGACTCATCCATCAGATAGGCAGTGCCGTCCTTATAGTAGATGGGGAAGGGCTCGCCCCAGTAGCGCTGGCGCGAGAATATGGCGTCACGCAAGCGATAGTTGGTCTTTACCTTGCCCAGGCCGTTGGCCTCGATAAATTCCTTTGTGCGTGCGATCGCATCTTTCACCTCAAGGCCATTGAGGTCGAACTCGGATCCTTTGGAATTTATCATCTTTCCCTCCTTGGCGTCGAAACTTGATTCCGACACGTCGGCTCCTTCGATCAGGGGAATGATCGGGAGATTGAAGTGGCGTGCGAAAGCGTAGTCGCGCGAGTCGTGGGCCGGTACGGCCATGATGGCGCCCGTGCCGTAGCCGGCAAGTACATAATCGCTCACCCAGACGGGAATCTCCTGTCCGGTAAGGGGATTTATGGCATAGCTGCCTGTGAATACTCCCGACACTTTTTTCTCTATCTGGCGTTCACGTTCGGTTTTGTGCTTCACTTCGTCGAGATAATTCTCCACGGCCTCCTTTTGTTCAGGAGTGGTGAGCATTGACACATATTCCGACTCCGGGGCGAGCACCATGAAGGTGACGCCGAAGATTGTGTCGGCGCGGGTGGTGAAGATTTCGAGCGAGAAATCGCGTCCGGCCACCGGGAAATGCATCTCGGCACCCTCGGAGCGGCCTATCCAGTTGCGCTGGGTCTCCTTGAGCGAATCGCTCCATTGCAGCGTGTCGAGGTCGCGGAGAAGTCGCGGCGCATATGCCGATACACGCAGACACCACTGGCGCATCATCTTCTGCTCCACGGGATGGCCACCGCGCACCGAAAGTCCCTCGCTCACCTCGTCGTTGGCAAGCACTGTGCCGAGTGCAGGACACCAGTTCACCATCGTCTCTCCCTGATAGGCGATTCGATAGTTCATAAGGCGCTCGCGCTTCTCCTTCTCGGGCATATTGTTCCATTCATCGGCAGTGAAACTCTCGTCGTGTGAGCAGGCTGAATGGACACCCTCGGTGCCATGCTCCGAGAAATGCTTCTCGAGTTCGGCGATGGGGCGAGCCTTGTCGCTGTCGAGGTCGTACCAGGAATTGAACATCTGCATGAAAGCCCACTGTGTCCAGCGGTAATATGAAGGGTCGCAGGTGCGCACCTCACGGCTCCAGTCGAACGAGAAGCCTATCTTGTCGAGCTGCGAGCGATAGCGTGCGATGTTTTCCGTGGTGGTTTTCTCGGGATGCTGCCCGGTTTGGATGGCGTATTGCTCCGCGGGAAGTCCGTAGGCGTCATAGCCCATGGGGTGAAGCACGTTGAAACCGCGCTGGCGCTTATAGCGGGCGTATATGTCGGAAGCTATATAGCCAAGCGGATGCCCTACGTGCAGTCCAGCTCCGGAAGGGTAGGGGAACATGTCGAGCACATAGAACTTCGGTTTCTTTTCGTTCTCAGTAACTTTATATACATCATTGTCGCGCCAGAACTTCTGCCAGCGCTGCTCAATGTCGCGATGATTATATTCCATTGTCTGAAAATATGGTTTGGCAGGCAGGTATGCCTTCCGCTATTGAGGTTTTATTTGCGTTTACTTTTTACCTTTCTTGGAGATTGAGCCATGTTTGGCACCGCTGCCGCTTTTGGCAGTGCCGGTCTTTGAATTGTTTTGCGTTGAGCCGGTATTGGAGCCGGTAGCGGAGGAGCCGCTCTTGGAGCCGGTATTAACGCTTGTCCCTTTAGAGGAAGAGGAACCGGAGGAGGTGGAGGGCCGCTGGTATCCATCCTTTTTGCATCGCTTCTCGATGTGGGCGATGCGGGCCTTTGTGTCGGGATGGGAGGAGAACATTTTCTGGATATATCCCTGTGTCTGTCCACCTTGATTTTCAATGCTAAGCAACTTCTTGAACGACATTGCCATTCCCCATGGGTTGCGGCCGTTCTGTACGAGGAAGTCGTAGCCGACGTCGTCGGCCTCCGTTTCCTGTTTGCGGGAATAGCGGGCATTGAGAAGGGACTCGCCGAGAGTTCCCAACTGGGAATCCGTGAGAGCCGCGACCTTGCCGCTTGTTGCAGCCACAGCATCTTTCAGAGCGCCGGTGAGGAGCTGGTTTTTGAAGGCATTTTTGGAATGGTGCTTGAGCACATGGCCGATTTCATGGCCGATTACACCGAGGAGCTCGTCATCGTCCATGATATCCATAAGCGAGGAGAACACGCGCACAGAGCCGTCGGGGCAGGCGAACGCATTCACGTCGGTAACTTCATAAACCTTGAAATTCAAAGGGATGCCATCAGCTTGGGTGATGCCCTGAGTAAGCCGGTTGAGGCGTTTGGTGTAATCGCTGTTGGGCGCGCTCACCTTATTGTTCTTGTCCATCCAGACCACAGACTCATGCACATAGTCGGCCATCTGCTGGTCAGTAAGGGTGAAGGCTTCAAAAGCCTTCACGGCGCCGCTCAGAGCTCGGCCCAAGTTGAACTGCGCCGAGGCCGGAACGCATCCGAGTATCGGCAACGCAATCAATAATGCTTTTATTAAAAATCTTTTCATCGTATATGTTGTATTTTCAATCGTCAATCGTCAATCATTTGGTATATTCCAGCACAAGGATTCCGCCTGCTTTCAGACGCCTGCTCAACTTGTGGGCTGAGAGGCCTGAAATTTTCAGGCGTCCATTGCTTGATGTGTATTCTTTGTATTTATATCCCTCAGGCAGCGAGAAATTGATTCTCTGCGACTTGAAGGGATTCTGGTTTGCCATGACTATATAACGTTTTCGGCCATTTTTAAGATGTGAGATAAGCACGCCATCTTTCTGCGATGTGATTTTTACTTCGGGAAGAATTTCCTTGGCGGCATCTGCTGCAGTGTATCCTTTGTGCTGGATCTTTGAGGCCACGTCGCCGGTGTGGACACATTTAAGGGGCACAGCATTGAAGAATACAGGATTATATGCGCGAATCTCCCTGTTTACATTGCGCACGCGGTTCCAGACGTTGGTCTTTTCTCCCTTGAGGTTAATGGGAGCGCTTAAATATGTTTCGCTTGCATTACTGGGACGCTGAGAATATGACCAATGGATTAATCCCTGGGCACCATATGCAAGAGCAGAATATGCTTCAAAGCGCAAGTAGCCTTCGGTGGGACGCGGTTGATAATACCCTTCATTGTTGCTGTGCTCCATGGTCATACAGTGGCTCCAGAAAGGAATTCCATACTTTTCTCGCATAGAGGCAAGCGCCGCAAGATCGAGATAGAATTGTTGGTATCTTACCTCAATCTTTTTCTGCCCCGGGAACTGTAGTATCGGATAGAAGTCCATTGAGATTTGATTTGGGCTGAAGAACTCAGCAATATGGTTTACATATTCAGGATATGTAAGTTTGGATGAATAATGCCTGGTGCTTACTCCCACGATATTTATGCAAAGGAACTGATTGCTCTTGTTTTTTTTGAGTACATTCTCAAAGATATCATACCTTTGCTTTAAATCCGGAAGAGACTCCCAGGAAGGCTCGTCTGATAAATCATATCCGACAACATTCTTGTATTGGGAATAAGCCTTAACGAGGTTGTCAAGAGAGGGTATGTAATCCTTGGATTTATAGTTCTCGAATTTTGCAGTGTTATTTACAATCAACAATTTCAGGTTGCTTTCTGAGGCATCATCGATGATTGTGGCGGCATCGTCAGCATTTCCTTTCACAAAGGTGGCGTTGAAGCCGCAATCTTTTGCTCTGTTAAAATCCTTTTCGGACGGGGTCTGGCCTGATGGAACAAGCGAACTGATCGCAATGAGAATTTCATCAGACACAGGTGTGATATAAGTTTCAGTGGGAGCGGCAATCATCGGAATGATTCCGCATAGCATCCCAACGAAGAGGAATGCGATTCTGAATTTTGCAAAAACGTTCATCTTTATATGCGTTTTAATTCGGATTATACCTGCAAAGTTAGTGAAAAATCGGCAAATAATCGATATGTGACTAATTGTTAAGCAATCTCATTCCCATTTGAAGTGTGTCGCGACAATAAATGCAATAAGAATTGAGGAATAGGCGTTTAAAATATGAAGGAAATAATACAACTTTTTTGAAACAGGAGAATTAATATTTGTATTAAATATGGTCTTTTTTAGGAGATATAACGGAAAAAAAATAGTGACCGGAGGACAGGTCTATGATAATCAACTTCGTGAAGCAATTTCAAAACTCTCTGATGAAAAACCATTGCTGAAGGAGTCTGTTGGAAAAAAACCTAAAAATTTATTTGACAAATTATGTCAGCCAATTACAATTGCCATAAATGGGTTGCGTCTTTCTAAAAGAGATAAATCTGTATTTTTTAACAGTTCAGCATGCACATATAATCTCCCTCTTATGTTCTTATTGAGAATAAAGGGAAAGAAGGTAATTGTTATACATCATCATTACAGATATCAGCTTGAGAATGGAATGTGGCGACATATTTATAGATTTGTGGAATGGATTGTGCTCCGTTTAGCGTCTTATGTCATAACTCCTAATCCTTATACATTGGATTTGATGAAAAGATCTGATGAAAAGATTCATACTCTCTTTTTCCCCCTTCATTTCGATAAAACCATTCATTCCGGAATGATACCAGTTGCCGGCAAATTGCTTTATATAGGGACTATCGAACGACGAAAAGGTCTGGAATATCTTATAGAAGCACTTTTAAAATTAAAGAGCAGGGGTGTCAAAGTTCATCTCGACGTTGTCGGGAAGGAGACAGAGGAGGATTATGCCCAACATATTAAAGATATTATTAAAAGCGAGTGTCTTGATGTTACGCTGCATGGTTTTGTGACGGCTGAGCAAAAGGATGCATTGATGCGCACCACAGATATATTTACATTCCCCTCGATGCATGAAGGATTCGGGATGGTGTTGGCAGAGGCCCAGACATATTCCCTTCCCATAATATGTTTCAACAATTCGGCAATGCCTTATACTGTCAGGGATGGCTTCAATGGGTTCCTTTGTGAAAATCGGAATGCCGGTGCAATGGCAGATGCGATAGAAAGGGTTGTCAGTGACAGGAAATTGCGTGCACGTCTTAGCGAAAACGCACGGAAAAGTGTGGATGCATTAGCATCAGAAGAGGATTTCCTTAAGGCAGTGGAAGAAAATCTTTATAAAATATCGTGAGATATGAGATCAGGGATTAAATCAACTTTTAAGAAAAAAATTTACGTTCGTCTTGATGATGCATGCCCTTGGATGGACCATGATAAATGGGACCGCATAATCGACATCCTTGACAGAAATGAAATCAAACCTCTTATTGGAATCATACCGCAGAATTTAGATTCTCAGACCAGAATAAAGGATGAGAATCCTGATTTCTGGAATAAAATGACACTCCTTGCATCGCGGGGATATTCAATAGCGCTTCATGGCTTTGACCATAGATGTGTCACTGATTGTGGAGGCGTAAATCCTGTGCATCAGAGAAGTGAGTTTGCGGGTCTGCCCCTCAATGTTCAGCGTGAAAAGATAAGGAAAGGAATAGCAATTTTCGAAAGTCATGGTTTGACTCCGAAATATTTTTTTGCCCCGAGCCATACATTTGACGCAAATACACTTGTAGCTTTAGAGAAGGAGAGTGAAATACGATTGATTTGCGACACATTCAAGTTATACCCATACAAATTGGGTGATTTCACAGTTATTCCACAGCAGATGGGTTCGTTCAGGCATCCGCCACTACCAGGCAGCTGGGTGTTCTGTTTTCATCCGAACAATATGAAAGATAGTGAATTTGAAGCCTTCGAATCATTCATCCGGGACCACCGGGAGTTGTTTCATGATTTCAATGAATTTGATGAGTGTGCAGCATCAGTTTCACCGCTGAAAAGAGTTGTAAATTATATATGTTTTAAATCATATCTGTTTTTCAGAAAAATAATCTGAGATCTATAATTGACCCATATATTCAGCGGCATAGTCAGCAGCCATTGCTTCGATGGTGAAATTTGCGACTCTTTCCTGTTGAAGTCCAATTGTGGATGTGCGAAGGTTTTCATCGTCAAACAGGGATTCTATCTTTGAGGCGAGATCAGCGGCGTCAGCGACTTTGAAAAGTAGTCCGGCTCCCGCTACAACATCTCTGAGTCCAGGCACATCGGAGGCAATCACCGGCACTCCGGCAGCCATGAATTCAGCGGCCGTCAGGCCGAAACCCTCATATAGTGAAGACTGAACGCCAATACATGCGCCTTTCATTAGTTCAGGAACATCACTCCTTTCCCCAAGAAAGTCAACTTTATCGCTTACTCCAAGTTTGTCAGCAAGTTTACGGCAAGGGTCTTCCCCGGGGCCTGCACCTGCAAATTTCAGTCTCAGATTTTGGTGGTGGAGTTGTGCGAATGCTCTAATCACAGTAGCCTGGTCCTTCATGCTGCCGAAGCGTGATACCATCAGAATATATGGCTCAGGCTCGGTTGTTCCGATTGCCTTTTCAAAAGGTTTTAGATCAATGCCATTGTTGATTACCTTCAGTCGGTCGTAAAATTTATTTCCAAGCCATGCGGCCAGATTGTTGCGGACTGCTTCAGAAATACATATTATTGTTGTAAACCTCTTGTATATGATTCTTTCCGGCCAGCGTAATATAGGATAATCTCTCCGGCGGTTAGATGTGCTGTGCTCAGTGTAAAAGCATTTGATAGTGCTCCCTAATGTGGCGGCAGCACAATAATATCCTGTTGGGAAGAGGTGTGCATGAATCAGATTGTATCCTTTGAAAAATTTTCTGAGTCGGAAAATATTGCGGGGATCATATACATTGCCAGCCTCAAGAGAATGAATTCTGATTCCTTGAGTTTCAAGTTTTTTTTCGAATTCGCTATGCACCCGTTTGAATACAAGTAATTCAGTTGCGCAGCCCTGTTTTTGTAGCGCAGGAAGGAGCTCGCATAACAATTTCTCTGCCCCACCTGTCTCCATAGATGAAATGACATGAAGAACTTTTATCGGTTCTTCCCGGTTGTCTGGTGTAATTCCCAATCTCACAATATGATTCCTTGAATTAATTTATATTTAATTAGCAGACCTTTGTATCCAGGCTTCTGTAGTGATAAGTGTATGGCCTTCCATTCCATTGTAAATCGCAATGCCGATTGCAATAAGAATTAAGATATAATAGTGTTTTTTGCTTATGAGCGGGAGCATTGCCATGGCAAATATCTCTGATACGCCTAATAATTCACCCATACGTCCCTGAAGCACGGGAATGTCGGCAAATAACAGATAACATAACTGTGACCCAATGTAGATGGACAATACTGTTGGTGCAAATGGATAATATTTTTTGATTGTGTCCAGGTTAAACAACATTATGATAATCAGAATTACTTTAATAATTCGGACCGGACCGACAGCTGATGCCGTAAATAATCTGTTGCCTACATAGTTGTAGAGATAATTCTGCACAAATTCAAGAGGAATATATTTGGCAACGAACCCAAGCTGGAAGGATGTGAATGAAAAAGCAAGCGCCAGCAGCATTACGGCACTCCATATCCATTTGTTAAGCGTTTTCTTTGGCACAAAATATAGCAGGAACATTACTGATGCCGAATAATGGAACAGGAATGCAATGAGTGCCAAAGGGAAAAATATCCACCATTTCCGTTCACTGATATATCTGATGCTCAGCAGTAGGATCGCGCAGCTTACGGCAGCACGAATCTGGATCATGTCGTGAAGTGGGAAATAATATGGAAGGAAGAAGAGAAGCGACAGCCAAATGTTGGGAGAGTTGGTATATATGCTATAAAGATTGATGCCTACGGAAAGCATGGCGTAAAAGGCAAGCATCCATAGGAATGTAGGGCTTATTGCCACCAGCCACACAAAAGTTGGCTCGAGTTCGCGTGAACCATTTGCGCTTGGCCCCGAACTGTAGTGCCTCTGATACATTATGTAGTCTGGCAAAGTTTCCTCACGGAATGTGCATAGCAGCACAAGCATGACTCCAATCAACAGGAAAGCGGCAGCATACATTCGTTTTTCTCCTTTCGACACAACCGATAAGGATGTAAATGGCAGAGGAGCACCCGCATAGCCGAAAGCCACCTTTTTTGAAGCCAATGGGAGCGTGATTAGCGTTGCAATCACGATTATTACGTAATATGATAGAATCATTATTGAAATCTATATTAGTCTCTTTTGCCAGTTGACATTTGTGTAGAATGCAAAATTAGTAAAAATTACGCAAACTGGAAATTGATATGGGCGGAATTGCAATGAATTGAACGCTAAATATGGTAAATAAATTCTATGGAGGATGTGAAAATTTGGAATTGTGGATGGATTATGCTAACTTTGCAGCGTGAAAACATCCCTGGATCTGATACCGAGTGAATGTGAAAGGGAAGCGCCAACGCCCTGATGGCGGAATCGGTAGACGCGCCGGTCTCAAACACCGGTGGAGCAATCCGTGCCGGTTCGACCCCGGCTCAGGGTACCAAGCCGTGGAGAAGAGCAATCTTCCCCGCGGCTTTCCTTTTTGCCACACCGTAACTCATTGGTTTGCTCATAGATAAGCTCAAGCACTTTGTTGTAAGAATTGGGTTCTATGTTTGCTTAATTCAAATATTATCACTAATTTTGCTTTATGAAAAAAAAGCTAACTATAGAATCATTAATCGCTGAGGCTGAGCGTTTTTGTTTGCTTAACTCTGGATTATATCGGAACGAACTCTTTGGTGTTACTGACGGGAAGGCTGTCGGCACCTTCGTTGAGCATCTATTCCAGAAGTTCCTTGATGAACGTTACGATATTACGGTTGGCAATTCCGCCAATGGATTGGATTTACCATCTGTCAACACGGATATTAAAGTTACGTCAATAAAACAACCTCAGTCGAGTTGCCCTTTTAAGGATAGTAAACAAAAAATATTTGGATTAGGCTATAACCTTCTCGTCTTTGTCTATAAAAAATATGATGACTCAAAGAAAAAGAAGGGAATGTTAGATTTTGTTTCATGCAGTTTTATTGATAAATGTCGAACAGCGGATTTCCAAACTACCACAGGCTTGCATAAAATAATATCTAACCAAGGTAATCAAGATGATATTTTTGCATTCCTGGTAGAGCATAATATACCAAGCGATGAGGTTACCCTATATAACATGGCAGGTGACATTTTGAAAAATCCACCACAAATTGGATACTTAACCATATCAAATGCACTTCAGTGGCGGCTTCAATATGGAAGAGTCGTTTCTATGACTGATAAAGTGGTCGGGATTGAACAGATAATCAAGTTATCAGAATGAGAGATTTGATTAACAGCATACGCAATATAGATTACGTTGAAGCCAATTCCACAATTAGGTCGCTTAGTGGAATCATTGACTACTTTTCTTCACAGCAAGAGAAAATTGATTTCATTTCCAATCTTGAAATAGACCTATCCAGCGTACGAGAAGACAAGGTATCTTATGGTGATTGGCAAACGCCAATGTCATTGGCTGAAAAAATATGTGATATTCATCTATCCAAATTTGGTAGTCCTGATATAGTAATAGAGCCTACATGCGGACTTGGGGCCTTTGTATTATCTGCGTTGAGTAAATTTAAGAATATTAAAGAGTTTTATGCCATAGAGATTAATCATCAATACGTATCCGAATTAAAACTGAAAATACTGTTGAATGCGGTAAACTCTCCTTCTAATTTTCATCCCGATATTTATATCTATAATACAGATTTTTTTGAGTTTGATTTTACTCCCATAGTTGAGAAAAGCAAACGAATGGGATGGAATATGGCTGTTATTGGGAATCCGCCATGGGTAACCAACAGCACTCAAGGGAAGAACAATTCTAAGAATATTCCGTTCAAGAGTAATGTTTTCAATTTAAAAGGTATTGATGCTATAACAGGTAAAAGCAATTTTGACATAAGCGAGTATATTGCTCTAAAATTATTGCATTTATCAGAAATAAACATTGGAGGAATCTCGTTCCTGTTAAAAAATTCTGTTATTCGAAATATCTTGAATAAACAGCACACCGAAAGGTTACACATTGGGAATATAGAACAAAAATTGATTAATGCATCTATCGAGTTCGATGTTTCAGTAGAGGCGTCAGGTTTTTTTGCTCAATTTGGATGTTCACCATCCTTTATTTGTAATGTCTCAGATTTTTATTCAGATACATATATTCGGCAATATGGGTGGATAAATGACTCTTTCGTTTCTGATGCAAAATCATATAGTGCTGTTTCAAGATACGATGGAAAATCTTCCTATATATGGCGTTCTGGGATTAAACATGATTGCACCTCTGTCTTAGAATTAACTCTTTCGGATGGTATATACACAAATGGGTATGGAGATACAGTACAGATTGAAGAAGATTTGATTTATCCGTTACTAAAAAGTTCAGATATATATAACTATCAGGAAAATCAATTTAGAAAATTTGTAATCGTACCACAACGTAGAGTTGGGGATGACACATCGGAATTGAAAAAATCACATCCCCTTGCATTTTCGTATTTGTCTAAATATGAGAATGTTTTTTCAAGTAGAAAAAGCAGTATATATATAGGAAAAGATAAGTTTAGCATTTTTGGGATAGGTGATTATTCATTCAAACCCTATAAAATTGTCGTTTCTTCATTTTATAAGTCTATTAGGTTTATTTTAGTTTCACAGGCTTGTGGAAAACCGATAATGGTAGATGACACATGTTATCAGCTTGACTTTGACAATTTAGAAGAGGCAAAATGTATCTTAGATGCCCTTAACAGCAATGAAATACGTTCTTTACTGCAATCATTGGTTTTCAAAGATGCAAAAAGAGTTGTAACTAAAAGCCTTCTAATGAGACTTGATTTAGCACAACTATGTAGAGACAAGGGGATTACAATCGCTTCACAACGTTTTAGCAATGGTGTCGTCCAACAATTATCTCTTTTTGATTAATGTGTTATTGGTTTCCCAGACTCGGGTATCCAATGCCGCATCTCCCACAACCTATCCAAATCCGCTAAAATTGGTTCTAATACGGCACGGTTGGGGGTACTGAACTGAGGATTCTCTTCGCGAGAGTCCTCTTTTTAATTTTAGGGAGGGGACTTCCGGTTCAGGATTTGAAGGGTGCGAATAAGAATGGCAATGGATCTTTGATGTCCCAATAATATTTGCATTCTGATTTCCTGAGTTGGTTCAGCCATTTGAAAATACTGACATCGTTCTCTTTTCTGTGCTTGAAATCATTGAATTCTACAATGGCATCTATTCCTTTTATTTCATATTTAGGAATGAAGCCGTCTGAAATCTTTGATTTAATGTAATAATCCGCTAAATTCGCCCCGGCCACTGCCAGAGCATACGTCGTGGCGTCATTTCGCAAGTTGGCTTCTATAAAATAGAATGTGCCGTTGTCGATTATGAATTCCACACCAAAGAGACCATCATAATTCATGTAGGAAATAAACCGCTTGATTTTATCAATAAATTCCGACGGCAACTGCCTTGAATCGCTAACTGACGAATACAAAGTCCCGCCATTATTATCCCTATGCTTTATTATGTATCCGGGTATGACAATGTGATTGTCTGAAGCATACCCCAACACTACAATTTCTCCATCTTTTTTAATGAATGGTTGGATTAAAATGGAATCTATCTCGGAAAAGTCTTTAAGGGCTTCTCTAAGTGCATTGAGATTGTTGCATACCGAAACTTTTTTCCCTCCGCTGATGCTTTGATTGGGCTTAATAATACAGGGAAAGGTGACATCAGACAAATCATCATCATATACTTGTGAATATGGAACATTGAGACCTGCGGATTCAGCAAGGTCAGCCTGAACCTGTTTATTCATGAAATGTGTTATCCGGCCTTGTTCTTGGCAATTAAAGAACAAGAATTTATCTGACAGGTTGTCATAGTTTATATCGAGTATATGTTCTGATATATCTGTACATGTGATAATTATTGGTTTGTCTTTTTCATGTCCATAATGCTTTAGGAGTGTCTCTACAAGAAATGCAGCATCACTGATTACAATGGTTTTATTAATATGTCTTGACTTGGATACATATCCATCATGGCCAATCAAAATAAGATCAACATCTAATTGACATCTGCCTAAGCATCTGATCATTCCAAGCGTATTATGGTGGTTTGATCCGATAATGATAACTTTCTGCATTTCAATATTGTTTTTGTTTGATTATTCTGAGCAATCTCCCGAGCATGTAAATATATTGCCTGAAAAAAGGTTTCTTGTCTTCCTTATAATACATTAAGAATCCCTTTGATTTCCAGATTTCTTTAATCCATGTGATAAAAGAGATATCTCCGTATACAAAGGATTTTAGATGATGCATATCCCAGATGTAAAATCCCGGATTGAACTCTGATGCATGTGTTATTGGTTTATGCAGCAAATCCTCTACATGGTTTAATGGAAGGTTTGCTCCATATTTGGTGATGAATGATTCTGCACCATCATTCCTTAAATTAATTTCAGTAAAGTAGAATTTGTTGTCTTTTTTTGAATGCATCATTTCAACAGAAAAAAGGCCAACATATCCAATTTCCTTTATCAGGTTAATGATTGAATCCTTTATATTTTTATCTTGAAGTGGTTGTATATTAGCAAAACATACCATCCCTACATATTTGGGATAAATGGTCAATTTGTTTTCAACAGCGGGAATGATGCAATCACCGTTGGATAAACTGCATCCAAGAATGCTGATTTCATAGTCTCTGTCAATATACTCTTGTAAAATGATTTTTTTTGTGAATTTTAAACTCTTGAGGTTTTCTTTCAATTCCTCAAATGAGGAACATACGCGGATATCACATTTGGCGCCCTCGCAACTTATCAAGGGTTTAATCAGACAGGGAAACGTGAGGTTTTCCGGGAACTTATCAATATCTTCGATAACCCATGAAGCGGGGACATTAAAATTAGATTTTTTCGCCAAATCAACTTGAATCTCTTTATTGAAAATTTGTCGAAATGGAATTTGTGCGTATTGGAACACAAAATTATCCCTAAGATTTGAGGAATTATTTTCAAGCGTCAAGGCTGCCAAGTCGCTACAAGGAATAATTGGGATTTTACTTGGGGATACAATCGAGTGTGAAAGAAGGGCTTCAATACAAGCTTGTGCATTATGCGACGTTATTACTTTATCTACAAATTTACTACAAGCCACATATCCTGTTTTGTCCCCATAAATCAGTGCAACAGAACGGTAGCCGGCTAACCCCAGTGATTGAATAACTCCTACGGTGTTGGTATGGTCATTGCCAAATACGACTACAATTTCATTCATAGTTTCATTGGATTGTTTTTATGTATGGTTGATTGTTGATTATTCTGAGATACTGAGAAAAGTAGGCTGTGAAGAACGCAGCCTACTTTTCTATGTCTCAGGTTGATTGTTAGCGGACAATTGCTTTCCGGGTGCGTCCTGTGGCGGGGAGCCGCAGGATGTAAAGACCGGCGCCGGGGAGAAGCACGCGGCTCTCGCCTTCGGCCACTTTGCGGCCTGTTGTGTCGAATACCTCAATCATATGGCCGGCGGCTTCTGCTGTAAGGCCATTGAGCGTGATATTCGCAACTTTCTCATTGCCTATTGCCTCGATGCCCGACATGATGTTTGTGGTCTCGGCTGCCATTTCCTCCGACTCGGCGCCGTTTTCCCAGTTGTTGGTGCGGGACACCTTGAAATAGTATTTCGTGCCGGGCTCAAGATTCTCGATTTTTGCTTTTGTGGCATTGCCCATGCGTCGACCCTTGTAGCCGGGAACATACACGATCTCGCCCTCATCCTCGCCATCGGCGCGTGTGGATGTCACACGACTGTATACTGTGAGCTCAGTGTCGTAGCCATCCTGACTCTCCCAGGAGATTTCGATATCGTTGTCGTTGGCCGACACTCTTACAGGGGTCGTGGCGGCCGGAATATCCTCCGTGCGGCCTCCGTTGAGCTTGAACGTTATCTCGCCAAACTCATCCTCGGCAATCTCTTCGATGGTGCAGTCGAGCTTCTGCTTGGCCCATGTCACAAAACCGGGGTCGGTATCGCCTGTGATCGATGTCACTTTGCCGCTTCCCGGGAATACATTCCCCGCGCCCGCATATTGCCGGCCGTTGGCTTCCTCGATATCGACATGCATATGGGAAGGCGTGTTGTTTACCTCATTGTAGCTCCATACCTCGTCATTGTAGTCGATATGCCAGAGAAGCATGCCGTGAGAGGGGATATATTTGTCCCAGCTCTCCTGCTGGCGGTTCTCAATCAGAAAGAACTCATTGTCTTTGTCGGAGCGGATGATACCGCATTCATTCTCCTTGATGGGGAGAAGGCGTGCGTTGGCCGCGAGGGTTGTCTCGCGTGGCTGCACCCATCCGAGCGCATAACGCTCGAAAGCGCCATATAGCGGAGGTGTCATGCCGTCGTTGTTATAAGGGCCGTAATCGAGACATGACCAGTAGCCAGGAGTGAAGGCATTGCTATAGTTGGTTGGGTAGAGGTCGGGCAGGCCAATCACATGGCTGAACTCATGTATAAATGTGCCTACACCATCCACCCGTGATCCGGTCCATTCATTCGTGCAGCCGTAGGGGCCAAGGAGCACGCCGTCGTATGTGACGCCTTTTAATCCTGCGTCGCGCACATCGAATGCATGGGGCCAGACATCGTTTTCCATATAGGATGTGGCTTCTCCGGTGCCGGCGTAAAATACGAATACATTGTCGATAAGGCCGTTGCCATCGCGGTCGTATTCGCTGAAGTCCACGGTATCGTCAAGGAAGTCGCAGGCCTCCTTGACCATCTCTTCGGGATGCATGTCGTTGCCATACACGTCGTTGCGGCCATAGTAGGTGTGGTTCTGCTTCATGGTGACCGGGCCGTATACGTCGAATTCAGGCTGGAAAGCGCCGTTAGAGCAGAGTTCGAAATATTGGCGCGCCGAACCTGTGGCACCTAAGTCGGAGAAATTCTCCTCCATCAGCATGCGCGAGAAGTAGTCGTGCGGGTCGGAGATGCGGAACGAGCGGTCGGGGAAGTCGACGAGAATCACGATTGCTTTCTGCTTGCCATATGCCGGGAACACGTCACCCGGGATCAAGCCCGGACCTTTGGGGAAGGGGGGCGCGTCATCAGTGCCGGCGGCACGGCGCGTTTTTTGCGACGCGCTGGTTGTGGAGCGGACTGCGCGTTGGCGCAGACGCGACTCTTGTGAAGCGCGGAGCGTGCGCGATGCAGCATCCGTGGCGCTGATATCCTCGAAGGCAAAGACACCCTCCTCCACTTCGCGGAGAGGACGGCCATCTTCCGAATAATATTGGTGTGCAAACTCATCGCCCACGAGACGTGCCTTGATCTGGCTTCCATCGGCCAGTGTAAGCGTGCGCAGCCCCGGACGGGCCGGCACTGCCATCGCAGGCAGCGAGCCTGACAGCATGGCTGCAGCGATGCATGATATGATTGATTTCCTTTTCATGAAGGTTGTTTTATAAATGCGGATTCTATTTTTACACGGATATTTATGCACAAATATGCATAAACGGATAAACGGATTAACTGAGATTCTTTATTTAAAACGGGAAGCGGAGGCATATATTTTCTCAAAAATATGACGGTCCACATCAGTGAGTTCCAGCCCGCGGCGGTCCATCACCCGCGAGGCTATCTGCATGAATGTGGGAATCGGCACATCGCTGAACCCCGCCTCCGGACTGCCCGCCGAGAAACTCGGGATGAAGGTGCGCGGAAAACCGCTGCCATGGAAATTGACCCCGACACCAATCACGGTGGCGGTGTTGAACATGCAGTTGATCCCTGCCTTAGAGTGGTCGCCCATCATGAGCCCGCAGAATTGCAGGTCGGTGCGCATGAAGCGGCGCTGGGCGTAATTCCAGATGCGGATCTTGGAATAGTCGTTCTTGAGATTGGAGGCATTAGTGCCGGCGCCGATATTGCACCATTCTCCTATCACGGCATTGCCTAAATAGCCGTCATGTGCCTTATTGCTATATCCAAAGAACACTGCATTGCTCACTTCTCCGCCCACTTTGCAGAACGGACCGATTGTGGTGCCCTCGTAGATTTTGGCTCCCATTTTTATTTTGGCATTGTCGCAGAGCGCCAATGGCCCGCGGATGGTGACGCCCTCCATCACGGCTGCGTCGCGGCCGATGTATACCGGGCCCTCCTTCACATTGATTGTGCAGCCCTCCACGCAGGCACCCTCTTCGATGAAGAGCGCTGGAAGCCCGTTTTTAAGGCGCGGGGCCCCGATCACGCACGTGGTGGAATCCGGCGCAATCCCTTCGCGGTCGCGCGTGAGCCAGGAGAAGTCCTTCTCTATCTCGTCGAAATTGTGAAGGAAGATGTCGAAGAGATAGCGGATGCGGTCGCTGCCGTTGCCGCTTTCGCGTCCATAGTCGTCGGCCAGTTGCTGAAAGTCGGCAAGACGGCCGTGATAGGCCCATAGTCCTTCGCTGTCGCGCAATCCTTCACCACGGCGTAGGCCCTTGGCCTCAAGAGCCGTGGCAGCGTCGGGTAGTTTGTTGCCCGCAAGAAAGAGTGCCTCTTCATCGTCATTTATGCCCAATGGAAATTTTTCCGACAGATACTCGGGAACGAGCCAGCTGTAGTCGCCCGAGATGAAATGTTGCCATTTCTCCCGGATGGAGACTATGCCTACGCGAAATTCACTTACAGGGCGTGTATACGACAAGGGGAGCAGATTCTCGTGCACCGCCTGCGTGTCGAAAAGAACTATCTTTGTCATCTCCTTATATATTATGCGGCCACAAATATAAGCACTTTTTGCCGAAATGCCAAAGATGCTCCCTTCAGAGGAGGGAAAATTTTCCGTCAGGCCCTCCCACAATCCTCCTTTATCGCCCCGTAAGCCTTATGACATGTGAAAATTTTTAGAAACCCTGAAAAATTATTATGCATTCTTGTGCAATATGCTTCTCTAAATTGTTTCAATTTACTTATGATTGGTCAAATATGCCCCCTGATTTTAAATATAAATTGAATATACAAGAAATAAATAAAAAAATGGCTACCTTTGTACCGATTTCTATTTAGCCGGTAAAGTCCGGCAAAAGATGGCAAGTCAAAATCTTTTAGTAATAGTGATATAAAATTGTAAGTTAGTGGTTGAGTAGGATTTTCGGGAACTTGTGAAAGCGATCGAATCTAAAAAATCACACTGCGGCGAATGTTTGTGAAAACACTCGCCGTTTTGTTTGCAAACCTTTCCGCATCCTTAGTCGTTTTAAAGCAAACAAGACAAGACAAATTTTAATTATGGAACACACACATCTTTTCATAGTGGATTTCGGCGATGGCGACCGTTATCGCTACTATTGCGACGCCGACAATGCCGATGCCGCAAGTCAGACACGTCCCTTCGTAGAATATGACAGGGAGATCCGTCAATATCTCTCGCGCAAATTCCCGACTGTAAGCCACGCTTACTATGTTCTTCCCGACATCCGGAAAATCGATGACAAGGATGTCCATGAATACGAGGGTTTCGAACTTCTCGATGATGCCGCTGTGGAGCGGATCAAGCACAATCTCGGGCGGGCGTTGAAAGTAAAGGCAGACGTTCGCGAACTCAACAGCAACGACGCCTTCGGAGGAGACAGCATCTCGCCCCAGGCCATCTCTTCCGACTGACCACTCCCTGATTTTGGTTGAATCTTTTTTGAGAAAAGAAATATTTGCGCAATTCGGATAATTGCGCTATCTTTGCTTGCGACTACCATGAAGGACTTGAATACTCCCATCTAAGGGGATTCGGACGCTCTTTAAATGGAGGGTCGCTTTCTTTTTGAACATATCAATCATTATGAAAAAAAATTTCGAATATCTCACAGCTCTGCGAAAAGTGATGGCAGAGAAGGGGATTGACGCCTGCGTGATTTCCGGCACCGACCCCCACCAGAGCGAACTTCCCCCTCATCATTGGCGTGGCCGTGAATGGCTCACCGGTTTTGAATCCGGCAACGGCACCAATGGAACAGCCGTTGTGCTTCAGGACCAGGCATATTGCTGGACCGACTCCCGCTATTTCATCCAGGCCACTGAACAGCTCCGAGACACCGGTTTCGAGATGATGAAAGAGGATGGCCCCGATGCTGTAGATCTCGTAGACTGGCTTACAGAACACACATCCAAAGGCCAGACCGTAGGCATCGACGGAATGACTTTCAGCGTGAGCTATGCACAGCGCCTCGAGCAGGAGCTCGGCGACAACGGCGTGAAACTCGACACGAATTTCCCGCAGTTCGATTATATCTATCCCGACCGTCCCACACGTCCCCAGAACAAACTCTTCATCCACGATGAAAAAATCGTAGGAGAAACTGTCGACAGCAAGTGCTCCCGCATCATGGCGGAAGTGAAAGCTGAACTCGCCAACGCGATTCTCCTCTCCGCACTCGATGACATTGCCTGGACCACCAACCTGCGCACGGCCAACGACATCAGTTTCTCGCCGATGTTCGTGGCATTCCTCTATCTTGACGACAAGCGCCGCGTGCTCTTCATCGACGCCGAAAAACTCACGCCTGAAGTTGAGGCACATCTCAAGAAATACGGCTTCGAGACCCAGCCATACGACGATGTGAAGAAATTCGTGGCAGCGCTTCCCAAAGAAACGCGTCTGCTCATTGACCCCGAAAAGACAGCCCGCGGAATTTACGATGCAATCGGTTGCACACCCGTATTTGGCGGTGCCGGCGTTGCCAAACTCAAGAGCATCAAGAACTCCTCGATGATCAATAGCCTTGCCACAGCCATGGAAAAAGACGGCGTGGCCCTCACGCGCTTCTTCATGATGGTAGAACGCGAATATCCTGAAGGCAAGCTCACCGAAGTAGAACTCGGCAAACGTCTGCGCGCCCTTCGTCTTGCCGACCCCAGTTGTGTTGACGAGAGCTTTGCCCCCATCCTAGGCTGGAATGCACATGGCGCAATCGTGCACTATGAGGCTACTCCCGAAACCGACATCGCAGTCATCGGCGACGGCCTGCTGCTCGTGGACTCCGGCGGCCAATACACCTATGGTACCACCGATATTACCCGCACTGTGGCCCTCGGCACCCCCACCGCCGAGCAGCGTCACGACTTTACGCTCGTGATGAAGGGTCACATCGCTCTCTCCAGCGCCGTCTTCCCCGAAGGCACCACAGGACATCAGCTCGACGTTCTTGCCCGTCAGTTCCTCTGGAAAGAGGGTAAGGCTTACTATCACGGCACAGGCCATGGCGTAGGATTCTTCATCAACTGCCATGAAGGCCCGCAGAACATCCGCCTCAACATCAATCCCACTCCTCTGGAGCCCGGCATGATCACGAGCAACGAGCCCGGCCTCTACCTTGAGGGCCGCTACGGTATCCGCTGCGAAAACCTGATTGTAACCGAGGAATACAAGACCACCGAATTCGGCCGCTTCTTCCATTTCCATCCCATGACACTCTTCCCCTTCGACCGCTCACTCTTCGAACTTGAGATCATGAGCGACGAGGAGATTAAATGGGTTGACGACTATCACCGCCTCGTGCGCGAGCGCCTCACTCCACTGCTTAAGCCCGAAGAACAGGCTTGGCTCGCCGAGAAGACTCAGCCGCTCGGAAAGTAAACTTGATTATTATAAATGGAGTTTTCTAAGCGTACGATGCGCTTGGACAATTCCAATTAACACCAACTTCAAAATAAAGATAAACAAAGTAAAGGGGTATGATTATCAAACCAGTAAGGGGCTTCACACCCAAGATGGGACGCGACTGCTTCATTGCTGACAATGCCGCTATCATCGGCGATGTCACCATGGGCGATGAATGCAGCGTTTGGTTTGGCACCGTATTGCGCGGCGATGTAAACACAATCACCATCGGCGACCGTGTCAACATCCAGGATGGCAGCGTGCTTCACACGCTCTATCAGAAATCCACCATCGAGATTGGCAACGATGTCTCGATAGGCCATAACGTTGTGATCCACGGCGCAAAGATTCGCGACTATGCTCTGATTGGCATGGGCGCAATCGTGATGGACGATGCCGAGGTGGGCGAAGGCGCGCTTGTGGCCGCAGGGTCGGTGGTGCTCAGCCGCACAAAAATCGGAGCACATGAGATGTGGGCCGGCGCTCCCGCGAAATTCATCAAGATGGTGGAGCCGGAGAAAGCCAAGGAAATGAACATCAAGATCGCTCACAACTATCTGATGTATAGCAGATGGTATGATGAGACCCCACAGGAGGCCGAGCGTGAGGATGCCATCGAGGTAAAAGCCGAAAAAGGTGAGTGATTTCCGGTCTGGGGCGCTCCTTTTGGCCGCCTGATTTGTAAAAATCATGAAAATTAAGCGGAAAAAAGGAGGAAAATTTTGTGGAATGCAAAGAGTTTTATAATTTTGCACGCTGCAGAGCGGCATCGAACCGTCGTTCCCCCCGCCGCATCTGCCCCCAAATAGGAAAATAAACATAAAAACCAAAGGATCAAACATGATTATCGTACAAGTAAAAGAGGGCGAGAACATTGAAAAAGCTCTGAAGAAATTCAAACGTAAATTTGAAAGAACCGGCGTCATCAAGGAATTGCGCGCACGTCAGGCATTTGAGAAGCCTTCTGTGACCAACCGCAAGAAAATGGTGAAGGCCATCTACGTTCAGCAGCTTCGCCAGGCAGAGCAGTAATCCGCCCTTCCGGATTGCAGGCTTAGCCTACTTTCACTTCAGCAAGATAACACGCGTATGGATTGTCCCCCGCCGATGGGAATGGTCCATACCGTTTTGTCGTATCCTGTAATGGACAATAAAGAACAAAAATCATCTGAAAATCCTGCGGCCGGGAATGGCTCCGGGGATCTGATAGAACGATTCAGCCAGTATTGCAGGCTGGAACTCAACCGGAGCGCATTGACCGTAGACGCATACTGCCGCGACCTGCTCCAGTTTGGCGGTAAGGTATCCGACCTGTGTGGCGCCACTTCCGGTGAAATCCGCGGTTGGCTCGCAGAGGAGGCCGGGAAAGGTGTGAAGCCCGTGTCGCTCAGGCGGAAAACGCAGAGCCTGCGAGCGTTCTATCGCTGGTTGCTGCGTCAGGGCATGATTGCACGTAATCCCGCCGCCGAAGTGACGCTCGCCAAAGCGCCGAAACCCCTTCCGCAGTTTGCCAAGGACTCCGAGCTCGAGGCGCTCCTCGCCATTCCCACAGAAACCTTCGAGCAGCGCCGGAGTCATCTTGCAGTGAATATGATCTATTCCCTCGGACTTCGCCAGGCGGAACTGCTTGGCGTGCACGACACCGACATTACCGAGAGAGCCGACGGCGCCGAAATCCGTATCACCGGAAAACGCGACAAGCAGCGGGTGTTGCCACTTCCTGCATCCCTACTCGAAGAGATACGCGCCTGGCAAAGCGAGCGCGACAGCCGCTATCCCGACGCTCCCGTGCCGCGAGCCCTTATGGGAGGCAGGCATGGAGCAATCTCTAAACAAACTCTTTATGTCATGGTGAAGGATATGCTTGTGTCTGTGGCGGCTGCGAAAAAGAGTCCCCACACTCTCCGCCATTCCTTTGCCACCGCAATGGTGTCGGCCGGCGCCGACCTCGATGCCGTGCGCGAAATGCTTGGCCATGCATCCCTGTCCACCACACAGATCTATACCCACCTTTCCCTCTCCGACCTGCGAAGCAATTATGCAGCCCATCCCAGGGCCGCAAAAGACAACGGAAAAGACGCTCAAAAAAAAAATTCCTAATGAAACGACCGAATGTCGTTTTTTTTTGTTATCTTTGTAAAAAACCTGACGCAGCATAAGTGACTCTCCCCCTTTTAGCCTGTCAGAATTATTTGCAAACTTAAAACCCAAAATTATGGAAGCGAACATCAAAGCCCTTCATTTCGACGCCACCGAACGTCTTGAGAACTTCATAAATAAGAAAATTGACAAAATGAGTCGTCGTTTCGAGGCCATCACCAATGCCGAAGTTACTCTCCGCGTGGTGAAGCCCGAGACAGCTATGAACAAGGAAGCCAGCATTAAATTCATTTTGCCCGGCGCCGAACTCTTCGCCTCCAAGACGGCCGACACATTTGAAGAGGCTGTGGACCTCTGCCTCCAGGCTCTGGAGTCACAGCTCGAAAAGAAAAAGGACTGCAATAAGTAATGACACAAGAGGAGAAATCCCGGAATAAGAAAGTCTCCCCCAAGCGGGTAGACACCACAATGACGGGCAGGAGGATGCTATTCCTTCTGCTCGCCGTAGCGGTTGTAGTAGCGTTGTTTTTCGCCGTGGTGTATCCGCTGATGCTCGTGGGCGCACCCAAAGAGGCAGTGATTCATGTGCCCCGGAATGCCACCCGCAAGATGGTGGAAGACTCCCTCACCAAGGAATTCGGTAAGGAATATGCCGGTTATGTGATGCAGGCCATGCATCTGCGCAGCACCGATCTCTCCACCCGCCATGGAGCCTATAAAATCGCGAAGGGCGCCAACGCATTTTCCACAATGCGCAAAATCACCTCGGGGGGCCAGACTCCCGTGCGAATCACCGTCAACGGTTTCCGCAGCCTCGACCTCCTTGCCGACCGCATTGCCTCAAAAATGGATTTCCCGGCCGACTCGCTCCGCAGCGTGCTTGCCGACAGTGCGTTCATGGCCCAATACGGACTGACTCCCGCCAGTGCCATGGCGCTCTTTATCGACGACACCTATGAGGCCTATTGGACGGCCTCGCCGCGCGAACTTCTCACCACCATCGGCAATAATTACAAATATGTCTGGAATGAGACGCGGCGCGAGCAGGCTGCCACGCTCGGCCTCACCCCGGAACAGGTCACAATCCTTGCCTCAATCGTGGATGAGGAAACAAATGCCGCCAATGAAAAGGGTATCATCGGCCGACTCTATATCAACCGCCTCATGAGCGGCATGAAGCTGCAGGCCGACCCCACGGTGCGATTCGCAATGGGCGATTTCTCCATCAAGCGAGTACGCAGTCAGGACCTTAAGACCGACTCCCCTTACAACACGTATATGTATAAAGGCCTGCCTCCCGGACCAATCCGCACCACAAGCCGGCAGACCATCTATGCCGTGCTCGACAGCAAACCGAACAGTTACCGCTACATGTGTGCCAACGACGACTTCTCCGGCACTCATCTCTTCGCCAGTTCCTACGACGAGCATGTGCGCAATGCCCTGCGCTATCAGTCTGCCCTCGATGCCCGAGGCATAAAGAGATAGCAATCACTCTGACTTCATATTTAATAACTCATCACTCTGACTTAATACTTCATCACTCTGACTTCTGACTTATTATGACAATAGTAGAACAATACGGTAACGAGACCGATGCCTACATGGACTGCTCCCTGCTGCAGAGCCACGGACTGCAAGCCCGCGTGGAGAGTGATGCTCTTTCCCTCCTTTTTCCCGGCCCGGCCCAGGGAATGGGTTCGGTAAAGCTCCTTGTCCCCGACTCCGAGGCCGCTAAAGCCCGCGAAATCCTTTCGCATAAATAAGTCATCCCGGGGTGTCGCCCCCCCTATGATATTTCATATGTCGCTACGTGCCCTCATATGCCTTTGCATTTTGTCGCTTTGCCTTGCATTCCAGGATTTCGGGGCAAAGGCAAACGTAGCGTCTGATTTCGAACTGCTCATAGATGCCGATGCCCCTCTCCCTCAGATTCCCGACTCTCTTGACAATAAGGCTCATACTCCGCTTGAGCGCGACTGGAAATATCTGCTGAAATCCCGTCAGGGTCTTTCGGTATATGACGAAAGTGTCCGCTGGCCCCGGTTTGTGGAGGGATGCCTGAAGATTTACCGCTGGGTCGACCGAGTGTTCAATCAGTATGACACCCTTTATGTGGTTTCCTATAAGCGTAAAGGCAAAGTGAAAATCTTTAACGACAACTGGGTGGATATCTATTATTTCTATCCGAAACACGAATTGTCGCTCAAGATGATGAGCCGTCTTTACCCCAATGTCGGTATAAACGGCTCTTACGGCATTTTCAGTCTCTCTTATTCAATCGATCTGCGCACTGTGTTTCAAGGCACGAACCCTCATTATCATAAACTTGACTTCGGATTCAACTGTGCAAGGCTGATGATGGAGTTCCATTACTGGCGAAATGATGGGGGAACCTACATCCGTCAGTTTGGGGATATGGGCGCCGGCAAGCCTATCAAGGAGTGGTTCTCAGGGCTTCAATTCGCAGCCGTAAATCTTGGCGCCACATATTTCTTCAACAATCGTCGTTTTTGTTATGGGGCGGCATATGATATGTCGCGAATACAGCGCCGGAGCGCGGGCACCTGGCTGGCGGGCATTACGGCTTCGATGTATGACGCCGACTTCGACCTAAATAAGCTCTCCCAAGAGATGAAAGACTATTTCGACTATAAGCGAAAGCAGTATAATCTTGATTACTGGGTGCTTGACGCCACGTTCGGGTATAGTTACAACTGGGTGTGCAACAAGCATTTTCTCTTTAATATCACGGCTATCCCCGGCCTTGGAATCAGTCATACAAGTTCGAAAGACGAGGGACGTCACCGCACACTCTTTAATGGAGCATTCAAGGCATTGACAGCCCTGAACTATCAAACCGGGCGGTTCTTCCTTTCCCTGACAGCCAATGCATCGGCCAATGTCTACAACAGCAGCGAACTTGGATTCTCACCTGCGGTGGCCGGTTTCACTATGTCGGCAGGCATGCGATTCTAATAATTTTGAATTGCTGCTTGGCGCACAGCCTCACCGGCCCTGGGCCGGCGACACACAATCTTCGACCTCTCACCGTGAAGAAGCGCCAATCAATCATCAATCACAAAGAATCATCAATCAGAAAAAGGATGCATAAAGAGGAATTTTATATGCGGCGTGCGCTGCAATTGGCTGCCAATGGTGCGGGGCATGTATCGCCCAATCCTATGGTAGGGGCTGTGATTGTAGAGCCATCCGGAAAAATAATAGGGGAGGGCTGGCACCGCCGTTACGGTGGCCCTCATGCGGAGGTGAATGCTTTCAGATCGGTGCGCCAGGAGGATGAACACCTGATTCCCGAAAGTACCATATTTGTCACACTCGAGCCATGCTCACATTATGGCAAGACGCCTCCCTGCGCTTTGTTGCTTAAGGAGAAGGGGATCCGGCGCGCGGTGATTGGGACCGGTGACCCAAATCCCAAGGTTGCAGGCAGAGGTATCCGGATTCTCCGTGAAGCAGGAATTGAAGTGGTGGAGGATGTTCTGAAAGATGAGTGCATATGGATTAACCGCCGTTTCATGACGGCTCAGCTTCTCCGGCGTCCCTGGATTCAGTTGAAATGGGCACAGACTGCGGATGGCGAAATGAAAGTGCCGGCAGACGCAGCCCCAGATGAGCGTCTTATTATTTCCACTCCTCTGACGATGACGCTCATGCATCGGGAACGCGCAATGACCGATGCCATTATGGTAGGCACCGGCACATTGCTTGCAGACAATCCATCGCTTACCACAAGACTCTGGCCCGGCCGCAATCCGCGTCCGGTGATATTTGCCTCACCCCGCATTGCAGCTGGAGTCGATAGCAATGGCGCTCCATTAAAGGCATTGAAAAATGCGATAATACTCGACCCGAAAGAGAGTCTTGAGAGAAATATGCACAAACTGTATGAGGAATATGGCATCACCTCTCTGATGGTAGAGGGCGGACCGACCCTCCTGCACAGTTTCATCGCCGCCAACCTTTATGACGAGCAGCGCATAGAAACATCCTCTGCACGCAAAATTTTGTAAGCTCGAAACATCCTCTGCACGCAAAATTTTTAAAGGTTACAGTTCTATGGCCAAACCGGGAGGAGGTCTTGGATATGTGGCCTAAGGTCTCAGGACAGTTGTGGGGTGCTGTCTGTTCTGGCGATTCATCATAAGACCCCATCCCACAAAAAATGTTAATGCAGGGGTCGCAGATGTGCCTCATAT
>CAJLTZ010000018.1 GCA_905209725.1 uncultured Muribaculaceae bacterium
CATCAAAAATCGGTCGCCCCTGCATTAACATTTTTTATGGGATGGGGTCTAAATACGCAAGTATATCCTATACCATATGCAATTATAGCCGACATCATCTAACCGGGAACTCGACCAGCCTGTCGCGGCTGTTCAATTTCAAGGCACTACATTTTGTAGCGATGCCATAGGCTATCACTGCAAAATTCAAAATTCAAAATTACATTCATCGTGCTCTTATGGCGCTGGTTTCAATCATTATTCAGCTGGATCGCGAAGGTGGTCAGGGAGGTGCCCGGAGTGGTGGCGAGGGTGAAGTGGGCGCGGTGGGCGCGGAGGATGTCGGCAATCAGCATCAAGCCGAGTCCGCGGTCAGGTCGCTTGGTGGAGAAGAAGGGTGTGAATAATTTTGCAGCCGCCTCTTCGATGATCCCTTTGCCATTGTCGGTGACCCGGATTTCAGTGGCGTTTGTGGCGATCTCTATCCTTCCATCTGTTTTCTCGCCAATGCTTTCAGCGGCGTTGCGAACAATGTTGATCATTACCCTCTCCATCAGCATCGGGTCAATCTTTACATTATGACTTAAATTGTCGGGACAGAATGAAACGGTTATATTAGGCGTGGCCTGATTCTGCAGGGTGGGAAGAATTCCTTTCAGCCAGAGGTTGAGGTCAACGGGTTCGGATGTGACGGGCGGGAGTTTTACGATGTCGGCATATCCGCGCACGAAATTTACAAGGTTCGTGCAACTGTTCCGGCTACTTGCCACAGCCTCTGCCACAAAAAGATCATCGCTGTGCATCTCGCCAAGGGTGTCGAGCACTGAAATCACGCTGCCGAGCGTATTGTTAACCTCATGGCCGATGGTGCGGACTATCTTATTGAACATATGTTTTTCGGCGGCTGCAATCTCCTCTGTGAGGCGTTCCACGATTATAAAGCGTCGCTTGAAACCAGTGTCCATAAACCAAAGTCGCGAGATACGGACAATCAGGGCATCGGCAAGGCGTACTGTCTGCGACTCGCCATCGGCTACAGACTCGATGGCCTTTGCCAAGGCGGGTGACTGCATAGCGTGCCAGGCGCGGTTGGTCTCGGTTACGTTGCCATCGAAGTCGCAGATGGCGATGCCAAGAGGGGAGGCGTCAACCACGAGGCTAAGGAAACGGTTCTGTTCCAGATTTTTCAGCCGCTCAGTCTTCATGGAGTCGATGAGGCTATTGTAGAGGGTCACCACACGGTCGGCATCTGGCTGGCCGGTGGTACGCAGGCGGCTGCCGAAGTCCTGGTCCTGAAGGAGATACATGCCATTCTCTACAGCTCGTAAAGGGATGCTCACAGCCCGGTAAAGCAACACGATGAGGAGAAGCATCACAGCGCAGCAACCTGCAATCCAGGGCCACGCCGCTTCGCAACCAGCGCACACCGCAGTGGCAATCACGAGGGCAATCAATATAATGGTGTACAGTTTGTATCTCACGCCTATTTGATTTTGAATTTTTCGAGGCGGCGGTAGAGCGACTGGCGGGTGATGCCGAGTTGGCGGGCGGCATCGGTGAGGTTTCCGTCGCAGCGGACCAATGCCGCGCGTATTGCCTCACATTCCATCTCATCCAGAGTTTCCGTGTGTTCCAGTGCTTCCTTTTCCGCCCGGCTTCCGGCAAGGGCCGTCTTCACCTTGACTATCAGATCCTCATTGCTCCAGGGCTTCGTGATGAAATCCACGGCGCCGAAGTTGAGTGCCTCCACCGTGAGCGGAATTGTGCCCCATGCCGTGAGCATAATCACGGGCATATCGGGTCGGAGGATGCGGAATTTGCGGAGAATCTCGATACCCTGCCGGCCGGTGGTGGTAAGCGTGAGGTTCATGTCGAGTATTGCAAGTTCCACCCGTTCGTCGCGCACAGCCGCGAGTGCCTTCTCCTCTGTGCCGACCGGCATCGGCTCGAAACCGGCGCGACGAAGGGCAAGGGAAATTGATGTCCTTACGGCATTGTCGTCGTCAACAATAAGAATCATACTGCAAATTTAATAAATATAACCATCTGGCGCAATTAATTGCATCAGGTTGCTTCGATTAATTACATCCTGCACAGTTTGTCGATGTCAGCGTTTATGTCTCCGAGATGCTCGTAGTCATAGAGTGTGAGGGAGCGAATCTGATACCAGTAATTCCAAAATTTATAGAGTTCATTGATATATTGGCGTTTGCTTTCATCCTTCTTGGCCTGGGAGTCGTTGAGGTCGAGGGTGGATATTTTGCCGATGAGGAAAGTCTCGAAATTTGTGCGGTAACGCTGGTCGGCAATCTCATTGGCTCGTGAGGCGATTGAGAGCTGTTGCTGCTGGTTGCCAAAACGTTCCACAAGCACGAAAAGTTGCTGGTTGAAGTCGAGCGCTTCCTGGCGCAGGCGGCTTTCGGTGACGCGGCGGTTGCTTTCAGCCACCTTCACCTTGCCAAGACGTTTGCCCCAGTCGAGCAAAGGAATCTCCACACCAATCTCAATCAGCTGGTTGCTCCTCAATCCGGAATAAGCATCGGCAATCCGGCGGTCGGTGCCGGTAAGGCCCACCTGGACATAAAGATTGATCTGACGCATATCCCCCTTAGCCTTGGCCACCTCATAGTCGGCCTCGAGTTGACGACGGCGGATATTGCGGGCGAACTTGTTGTTTTCGAGTGCGCGGGAGAGAGCATCGTCGTAGGTGACATTGGCATCCGGCACTTTCTCGGGCACCACCGGCACGATATCCACATCCTCGCCTAAATCGAGGAAGGAGCGGAGGGAGAACATATCGCTTTTCAGAGTGCTTTTGCAGTCGGTGAGGTCTGATTGGGCATCCAGCAGGTTAATCTCCATCTGGCGGAGGTCGTTCTCGCTTATCTGTCCCATCTTGCGCTTCTCCACTGCCACAGAATAGAGTTTTGTGGCATTCTCAAGATTCTGCTCGGCGATGGCCAGGTTCTCGCGGCTCATCACCAGAGTGAAGAAATGGTTCACTGTGGAAAGGGCCACATTCTCCGTGGCGCTAAGGAATGCGGCCTTTGCCTCGGCGAAACGCACCGGCTCGATACGGTTGTCCCATTTGAAGGTATTTACGCCGAAGATGGGTTGCTGGAGGGTCAAAGCCACGGGCACGGAAAGAAAACGGTTGGAACCTCCCTCCTCGAATTGCCGCATATAGTCGAGCTGAGTGCTGAGGCTGATCTTGCCGCCTGTAAAGGGAATGTTCTGATTGATGGAGAGTGTGGCTATGGCGTCGAGATTGTGGGTGCGGACGAAACTATATTCGCCGGCCTCATTCATGTAAGAGGTGTAGCGGTCGTTGTAGGATGGGAGGGTGCCGGCAATCGAGATTTCCGGAAGGAGGTCGGCGCGGTAGCTGCGCCATTGCCAGTAGGCTGTCTTGAGTTCGTCGAGGGCCACGGCGGCCTCCACGCTCTGCACTCGGGCCATGGCGATGGCGTCGTCGAGTGTCAGCGTGAGCTCGCGCTCTCCCTGTGCGCGGCAAGGGAGAAGCGCAAGCATCGCTGCAAATAAAGGTATGATGATGCTGAATTTACTCATATCACATGTCTTTGAGAGCCAGGGCCGGGTCGACACGAGTGGCACGGCGCGCCGGGGCATAGATTCCGCCGATGATGATAAGGCCGAGCGCTACGATGGCAAGCACGAGGCCGACAATCAGTTTGGGCATTTCCACACCCGGCATTCCGAACGACTCAAGCATCTCCAGATTGAAAAGACAGAATGTGCCGGGCAGCGCAATCAGCACCGCAACCGCGAGCATGGTCAGTCCCTCGCTAAAGAATCGGGCATATATGTTGCCGTTAGTGGCGCCATTCACCTTCCGGATGGCAATCTCGGGGACTCGCTGCTGGGTGCGAAACCAGAAAGTGCCCAGAAATCCAAAGAAAATCACAAGCATGATGAATAACGAGCAGATTATGAAATCGCGGATGGCATGGTTGATGACAACATGTGCCTTCTCACGCACTTCACTGATGGGAATCATGCGCGAAAGGTAGATATTGCCCACCTGCATGTCACTCTCCTTAATCGACTCGATAAACTGCGGGCCTGTGCCGGGCTTCACACGGATGGCTATTATCTGGGCTTTGTCGGGAGTCATGCCCACATATGCTGTCTTTCCGCCGAGGGGTTCGTAGTCATTGCGTCGCAGGCCAATGGCGGCTGCCATCACCTGATATCTGGAGAGGGAATCAAATTGGTTGTATACCTCCTTGCCGATGATTTCGGTGGCCTTGGGTTCGCTGGTTTCGATGATCTCACGCTCTCCGATTACCATCCCGCCCCGATGAATCATCTCGGCGAGCTGCGAAGGGGTCTCGCCATTGACGCCACGGATCTGAAGCACCTCCATCATCTCAGGCGACATGGGACGCACATTTGCATCAAATATTTGCTCTTCCTTACCGTCGGGAGTCATGTAGGCGAATCTGTTGCCATAATAATTATAGGAATAGGGCAATGAATTGAACGAGCCGAAGGCAGCCGCCTCCACATATGGATTGCTCTTGATCTGCGCCATGAGCATTGCCAGGTCGGCCTGCCATACATGGGTGCTGTCGAAAGGCATGTAACCCTCGCTGTCCTGCTGAAGCCAACCGAATTCTGTGTAATAGATATCATCGAGTTTCTGCCCCGAGGAGTATTTGTGGAGATCGTATATTGAATAAAGTGCTCCGAAAAGATACTGCAGGATGAGGGTGACAATCACCAGTTCCAGAATGAGCCAGATGTTGGTTTTCCATTCGCGGAGCATCTGGGCTATAAGTTTGCGTTTCATAATCTACACTTATTGAAGTTGTCTAAACTAATTTTTATGGTAAGATTTATTAAGATTGCCATAAAGTTTACACATCTTCTGCTTTTTTAGTTTACGTAAATTAGTTTAGACAACTTCATTTATTGTTAATGGCTTCCACCGGGTTGAGGCGAGATGCCTGCCAAGCCGGAATCGAGGCACTGATAATATTGAGGATGAAGCATACGGCCACGGCTATAAAAATAGTTCCCCAGTTGATTACAGCACTGATGGCTGGCGTAAGTCCCGAGCCTGCGGTCTGCATATCCTCATAAAGGCCGCTGTAGGTGAGGGCGAACACAATTCCAAGAACCACTCCTACAAGTCCGCCGATGAGGGTGATCAGGAAATTCTCCCAGATGATGTCGGAGATGATTCGCGAGCGGGTGCAGCCATAGGCACGGCGCACGCCAATCTCGCTGATGCGTTTCCGCATGCGGCTGTGGAGCAGGCTGCTCAGGTTGATGGCTGGCACTGTCAGCAGGATTGCATAGAGGATATAGCGGGAGCGGCGTTCGGCGGCGGTGTCGGGGGTGCTGTTGCTGCCGTAAAAATTGCTGGAAATCACCTCCTGATTGAAGGGGGATTCGTGATAGATTGCCTTCCAGCCCAGCGGATAAAGCTCAGTGTTCAGAATGGCATAGCGTGCCTTCACCTGGTCGCGGATGCTCTGGAAATCGACGTCTTTCTTCAATAATAGCGCCACGGCAGCATCGCCGAAATATGACTCCCATACATCCTGCTGCTCGGGTGTGGATTGAGGAGCGCTGTATGTGAAGAACACGTCGCCCGACCCCGTGGTGGCAAGCGCTGAATTGTCTTTCACCACTCCTACCACCGTATATTTCTTATGGTCGAGAAGGATGGGCATGCCGGCCACATCGGTTTTACCGAAAGCCTTGCGGGCGGTGTTTTCACTGATCACCACCACAGGGAGCTGCGAGGATGCCTCGTCGGCGGTGAAATATCGCCCGGAGATGAGGGGATGGTCGAAGATCCTGAAGAAATTAGCATCCACTGCGCGGGCTGTACCTGCCTGGAAACTTTGCGATTCAGTGCCTTTTACAAGAGCCCCGAATGCGCCATGACGCATGAACGATGTCAATTCCACACCCTCAAGTCCTTCGTAAAGCATTTTTGCCGTATTATAACTTACGCCACCGGAATTGTCGCCGTTTTCGTTCTGTCCGTTGAAACCATGAAGATGCATGAACTGACCCACCATCAGTCGGTCGCGGCAGCTTTCCGGGGGAAAGGGCACGGTCTTGACACGCGAAGTGATGGCCACGATCATAAAGAGGAACACCGACATGGCAGTAGCGATGAAAGTGACGCCGCTGATGAGCGGCTGATTCCGCATGTCGAATATTATCTGACGTATTTTTTGTTTCATAGCTGAAAAAATTTAGGAAGAGCATCAGTAAAATCAGCCGATGATTCGGCCGTCGAAGAAGCGCACGATACGGTCGGTTTCGAGCGCCTGCGCCTCATTGTGGGTTACCATCACAATGGTGGTTCCATCCTCTTTGTTGAGGCGATGGAGAAGTTCCATCACCTCGGCGCCCATCTTGCTATCGAGGTTGCCGGTGGGTTCGTCGGCGAGCACAATCTGGGGTTCCCCCACAATGGCGCGGGCTATGGCCACACGCTGGCACTGGCCACCGCTCAACTGAGAGGGGAGATGATGGATGCGGTGTGTCATCTCAAGGCGCTCGAGCACTTTCTCCACACGCTCCTTCCGCTGCCGGGCGTTCAGTCCGCTGCGATAGATGAGGGGGAGTTCCACATTGCCTGCCACATCGAGGGAAGGGATGAGGTGGAAACTCTGGAACACAAAACCGAGGTTGGCATTACGGAAATGCGACAGTTGGCGGTCGGAGAGGTTGTCGCAGGCCTGGTCGAGGAGGGTCACAGTGCCCTTGGTCGGTTTGTCGAGGAGTCCGATGATATTGAGGAGGGTAGACTTGCCGCAACCGCTGGGACCCATCACGCTCACGAATTCCCCCTTGTTGATTTCGAGGTTTACATTTTCGAGAGCGGTGGTCTCGATCTCTTTTGTACGGTACACTTTCTCGATGCCGCTTAATTGAATAATAGCCATCTTATTTAATTTTAAGTTTGGATTTGTTATTGTATTTCTGCATGTCGCTTGTCACTATGCGGTCGCCGGGGCGGAGGCCTTCGAGAATCTCCACGTAGTCGCGGTTGCTGCTGCCGGTGCGGATGAGGCGCTTACGAAGGATATTGTCGCCGTCAAGCACAAAGACATTATATTCTCCTTCTCCACGGAAGAAGGCACCGTTTGGCACACGAAGCACCTTGTCCTTATATCCGCAGGAGATATACATCTCGGCGCGGGCACCGGAACGCAGGTGGCTGTCGCGTGGATCGTCAAGACGCACCACAAACGATACCACTCCCTGCTTTGCCTGAGGTGTGATGTTCGTTACCGTCCCGGTGAGCTGGGCGCCGTTGATGCGCACGTTGACCGAGGATCCGATCTCCACCTTGTTGCTGCTTGCTTCGGGCACCTCACCCATCACCTTGAAACTGCTGAGGTCGGACACCACGGCGACCCTTTCTCCGGCACCTATCCTGCTGCCAAGGTCGGAGACGATGAATGTCAGGATACCATTGATGGGGGAGGGGATGCTGCCTCGCTGCAGTGTCTTGGCCATCATCTCTATGTCGCGGCCGGCGGTGGTGACATTGAGTTGCTGGCCTCGTTCGGCGGCGGCAGAGCGGAGGCGTTCGTTGCGCAGGCGGGTGCGGAGTTGTTCGAGTTCGAGCACACCGGCCTTGTAGGCGGTTTCGGCCTGACGCACGCGGTCGCCGGTGCCGCTGCCGATGCTGTCGAGTCGTCGTTCGTTTCTCACCTCGATGCGCAGACGGTTCACATTCATCTCGCTCACCTTGATCTGCATCTCAAGGTCGCTGAGGTTGGTCTTGTTGGTGAGTTCCAGTTGGCGGAGTTCCTGCTGTTGCTGGGTGCGGGCATCCTGGAGTTTACCGAGGGAAGCCTCTTCCTGTTCGAGGTCGAGTTGAAGGAGCGGCGTACCGGCCTTAACGGAGTCGCCCGGTTGGGCAAACACCTTCAGCACACGTGTCTCCACGGGTGAATTGATAATCTCCTCGTAGGCGGGCACGATGCGTCCGCTGGCAGCAATTGTGATATCGAGCGGGCCCTCCTCGGCAGTGCCCAGGGTGATGTCAGAGCTCCGCACGGTGGGAGCGATGGAGGAAACCGCCCAAATCAGTGCACCGACGGCAATCACACCGATGGAGCCGAAGATGATCAGTTTCCTACGTCGCTCACGCTTCAGAACGTTTTTATCTATCTCTCTATCCATAGAATTCAAGCAAATTTTCTGATGCAAATCTACAAAGAAAATATGCGCAAAAGCAAGCCCTGCTGATAATCAGCACCTTATAAAACTGCAAATGTCCGAAAACGGACTGCGAGCAATTTTGAATGTTGAATGTAGCGTCGGTTCGCCCGGTGTTGCGACTCGCCCGGACTTGTGGCTCGGGCGGCTGTGGGGGCGGGATTTTTGCGTTTTATTGCTCTTTTTATTAAATTTGCGGGTATGGAAAAATCTCAGGAGTAATTATCGTCGACTCTCTCGATGGAGTCGGGACCGGCTGCTACGACGCATCCTCGGCCTGAATCCTTCCCAATACAGGGAATGAGGAATTTTACAGTGGAATTTCACATGCTGGGTCTTGACCAACAAAAAAAATTGTTAATTTTGCAGTGTCATTCGGTGAGCGGAATCTGAATGGGTTCGCGAGAGGGAACCCGGTGAGATGCCGGGACAGTGCCAGCTACTGTAAAGTCTATAGAGCCTGTCATGGATGGTCACTTCCGCAAGGAGGGAAGGCCGACAGGTGGTGGACTGAGTCAGGAAACCTGCCCAATGCACATTATAGAGTAGTTATTTCTGGAACAAAATAATTTCTGATATGAAAAAGATTTTCCGACAGATTCATCTATGGCTTTCAGTGCCATTCGGACTGATAGTCACACTTATCTGCCTCTCCGGAGCCATATTGCTTTTTGAGAAAGATTTCGGGCAAAGCGGGCAGGCAAATGTTGAATGCAACGGCAGGACACCTCTGCCAATGGATTCCATTATCAGGACAGCGCAAGCAACATTATCCGACAGCATCACCGTAGTCGGCGTCACCACTTACCCCGACCCCGACAAGGCCTATAAGGTGATGCTTTCGAAGCCCGCTATGGCCGCATTGTGGGTGAACCAATACACAGGCGAGGTGATAGGCAAATACAAGCGTCCCGCCATCTTCAAATGGGCAAGTTCTGCACATCGACGCCTATTCGGAAAATCTAAGGCCGAGGGTGCCCATGGCGCCAACACCGGCAAACTTATAATAGGAATCAGCACGATAGCAATGCTGCTGATAATCATATCAGGCCTGATTGTATGGTGGCCCGCAAAAGGGCATGTGAAAAGCAAATTCCGGATTGCCACAAAGCAAGGCTGCTATAGATTCTGGTTCGACTTCCATTCGGTGGGAGGCGTGGTCAGCACTCTCGTGATAGTGATCTGCATCCTTACGGGACTCAACTGGTCGTTTGGCTGGTATCGGAAAGCGTTTTATCACACATTCGGCACAGAAGCCGCCAAGCCTGCAAGCCACGTCACTCCGGCCGAAAACCTCACCGCATGGACATCAGCCTATCAGCAACTCCGCACTGCCCATCCCGACAAGGAGATACGAATGTATCAGGAAGAGGCTGACGTGGTGATGGGAGGCAACGGCAACCAGCAGGCCACCGACACATATGGAATCAATCCCGACAATGGTGCGATCACATCCACCACCCTCTATAAGGATAAGAAGGAATCCAACCATATAAAGGGCTGGATATATTCGCTGCATGCGGGAGCCTGGTTGGGCTGGTTCACTCGAATCATTTATCTTATCTGCGTAATTATCGGCGCCATTCTGCCAATTAGCGGCTATTATCTATGGATAAAGCGATTGATGCTGAAGAAAAGACACAGCGCATAATAATGGTCACCGGGGGGCAGCGCAGCGGAAAGAGCCTCTTTGCCGAGAACCTGGCGCTGCAACTTTCACCCCGCCCCACATATCTTGCCACAGCACAAGTCTACGATGATGAGATGCGCCATCGCGTGGAGGTGCACAAAAAGCGCCGTGAACACCGGTGGCGCAACCTTGAAGCGCCTCTGGCAATAGATGACATTTCTTTCTCACCCGATGACACCGTGCTGGTGGACTGCCTCACGATGTGGGCCACCAACTGGCTCTTTGAGGCAAAGGAGGACCTTCAGGAGGCATTTGACGCCCTCAAACTACAGATCGACCTGCTGATTGCCGCAGGAGCCACATTGATTATGGTGACAAATGAAATCGGCCTCGGCGGCACAAGTCCCAACGCACTGCAGCGAAAGTTTACCGACCTGCAGGGGGTGATAAACCAGTATGTAGCCTCACTCTCCGATGAAGTATATATGTTAGTTTCCGGGATTCCGGTAAAAATCAAGACCACATCATGTTGAAATTCAATATCAAGCCGGTGGACCGCACGATGCAGCCGGCCATCAGGGAAAAAATCGACAACCTCACCAAGCCCAAAGGGTCGTTAGGTCGTCTTGAGGAACTCGCAGAGCAAATCTCCCTCATTCAGCAGACCCTAACCCCCGCGCTTGCAGCGCCGCACAATGTGCTCTTTGCAGGCGACCATGGAATCATCGAGGAGGGCGTGAGCGTATCGCCCAAGGAGGTTACATGGCAGCAGCTTAGCCATTTCTCAAAGGGTGGGGCTGGCATCAACTTCCTGTGCGAACAGCATGGATTCCGCCTCGTATTAGTGGATGCAGGAGTGGACTATGATATTCCCAAAGGTCACGGCATCATCGACATGAAAATGGGGCGGGGCACACGCAATTTCCTTCAAGGACCTGCTATGACAGAGGAGGAATTTAACCTCTGCATAGAGCGTGGAGCCAAAGTGGTGAGAGATATCAAAGAATCTTCGGGCTGCAATGTGATAAGTTTCGGGGAGATGGGCAGCGGCAACACATCCCCGTCGGCAATATGGATGCATCTCTTCACCGGCATAGACCTCGAAAAATGCATAGGCGCCGGAGCCGGACTTGACACCCCCGGCATACGCCACAAATATGAAGTGCTCTCAGAGGCAGTGGTAAATTATGCGGGACACGACAGTGCGGAATCCAGACTCGCCTGGTTTGGCGGCTATGAGATGGCAATGGCATTAGGAGGGATGCTGCAGGCCGCCGAACTCGGGATGCTGATACTTGTAGACGGCTTCATCATGACCAGTGTAATGCTTGCCGCCACACACTTTTATCCACAAATCCTCGACTATGCCATCTTCGGGCATCAAGGCGATGAGAGCGGCCATAAGAGAATGCTCGACGCCATGGGAGTGAAAGCCATCCTGCATCTCGACCTCCGGCTTGGCGAAGGATCGGGCGCTGTCTGTGCCTATCCCATTGTGGAATCGGCCGTGAGGATGATTAATAGAATGGACAGTTTCCAGTCGGTAAACGTAACAAAATATTTCTGATGAAAAGATTTGCCGCCGCCCTGACACTCTTCACCCGGCTTCCATTATGGAAATGGATGTCGATTCCGGGAGATGCTTATTCCTCGGCAGTGGTCTACTGGCCACTGACAGGATGGCTCACGGGCGCGCTGACTGCCGGAATATATCTCGGATTATCCTATATCATACCGACCCTTCCGGCATTGATAATCGCGATTGTGGCCCAACTCGTCTTTACCGGAGCGCTCCATGAAGACGGACTCGCCGACTTTTGCGACGGTTTCGGCGGCGGCCGCGATAAAGATGGCATCCTGGCAATAATGAAGGACTCACATATAGGCACATACGGAGTGATTGGCCTCATATGTTATTTCCTTCTTCTCGTCACTCTACTTGGAACATTGCCTAAGATGGCACTTGCACTGACACTCTTCGCAGCAGATTCCTTCTCCAAATTCACCGCGTCACAGATAATCGACCTGCTTCCATACGCTAGAAAGGAGGGAGCCAAAAACAAAATCTCATATTCAAAGATGAGTGCCGGGGAATTCGCCTTAAATCTCCTTGGTGGGTGCATTCCATTGATTCCGCTGATTCTATACCGCCCGTCGACAACATTCGCAATCATATTTCCAATCATAGCAGCTGCCCTGCTTATCCTTTACATGAAGCATAAGATTGGAGGCTACACCGGCGACTGCTGCGGAGCCACAGCGCTCATCTGCAAGGTGATGATGATTCTCGGCGTGGTGATTACACTTGACATTCTATGAAATTAGTCTTTATCCGCCATACATCTGTGGATGTGCCCCGTGGCGTCTGCTACGGTTGCACCGACGTGCCACTTGCCTCTACCTTTGAGGGTGAGGCGCAAAAGGTGAAGGAGGGGCTTGGCAGATTCAACTTTGACGCCACATATTGCAGCCCGCTCTCCCGATGTGTGAAATTGGCTGAATACTGTGGCTATCCCGATGCCATAAGGGATTCACGGCTGAAGGAGATGAATTTCGGCCAATGGGAAATGCAGGCATACGATGATATCACCGACCCCCGGCTTCAGGAATGGTTTGACGACTATATAAATGTGCGGCCTCCGGAAGGGGAGTCAGTAATCGACCAGAGAAAAAGGTTTGAGGACTTTGTGGCAGAAATGAAAAGCCGTCATGGGCAATCGACCATCGGGATATTCACGCACGGAGGCATCCTCATCAATGCCCTTGCGGCATACGGACACAAATCATATGAGGAGGTCTATGGCGACATCCCGCCCTACGGTGCTATAATAGAAATAGAAGTCTGACACCTAAGGTGACAGCCACCATCATGATCTCCACGCAGCGATTAATGGAGATAGCCCTTGCGGCATCAAGCGACGTGAAATCCCGATGGTTTTCACCGATATATGGTTTGTAGACGCTCTCGCCGAAATAATCATGAGTTCCGCCAAATCGACAATTGATTATTCCGGCCAATGCAGCCTCCGGATAACCGCTGTTGGGACTGGCGTGGCAGCGGCCGAATCTACTCACAAAAGAGAGGAGAGCCGGCCGGCCCGAGGCAATGACCATCAGAAAGGCTGTGAGGCGCGCGGGAATATAATTGGCGAAATCGTCAATCCTGGCGGCCACACATCCGAAATCCCTATATCTTGCATTCTTATATCCAATCATCGAGTCGAGGGTATTCACCATCTTATATGCCAGCATTCCGGGCACGCCAAGAAGCGCATACCAGAACAATGGAGCCACCACGCCGTCGCTAAGATTCTCCGCCAGAGTCTCAAGGGCGGCAGTCCTAATCTCCTGCGCCGAGAGGGCAGACGTGTCACGGCCCACTATCCTTCCTACCTGCTGTCTCCCCTTGTCAAGAGAAACATCAACCGCCCGGAACACCATCCTGACCTCCCTTATAAGCGTGGTGCCTGCAAGGCAATAGAATATCAGCACCGACTGCACTGCAACGCTTACCCAGACATTTAATGAAACAAGGCGGATGAGCAACCAGCCAAGACAGAAGATGGCGACGATAAGAAACACGGCAGTGAAGCCGCCATTAAGCCTGCGGTTTTTCCCCTTGTTAAGACGATGCTCCAATCCTGAAATCGCCTTGCCAAACCAGACAACAGGATGCGGCAGACGCGCAGGGTCGCCGAAGCAGAGGTCAAGCACCCAGCCGATAATCAGCGGCAATACTGCTATAATGATATCCATTCCTTTATACTTTCTATGAATTGATTGTTTTCCTCCCGGGTCTGCGCCGCAATTCTGAAATGCTGCGGATTAAGGCTCTCGAAATTAGAAGCATCTCGGATAAGAATGCCTTTATTCACCACGAGCCATTTCTTAAATTCCGCTGCAGTCCCAATCGGCAGGCGCGCCAAAAGAAAATTGCAGTCGGTGGGCAAAGTGGAGATGCCACACATTTCAAGCGCGTCCCTCAGCCTTTCCGCTTCCTGATGAAGAACGTTGCGGTCGATGCTATAGTGCCCGGCATTCTCGAGAAGAAAACGGGCGGCCTCTATAGCCACGGAATTCACCGACCAGGGCATCCGCAATCCGCGCAATTTATCAATCAGCCTTTTCGGACCGATGGCATATCCTATCCTCAGACCCGGAATCATAAACTGCTTGGTGAGAGAACTGAGCACCACCACATTCTCTCTATCCGTAACATCAGACTCCGTAAGCACATCGCGCACAGAATAAAGGGCATATGCCTGGTCTACAATAAACAGTTTCTCTGGATTTCTATCGATTGAAGCAAGCAGACTTTCTCGTTCATACACCTGCCCGGTCGGGTTGTTGGGATTGCACAGCCATACCATATCCGCACCATTCTCAGCAATCACATCCATCGAATGAATGAAGCATACTTTATGGTTGAAAACCCTTGCCGCATCCTGATATTCCCTAAACGTAGGAACGATGATGGCAGATTTTTTGCCCTCAAAAAGGTGAGCAAGAAGATAGATGGCTTCAGTGGCACCATTGGTCACAATCACATTCTCCCGGCACACACCAGATAGTTCAGCCAGCCTTGCCTCCACACTTCGCGGTTCAGGTTCCGGATAGTTGCTGAAAATGGCCCCGCATTGCTGAAGATGCTGAAGGAGTGCATCGTGATTTATGCGCTGCGGGATGTTGGTGCTGAAATTAATCCTCACCTTATCGCCAAACCTGAAGAGGTCATCGCCGTGTCCGTCAATCATTTTCCATAATTTTGTAGATTTTTTCGATGTCGACATATTTCTTGAGCCATTCGGCCAGCAGGTCATATTGCTGTTCCCGATAGTCTGTAGGGTCGAAGGAATTGTCCGTTCCTTTTTTAAGATAAGAAGCCAGAATCCATTCAATCACTGATGGATTGTCAAGGATTCCGTGGATATAACTGCCAAAGCACCGTTCGCCCGCCATGCAGCCCTCCATAGAGCCATCCTCAAGCAGATTAATCGGATTCTTTGCATCCGTGCGTCCCATATGAATCTCATATCCCTTACACCATCTTTCATCACCCATAAAACGGAAACGAACCTGCCTTGTTGTCTTTTTTTCGCTGATCATGGTCTTCACGGGAAGCAGACCGAGTCCAGGAAGCACTTTCAGTTTACCCTCAACTCCGTGAGGATCCTCCACCTCCACACCCATCATCTGGTATCCACCGCAGATGCCGATAATGGTTTTGGCTGCATCACGTGCATTCCGGATAGCCTTGGCCATTCCCCTTTTGCGAAGATTGAGAAGGTCGGAAAGTGTGTTTTTGCTCCCCGGGAGAATGATGATGTCGGCATCCTCGATGTCGGCAGGAGTCGCGGCATAATAGAGATTCACTTCCGGGTGCCGCTCAAGCACATTGAAATCAGTGAAATTAGAGATTCTGTCGAGTAGGACCACTGCGATATTCACCTTATCTTCAACGGCTTTTTTATCTTTCGCGGAGAGCGCCACGGAATCCTCCTCGTCGATATGGATGTGAGAGGCCATCGGCACGACTCCAAGCACCGGAATGCCGCAGATATCCTCAAGCATTCTTTTACCCTCTTCAAAGAGGCGGAGGTCGCCACGGAATTTGTTGATGATAATCCCCTTAATCAGTTTGCGATGTTCAGGCTTCTGGAGCATAATAGAACCGTAGACGCTTGCGAACACCCCGCCACGATCGATATCCGCCACCAAAATCACCTTGGCTCCTGCATATTCCGCCATCGACATATTCACGATGTCGCCCTCGCGCAGATTCAATTCCGACACACTGCCTGCACCCTCCAGCACAATGGGATTGTATTTCTTTTTAAGTCGGTCGAAAGCCTCATGTGCGATTTTTCGCAGTTCCTCCTTTCCCTCCTTCCGGAAATACTGATAGGCATCGGCATTGCCGGAGGGTTTTCCATTGATCACCACCTGCGATGTATGTTCGCCGGAGGGTTTGAGGAGTATGGGATTCATATCAGTGGAGCAGGGGATGCTCGCCGCTTCCGCCTGCACAGCCTGCGCCCTTCCAATCTCGAAGCCATCTGGAGTGGCATATGAATTGAGCGCCATATTCTGCGCCTTGAATGGAGCAGGAGTGAAGCCATCCTGCACGAAGATTCGGCACAGACCTGTGGCGAGCAGGCTTTTGCCCACGTCGCTCCCTGTGCCGGCAAGCATTATCGGTGCCAACTTCTTCTTCATTTACTTTTTCTCTTATATCCAAATTCGCGCCATATCTCCTCCTCGCACCCGGAATGCTGGAGTGCATAGCGGGCCATAACAAAAAAGAGGTCGGAAAGCCGGTTGAAATATTTCAAAATAACAGGCTCCACCGCATCCTGCTCATTAAGACTCCACAGCCTTCTCTCCGCTCTTCTTGCAAGCACTCTTGCCTGATGCAAAGCCGATGCTAGGGGCGTGCCGCCGGGAAGAATGAAACTGTCGGCAGGACTGCACTCCCGATTGATTTCGTCAATCTGATGTTCCAGATTCTCCGCCAAGTCCTCCGGCAGACTGTTGGGATTCAATTCCCTCATGTCGCTGCGGGTGGCCACAATGCTCATCGCTATCATTAGATTAAGCTGAATATCACGTAGCATCGGCTGCCATTCGCTATCAAAATGAAGGATGGTTCGGATTGCCCCGATAGCGACATTCAATTCATCGATACATCCGTTGGCCTCAATGCGGATATCCGTTTTCGGCACTCTAATGCCGCCGTGGATGGCTGTGGTGCCAGCATCGCCGGTTCTTGTATAAATTCGGCTCATTCTTCCCAAAGTTTTAAGATATCATTGTCAGCCCAGTAGAGATGCGTATATCCGGCAAATACATTTTTATACCGATATACAGGTGTAGCCACCTCCTTGCCTCGGATGTTGTATTGATTCGCCACCGACTGAAGCCCTACTTCATCAATTACATCAGAATAATGAAACTCGTGTCCGCAAATTTCGAAATTTTTAAACTTGACTTTCCTATATCCGAGTTTGAGCCGGGCATTCTTCATCGTGCATTTCAAGGGCAAAACACCGCACATTTCCCTTCCGTCAATCTCCTTTGCAAGATAAATCATCCCCCCGCACTCGGCAAGAATCTTCCCACCCGTTTCCGCAAAATTTCGGATGGCCTCACGCATAGAGGTGTTTTTCTCCAAACCCTCCGCAAATAATTCCGGATAGCCTCCCGGAAGATAAAGCATATCGGCATCGGGAATATTATCATCCTTGAGCGGTGAGAAATATCGAATATCGGCATTTAACCGCTCCAAATTTGCAGGGTAAATGAAATTGAAAGCCTCGTCACGGGCCACAGCCACCGTGTGTTCATTCTTGCATGTGGCATGAGATTCCATGTTTGCCGGCGAGAGATGAGTGGCTTCCAGCAAGGCGTCGATATCCACAGTGGTTTCCACCTCAGCGGCTGCTGCAACTACAAATCTCTCTATCTCCTGCATAGATTCGAGTGAAAGGCCTAAATGACGAGAGGGGGTTTGAAGCAATTCATTCCTCCTTATGTATCCGAAGCATTTCGTGCCTGTAGCTTTGCAGGCCTCCTTAAGGAATTCAAAATGATTTTCGGATGCGACACGATTGAAAATGACTCCGGCAACTTTCACCTCGGGGCAGAAACGGGTGAATCCGTAAATAGTCGCCGCTACAGAGAAGGAGGTGGAGGCCGCATTAATCAGAAGAATCACTGACACATCGAGATTCCATGCGATATCCGCCACGCTTCCCTTCATTCCGTCGTAGCCGTCGAACATACCCATTGCCCCCTCAATCACGCTCACATCCGCTTTGCCGGCATATGTGTTGAAGAGATTTCTCACGTGATGCTGCGACGACATAAAAATATCCAGATTGATGGAATCCTGACCCGTGGCAATTCGATGATACTGGGTGTCGATATAGTCCGGACCACATTTGAAAGGCTGCACATCAATCTTTCTCCGGCTAAGCGCACGCATAAGTCCGAGTGCCAATGTGGTTTTCCCGCATCCTGAGGAGGTGGCGGCTATGAGAAGAGCGCTTTTCTTCATATTATCCTGCTTAAAATTCGGCCATCATCAGCCATCAATACAGTTTCGAGTTGATTGGGATAAATTTCGGCGCAATGCCTATGACACAGATTGAGAAGCGCTGAAAAGAATGCTGAAGCATCCTCTTCATCTAGCAATGATGGTAATTCCCTCGCGAGGTTGAAACTATCCATCACTCCGATTGCCCTTTCCGAGCACCCGGCCTTTTGCGCCACATCCTTGAGGAACTCCCTGTTGGCTGTGACCTTATGGCTGTGAGTGTCCATATTTCCTTCGGCGAGTTTCACGGCTTTGCCGAGCATCAAGCCGATTGCAAGCCGCGACACGTTTTTCTCTGCGGCTATCTCCATTGTCTCGCCGATGGCATTCCCATAATGAATGAATGCGTGTGGGGGAAGGTCGGGATATAACGTTTTCATAAAGCGTTCGCTTTTCCCTCCGGAATTCACCACAATGCTGTTGCACTTCATGGCGAGAGCCACATCCATCTCCCGTCGGATGCAGTCGATAAACGCTTCATGCGAAAAGGGCTGTATTATTCCCGAAGTACCGATTATGGAGACTCCTCCAGTCACTCCGACTCGTGGATTGAAAGTCTTTTGGCAAAGTAATTCACCATTTTCCAAGTAGATTGTCACATCAAGACCACCCGCATAGATAGCCGACAATTCATCTGTCATATTCTTTCGGGGCACAGGATTGATGGCCGGTTCCCCAATCTCGAGTCCGAGACCGGGCATAGTTACTATTCCGATGCCGCGGCCTCCATGAAAAGTGATGCCCGGGTGCGATGAAAAGGCCACAGTGGCGGAGATTCGGCAACCATCAGTAACATCCGGATCATCGCCCGCATCCTTTATGACAGTGGCTGTGGCTCTACCGGATTCGGTTTTCACAGATTCCACCGGCATCCTCATTGTTTCCCCTTCGGGAATCCGGAATTCCACCTCCTGCAAGCTGACTCCCGACACAAGCGCCACCAATGCTGCCTTTGCAGCCGCTGTGGCGCATGAGCCGGTGGTGAATCCGGTGTGCAGTTTATAGAACTCCGGAAGCAATCTTTCCACCTCCCTCCTTAACCCATGCCGGCCATCCACCACAATAAAATTGTCGGAGAGTTTAGGCCGGCGAACCACAAAGACCTTCATTCCCCTCGCAAGCGCAGCATGCACCTTCTCCTCAAAGCCACCCGACTCTCCGCTCTCCTTTGTAAGAATCGCATCCGGCATAATCTCGTCAATAAGATTTCCGGTGTTATCCTTCCCATAGTACACAATGTTAGCTTCCGGGAATCCGTATTGCCTTGCCTTATCCATCGACTCTTCGCGCTGCAGGATTCTAAAATAGGAATCCGTTGCAGTCCAGAACTCCCTGAGTTTAGGGATTGTCTGAACACCGGTCAAAGCCAGCAGCCTGCGGATGCCACAGCCCTTCATCCTTCTGATGGCATCGTCACAATCCTCACACAAAATCACGTTTGGATCCGAAATTTCACTATAACGGCGTTCAAAGCGTACCACCGGAATGTCAACCTCTTGCGACACACTTGCAATGGTGGAATGAAGATGCAAAGCGAAAGGATGGGCGGCGTCGATGATGAGCCGTATGGATTTATCCCGGCAAAACTGAATCATCTTCTCTTCGGTCATCTCCCCACAGATATGGGATCCATGGGCACACTCCACCTCCTGAAGCGCGCTGCGGGTGGAGTAAAAATATTTACCCTCACCCTCATCGAGCGTCTTCACCGCGATGCGGCCCTCTGTGGTGCCTCCGAACACAAGTATCATTTTCTGTACAGATGCTTGAAACTGTCATCATAAAGCCTTGAGAGACCCTCCCGGTTGTCGATAGCCTCTCCCACGACAAGAAGAGTGGTAAGCGTAAGGTTATTGTCGTGCACAATCGCAGCAAGATCCTTAAGCACTCCGCGATAAATCTTCTCCTCTTTCCAGGTGAGTTTGTAGCAGGCCGCCACGGGAGTGTCGGGCGGATATGCCATGAGCAGTTCCCGCTGCACGTCATCCACGATTCCGGCGCTCAGATAGATGCACATTGTGCTTTGCGAAGCGGCGAGTTTATGGAGTTGTTCCCTCTCCGGCATCGGTGTGCGTCCCTCGCCACGGGTGAGAACAATGGTCTGCACCTTTTCAGGGATGGTGAACTGCGACCTCAGAGCCGCCGCTGCCGCCTGGAAAGATGAGATGCCGGGGGTGATGTGATACGACATTCCGTACTTGTCGAAAAATGCCATCTGCTCCTGGATTGCTCCATATATGCAGGGGTCGCCAGTGTGGAGACGCACCACTAGTTTGTCGCGGTCGTAAAACTCCTTCATAAGTTCGAACTGCTCCTCAAGATTCATCGAAGCCGAACTCTTTACCACGCAACCTGGTTTGGCGCAGAAAGTCAGTTCTTTCGGCACAAGGCTTCCGGCATAAAGGATGAGGTCGGCACATTGCAGGAACTTACGTCCGCGCACAGAAACGAGGTCGGGATCGCCCGGGCCGGCACCCACAATCTCGATATGCCCGCCACGCATCGCTCCCCGGTCGATTGCCACTGCAAATGTGAAATCCGCTACCTCTGACAGTTTTCCCTTTTGCTTCTCAAGGATAAGCCTGCCTCCATCGGAAGCCTTGATTGCGCAACTCTCGGCAACGCCGGCAACGCCGGTCACTTCCCGTACCTTCTCCGATGGGTTGGGAACCTCGATGTCCTTCAGTTCATCGGCTGCATAGATATTGCAGAGCTTCACATTATTCCATTCTGAGAGACGTGCCACTACTGCCTCATCTTTCTTTATATCGATTGTAGAAACTGATTTTATTGCAGAAGGGGCAATCCCATTTTCAATAAGACGATTACTGATATAATCCGTCACACCCTCCGGATTGCAGTCGCGGCGGCATCCCACTCCAAGATTCAGGATTCTCGGGCGATAGTATAATATCGGTTTATCCGTATGATAAATATAGGGAGTCACCGCTATAACCAACCTGCAGTCTTCAGCCTCACTGATATCCTTTATCAGTTTCACATTATGAGGCATAGACTGCTCCATCTCATCGGTGCCGTTGTCGCGGACATCAAGCAGCAGGCCCACTTTATTGCCGTTTACAAGTGTTGCTATCGCATGGTTCATCTCCTCGTGGCCTGCCTCGCAAATCCATCCATATTGCCCGGCGATTGTGTCAAGGGCCCAGTAGCCTGTATTGTCGCTTTGAGTGGTGATTACCGGATTGACGCCTAATGTATGGGCCACTTCCCGGCAAAGAGCATTGGCGCCACCCACATGCCCGGAAATTACGGAAATGACATTACGCCCAACACTATCGACACATACCACCGCTGGATCGGTATGTTTGTCCTTGATAAAAGGAGCAATCATTCTGATGCACACGCCCAGAGCACCTACAAAAATCAGTGCCTCGCTCTGCTCGAACACACTTTGATTAAAGGAATGCAACGGCGTGAGCTTAAACTCCTTCAACTCATTCTGAATCTTTACCGCAGTGGCTTTACCTGCCGCATTAAGGAAGATTATATGCTTCATTTCGCTTTCAATATAGTTATAGGGTTATGCGTATCAAGGCTGATAACGTGCGATTCCACCACAGATCTGCCACATTCTTCCACGGCGGTGCGGAACGTGGAGCAACTCTCCTCGCTCACGGAATTGAAAACCACCACACCGCCGGGCAGAAGGGGGGCAAAGATTTTAGACACCATCTCCTTCAGCCGGCCACCGTGACCGCCGATAAATACAGCATCGGGACGCGGATATTCACTCAGGTCGCATTCCATAAAGTCGGCAATTACACCCTCTATACCAGGGACGCCAAACCGCCGGCAATTCTGCACCAGCAGCTGCCGCGATTCCTCGCGACGTTCAAAGGCTATGATATCAAGGTCAGGAAAATTCAACTTTGCCTCGATCGATACCGAACCCGTGCAGAATCCCACATCCCACATTGTGGATTTCCCATACAATTCAAGCATCGCGAGCGACATAAGCCTTACCGGCATTTTGGTGATCATATTGCTTCTGCCATCCAGATGACTGAATAGATTCTCAGGGATACCGAAAAATCTGTCCTTCGGCCTCTGCATCCGGAGAATTACGCAATTGGGTTGCCGGAACTGCATCTTCGAGGCTTCTTCAAGGGAAAGAGCCCTGATAGATTCCTGCGAATTGCCAAGAGATTCGCCCACAGTCATAGTGTAATTATCATACCCGTAATCAAGCATTCTTGCAGCAATCTCAGCCGGCCCCTTCTTCCTGTCGGTAAGCACGCCGATGAGCCGTTGATTCCCAATCAGCGCGGCATCAAGATTTTTCCAGGGTCTGCCCGTAACCGATACATTCACCATATCGGAATAGGGGAGCAGCATCCTATGAGCCAAAAGCTGCAGGGAATTAAATGATGGGAATACCCTCATTTCCGCATCCGGGAACACGCGCTGCAGCGTGGCGGCAAATCCATAGAACAGGGGGTCGCCGGAAGCAAAAATCACCAATTCCTTGCAGGCGTCATATTGCACAAATACATCATCGAGCGGAACAGTGACATCAATCCATGATGCATCGGCCGGCAGGAGATGCGCCATCAGTTCATAGTGCCGCTTCCCTCCCGAAAACACCTTGCCATTGCTGATAGCGGCCATAATCTCCGGAGCGAAATATTGATTTTCACTGTCGGAAATACCAATCACGGTAAACTTTTTCTCAGACATCTCTACCGGGTTTTAACTGTTCGGCATCCGGCCAGCACAGAATTGAATTAACGAGCGTGGCCGCAAGATTGCTTCCCCCTTTTCTCCCCTCCACGATGATTTTCGGAATATTGACAAACGGTTTCACCATATGCTTGCTCTCGCACACATGCACAAATCCTACCGGCGCGGCGATGATTCCGCAGGGGTTCGCCTTTCCATGGCGAATGAGTGAGCAAAGTTCCATCAAGGCCGTGGGGGCATTTCCGAAAACATAAAGGGCATCCGGATGCTCCTCTGCCGCGAGCCTTATTCCCGCCTGCGTTCTTGTGATTTCTTTCTCTCTGGCGAGTTGGGAAGTGGCGGGATTGTTCAGATAGCATCTCACCTCAATGCCGAGGCGCTCGAGAGCGCCTTTCCTGATTCCGGAAGCAGCCATTGTGACATCTGTGATGATAGTTCGCACGCCTCCTTCTGTCAAAGATCTGAAGATTCGGGCCACGGCATCCTCGTCAACCTTAAGGATATTTTCCATATCAAAGTCGGCAGTGGTGTGAATGGCATGCAGTAGAGGCCATTTGAAACCGAGAGGAATATCCGGATTTTTCAGTTCCTTTTCAATCGTGCGGAAACTCTCAATCATGATTGACTGGCCCGGGCGACATTCCTCAGCCTTATCATCCGAAAAATATCCGCGCGGCGTAATCATCTTATTCTGCCAGCGGTAAGAGCGGGAATTTCCGATTATCACCACCGTGAACATATCCACATCCTCGGGGTCGAAATCCTTTAGTGTTGTAATCTTCACCTGCTCTTCATCCCGTCCTGCCTGCCTTACATATCCTACTGGAGTCTCAGTGGAGCGTGCTGCGAGGAAGAGTTCCTTGAGCCGGTGAAGCTGCCAGTAGCGTCCCGTGCTTTTTGGATTGTAGACAGCAGTCACGAAATCGGCATCCACAGCGGCCCTTATTCGTTTCTCTATCAGAGTCCAAGGGGTCATAAGATCGCTTAGAGAGATTACACAGAAATCGTGTCCCACAGGCGCTCCAAGCAGAGAGGCGGCTTTCTGGAACGCGCTGATTCCGGGCACAACCTCCACTACTGCATCAATACCCCTCTCGCGCAACATCTCATATACCAGAGGAGCCATCCCGTAGATACCTGAATCGCCCGAACTGATTACGCATACATCGCGTCCGCCGGCAGCAATTTCCACTGCCTTCTCGATGCGGGCCCGCTCCTGCTTCATGCCGGTTTTCACAATCTCCGCATCCGGTCTCAATAGATGCGAAATGAAAGGCACATAATAATTGTAACCAACAACAATATCGGCGCAGCGCAGTGCTTCCATGGCGCGTGCGGTCATATCTCCTTCATGGCCGGGACCGATGCCTATGACTGTTATCTTATTTTTCATTTGAATTGATTGTATATACGACCACCTCCACCGGAGTGTCAAGATGCAGTCCGGTAAGCGACGAGGTGGCATGGTCCGACTGCACGGTAATTTCCAAATCTATATTCACATTTAGAAGAGGGGAGAGCAATTCGCGATCGATGTCTTCGAGAATCCTCACCTTCTTCATCACATCGCGGCTGTGGGATACCTCGTCGGGAGCCTCGATATGAAGCAATACGAAATCGTTTTGCGAAAGGATGCTAATAGCGGCGTCAAGTTTGGCGCGATAATTGGTGTGCTCATCGCCGGTGGCTCCCTCCACATTGGGGACCGCCATACCAATTGCCCTGCCAATCCCTTTCATCACGTTTACGCCCGAAATGAGAGTGCCATTGATTCGCGGTCCTGAAATGCAGACCGAACGCCCGGGGGCCCAAAGTGAAATCCCATTTGCAGGATATGATTTCAAGAGTTCTCTGGATTCCACAATGCACCGGTTCAGCGCATTTTCAAGGGTTTTATTGTCAGACGTCACGAGCAGCCGGGAGATTGGTTTGCCAATAAGTGTATGCGGCGCCTCAACTTCAACTTCGGAATGCGCATCATGCACAATCATGAGATTGCGGAAATCGCCATTGCCATAAAACCGGATGTTATCACTGCCAAAATGGTTATTGAGGATTCCGGTTATTTCATCACATTGCCGCCTGTTTACGCCGGCTCCGCAATGGGAAGTGATGAGGCCATCGGAATGTGAGATGAGATTGCATCTTAGGCAAAAATCTGATTCGGAGATATTGATGCCGCTCCCAAGAGCCTCGAGCCAAGAACGGGATGAGAAGCCTTCTGGCACATCATATCCGAGGATGTTCAAAACAGCCACCTCAGTGCCTGGCTGATTGCCGGCAGGTATGGTGTTTTTCATTGACACGCACCCATTTTTACGCATGTGATTGAGGGCAGGCATATTGGCATAACGCGAAGGTGTCAGGCCACCCAATATAGGATTGGGCTCGTCATCCATGCCATCGATTATCACAAGCAGTTTTTTCATCTTTCGGATTGAGAGTGTATGTATCAGTTCCAAATGCCTAAATCATCTCTTCCACTGTGTCGAGAAGTTCGCCGATGGAATGAACGGGATGACCGTTTACCGAATAGTCCTTATCATTCACCTCTACGATTATTTCGCCCTGCAGATTGCTGTCGGCGTTGATGCCCTGGCGAGCAAGAGCCTTCTTTACCATGTTGAATCTCGCGCCTTCACCCACGAGCCGGACCGTCCTGTCGATCTGATGACAGATCTTGAAGAGGCCGCTGTCGCGGTCGAACATTACACCCTCGCGATGGAAATAGCGGTTCATCTCTCCTTCAAGCGCGAGGTCTTCCGGCGTGCCGATGGTGACGCCATGCTTTTTGTCAAGCAGCCACACCTTATCTGCAATCTGCAGTGCAAGTTCAAGGTCGTGGGCGGAAAGGAATACTGTCTTGTTCTGCTCGCGGGCAAGACGCTGAAGGAGCTGCATAATCTCCACCTTGCTGGGATAGTCGAGGAATGCGGTGGGTTCGTCAAGGAAAATCACAGGGGTCTGTTGGGCGAGCGCCTTGGCAATCATCATTTTCTGACGCTCGCCGTCGCTAAGGGTCTGAACCATCCTGTCGGCGAGATTGTCTATCCCCACAAGCGAGATTGATTCTGCCACAATCCTTTTGTCGTTTTCATCCATATGTCCCCAGAAACCGGTATAGGGGCTGCGGCCAAGGCCCACAAGTTCCCTGACTGTCATATTGTTCAGGTTGAGTTTCTCGGTGAGCACCACTCCAATCACCCGCGAGAGCTGGGCATCGGAATATTCAGCCAATGGCTTTTGCTCGATAAATATCTCTCCGCTGATAGGGGGGAGGAATGCTGTCAGCGTCTTGAGCAAAGTAGACTTGCCGGCACCGTTGGGCCCGAGTAGACAGGTGAGTTCCCGGGAATAAAGCGAAGCGGTCACGCCGTGAGTGATAATAGTGGTCTTGTTCTTGGAACGGTAACCAGTTTCAAGATTCACCACCCTGATTGTTTCTTCCTTATGCTTCATACTTCATTTTTTCTTTTATTAAACAGCACCCACATTACCACCGGAGCACCCACAAGAGCCGTCACAGAGTTAACGGGGAGAGCGCCCTCGAATCCCGGCAGCCGTGCTATCAGATTGCACAATAATGCAAGCGAAGCACCTGCCAGCAAGGATGCCGGCAATATTGTGGCATGGTTGGATGTATGGAACAGTCCGCGGCATATATGCGGCACCGCAAGTCCGAGAAACACGATGGGGCCGCAATAGGCGGTGACCACAGCCACAAGAATACCCGAACATCCAATCACGAGAAGCCGGGCCCGCTTGATGTTGAGTCCCAAATTCCGCGCATATGAATCTCCGAGAAGCAGGAGATTCAATGTCTTTATGAGGAAAAAGGCCGTAGGCAGAAGAAGGAGCATCAGGATTATGAAAACCCATGTCTGCCCTCCCGACACTCGCGCGAAACTTCCGAGTCCCCATATCACATAAGCCCTGATATCCTCCTCGGCACTGAAAAATTTCAGCACTCCGATAATGGCATTGGCTATGTATCCAATCATCACGCCCATGATAAGCAGCGTGACATTGCCTCTCACTTTCTGCGCCACAAATGCGATAAGCGCCATAATCAGCAACGAGCCTATAATCGCCGACAACGTAACTGTGACTTCGCCGATTACTCCGAGTTTGCTGAGGGCCACTCCGCCTATGCTACCGGAGAGCAGCACCACACAAGCCACGCCAAGACTCGCGCCTGAACTGATGCCAAGCACCGACGGACCTGCCAGCGGATTGCGGAACACTGTCTGCATCAACAGGCCGCTGACGCCAAGACCGGCACCCGCCATCATCGCCGTGAGCGACTGAGGCAACCGCGATTTAAGGATTATGTTTGTCCATATCCGGTTATCACTCTTTTCGCCAAGCAATATGCCCACCACATCGCTTACGGGAATCTTTACAGTGCCCAATAAGAGATTCAAGACCAGAAACGCTATTATTGATACTATCAACAACAGCATCAGGACAATCCTTGTGTTGCGACTCATTTCATCAAATGATAATATACCGGTTTATGCCGGGGAAGAATTTCCGGATGGAACACATGGATGAAATCCGCAAGAATCATTTCCGGTTCCACAGGCATCTTTTCATAGAACGGAACTTCCTTCATATTACAGTATATCACACCATGATTTTTCCATGCGTCAAAATCAGTATATCGGTTATCCTCCTCTTTCAGCACATCATAACTGAAATCACCGTCAAAACTATTGACGATTCTCCAGTAATCGGCATTTGCTGCATTGGTGTAGACTGTTTCATAGTCGAGGGTGACACCTCCCGACTCCTCATTGTCCTTGAGGAAGTAATCGCCGCCGGCATCCCGGAAAAGTTGTGCAAGGAAACTTTTGCCGCCCACAGCATACCAGTTGCCTCCACGCATCTCGCCACTGAACACTGTGGGACGGGTTTTCACATCAGCCACCTTTGCCTTCAGGTCGTTGTAGCGTTGCTCAATGGCGGAGAATTCCTTGTTGGCCTTCTCTGCATTGCCCGTGAGCAATCCTATCACCTTGATCCATTCCGCCTGGCCAAGCGGTGTCAGTTCCTTATAGCCAAGGTGCGGAATCATCGGGATGTCCACATTGCGGATGGCGTCGTAACCGCCACGCTTGAACGGGGAGATGAAAATCACATCTGGATTGAGGGCCATTATCACCTCATTGTCGAAATTGCCTTCGATTCCAATCTTGTGGGTCTTGCCCTCCTTCAGCTGGCGGTTCATCTTCTCATTGTGGAGATGGCGGGTGCTTGTGATTCCCACCACCTTTTCGGGAATGTCAAGTTTCAGGAAGTTTGAAAGTTGCAGCGAGGTCATGCATATGGCAGTCTCCACCGGAATGTTAAGGCGGGTGTAGCCTTCCGGTATGTTTCCCGAGAAATCCTTGTCTGTAAGAGCGAAATGGAACTGTTCCGCCTCTTTGTTTTCAGGATCGTTGATGTCGAGAAGCACCATATCATCCTGATAGTCCACCTTGAAACCCTTGGCATATTTCGGAGTAATCCGTGAAACGGAATCCGTCGCTGCACCGTTCTCTTCCTTATTTCCACCTGTAGCGTTCTTGCCGGCGCACGAGCTGAGGAGTGCGGCTGCAATCACAGTGAAAATCATTACTAACTGTTTCATATTCATATCTAATCTTATAGAATACCATATATCACGATATTGAGAAGAGCTGCAATAAGCACCGTTTTATAGAGCATGTCGGTATCAGACTTCACAAAGCGTAAGAATGGCATCATATTTATCAAAATCCTTTGCCTCCTCCATCGACTTGCATTCTATCTTTATTCTTCGGCAGTCGTTATTGAGTACGATATCGGCAGCCTGGGCCGGCAATGCATTGACCACGAGCAAAGATACCTTCCTGAACCATAATGCATAGGCTCCCCATCCACAGACTCCGAGAATTATGATTACGCCAATGATTATAAGGACTTTATTCTTAACTCTCAACATATCTTAATTATTCTTTACAGATTTTCCTTTATGTAAGAAGATTTCTTGCCTGCAGCATCAAGCACAGGGGATTCGAACGCTTCCCTGATATGCCGGATGTAGAGATCCTGAATACCCGGAATGCTTCCGAGACCATCCAGTGCAGAGGATACCTTAAAGCCTTCTCTTTCGAGTTTTTCACGCCATTCGACATCAATATCATTGCGGGCATGGTCACCGGCAACAAACATAAATGGCACAAGCGTGACATTCTTCACTTTTGATGCCTTGAGTTTGCTTAACGTTGTTTCATATGTAGGATATCCCTCAACCGTGCCAACATGAAATTCGGGTACTCCGTCAGCCGTCAGAATATAGTCAATCTGCGAATACATGGCATTGGCCGGCGTCGATGTGCCATGACCTATGAGCACAACAGCATTCTTCCTCGAAATTCCTTTTCCATAGCGGTCAATCATAATGCCCACCACTTTTTGGCAGTCGTCAATTGAATAGAGCAACGGCCTTCCTACTCGGATCTCCTTAAAGAAGGGAGCCATCAGGGATGCATCCTGTCGAAGCACTTCAGCCTCGATGCCGTCAATCACGTTAGTGCCCTGCACAATGACATGTGTATAGCCGTCGGCGGCAAGACGAAGGAGCGCCTGCTGAGGCGTGAGTTTGGAGACACCCCGTTTTTTCAGTCGGTCGATTATTATCCGGGAGGTATAGGCCTCGGCTACCGTTATTCCCGGAAATTGATCTTTGGCTTTTTGGTTGATGGCATCGATTGTAGCGCTTCGGGTATCATCGAAGGTAGTGCCGAAATGCACCATAAGGATGGCAGTCTTATCCTTGGGAACATTCTCGAAACTCTGCGCCATAACTGAGAAGACACAGACTACAAATGCAAGCAGTATTGAAATTCTTTTCATAAAACTCATTTATACGGTAAGTTCTCCCGGAACGTAATGGCAGTATCGTTCCGGGAGAAAGGCATAAAAAAGAAAAATTGTTACACTAACTACTTATTTCTTGACATCCTCTACCACTCTGATCTGTTCGAAGTAGTAGCCTTTGGCCATTGTGGCGCCAAGAGTTGTTTCGTTCTTCCTCACGTCGTAGATGTAAATCTGGGGATTCTGACCCTGGGCATCCACGCCGATATAAGCCTTATGGTTCACATAAGCCATGCGGGAAGAGAACCGGCCGCTGCTATAAGCGAGGCGCTGGCCATTGTAAGTGATCGGGGTGCTGGTCTTTGACACAACGTCAATCACAGTATAATAGTGGCTGAAGGAATCGATATCCGTTCCGGCAGCATCATCGCGTGCATAGGCCACCACTTTGTTGTCGCCTACATACATCACGGAAATCAGTTTGCCGCCGGCAGTGAAGCCGTCATAGTTCTTGTCAAAGTCTGTGGAATTGGCAGGAATCTTAAGGAGGTGGCTGTGTTCGCTGCCGTCGGCCTCATCGGTTACACAAGCTATATAAAGGTTGTTGTTACCATCGATAAAGGTAGTGGTCTGCAGGAGTTCTCCATAGGCAGTGCCAACCATCTCGCAGTCGAGGAAGCAGGGAGTGTTGCTCTCCACAGCCATTGTTTCGGGATTGATCACTGCGGTCATCATAGGAGTTACACGTGCGCCGCGACGTCCGGATTTCTTGGCAAAGTAGAAATAGAACATCTTGTCGTCGGAAGCACGGTAGGTGAGGATTCCGGCAGTAGTGAAGAGCTCGCCACCCTTAGGCATCGGCACGTCGAGAGTGCCTTCGCTGATGATACTCATGTCATCGGCATTAAGCTTGGTCCATACAATCTTGTCGGCCTCGCCGTTGGCAGCCATGATTACGAGTGTATTGTCGTTGATCCAGGCGTGTGTATACTTGCGGGTGGCGTAAGTATTGGTCTGGAAACGGCGTTCCTTCACAACCTCCACCTTGTTGTCCTTGATGCGATACTTGGCGAAGCGGTCGCCAGAAACGGGAACCTGATAATAGTATTCGCCTTTCAGGATTGTTTCAAGCGAGAGGATGGAGTTGATTTCTGTGCCTTTGCCCTGAAATGTGATTTCCGGCTGGTCGGCTTCAAGGGAGTTGACGCTGCGGACAAGAGTCTGCACGTCGCGACCCATGCCGCCATGCTTTTCGAGGGCTACCCAAAGGTCGAAGTGATAGTCCTGGATGAGAGTGGGGTCATCCGGTTCCTTGGTGTCATCGTCTTTGTCGGAGCAGCTCGTCATTCCGAAGGAGATGAAAAGCGCTGCAAACGCTGCAAGAAGAAATTTGAATTTTTTCATTGTCTTGTTGTTATTGTGTTAATGAAGTTGTTTAACCTAATTTACATTTAATAAAATTACTGAAGATGTGTAAACTTTATGGCAATCTTCATTAATCTTACCATAAAAAATTTGTTTAAACAACTTCAATTGATGAATATCCTGAATTTAGCGCCGAATGCGCGGCCCGGTTTCTGAAGCATGTAGTTGTCATAGGCAAGACGGTCGAAAAGGTTGTTACACTCGAGGGATATGTTGTAACGATCGCTGTGCCAGGAGTAGGAGAGGGCGATATTGGTGATATTCTGAGTGGGAATCCTCGCTTTGGAGGAGGCTGCGCCATATGCTTCCCAGTTAAGATAATACCAATGGATATACTGATATTCGGCGCTGATCCTCAATCGGTCCGTCTTCATTATGAGATTGCGGAATGTGTATGAGGCATCGAAGTTGCCAAACAGCCAGGGACGATTGGGCACCCTGTTCTTATAAGTGGCCGATGGGTTGCCGTCGGTCTTGTATTTCTTCAGGTCGCGGGCATCGCTGAAACTTCCATTAAGTATCACTTGCAGCGAATTGTTCCACATATATGACAGTTCAAGGTCGAATCCCTTGATGTCGATGGCCGGTTCATTTACATATTGCATCATGCCGTCACGTTCCGACACTGTGGCCCTGATATAGTTCTGCACATGGCGGATGAATCCATTGGCATCATATCCCAATTGGTTCACTTCGCAAAATCTGAAAGTGCCGAATAAGCCGAGGTTATAGTTGTTGCTTGTTTCCGGATTCAGTGCAAGATTGGGATATACGGTGGTGCCATTGCCGAGGAGCTCCCTTGAAAGGGGAAGACGGACACTATGCTCGTAGGATGCTTTTACAGCAAACGGTTCGCATAAAGCATAACGGCTTCCGATTCCGGCTCCCCAGTAATTTGTAACCTTATTACGGTCAATCTTGTCTGAGCCTGTGATTGTAAGGTCATCGGTTTGCTTAATCGACAAGGAGTTGATATAATCCTTCACAAAATAGGAGGTCTGCCACTTCCGGTCGAAGAAATTTTGTGAATAGGTAAGGGACAGTATATGCTTCATCACTACATCGTTCGACGGCTCGAAGTTCTTGTCCATGCGGTCGTAGCGTTCGTTGCCACGACGGTTAAGCATATAGTTGAATGCAAAGTTGTTGTGTTCATTAAGTTCATAATCCACGCCGGCATTCACCACAGTGAGAGGTCGCTTATATACGCGGATTGTGCGGGGCCCATTGTTCATCTCATTGCCCGACGAGGGCATCCAGGTTCCATCCCAGGAATATTTGCGATATGCCGTATCGACTGTTTCACTCCTGTCCCATGTATGGGATAGGGTGAGGCGGGTGGATACGTTGCCCCATCGTTTGTTGTATCGGGCGGAGATGTTGTAGGATTCGGCGCTTCGGCTTGCCTCCCCATATACCTTGTTTTGCATCGCACCGGTCTGGATATCCTTATCGAGCTTATTGTAAGCAAAACCGATGAAGAATTTGTCTGCCCATTTCACATTGTTCACACCGGCTTCCAGTTGGCCGAAAAGTGAAAAATACCTGTCGTGGAAGCGGCGTTTATCAGTAAAGATATAGCGGTCTTCCTCTTCACTCCACACCTCTACATTCCGCATCTTATAATTATTCTTGGAATAATTGATGCTGAATGTGGGCAGGATTGCAATCGGGGTATGAGGGATGTAATATTGTCCCGTTATATTGCCTGAATGGGTGTTGAAGGAGCCAAAGCCATACGATGCATCAAGATAATTCTGTCTTTTCTTGCGGGTGACAATATTGACAGCTCCCCCGAGAGCATCTGAGCCGAGATAGGAGGGCACCACACCTTTGTATAATTCAACACGTTCCACCGTGTTGAGAGGCACATTGTCGATTGTCAGTCCGGTACCCTTTGTCTCAAGAGGCACTCCATCGATAAAATATCGAATAGAATTGCCCGACATTCCATTAATCATGAGATCAAAGTCAGAACCGGCGCCCCCCTCACGCCTTACCTTCACACCGGCCGCGCGATCAATTAGATGGTCAAGTGTGACAAGTTTATTGAGATTCGGGGCAATTTCTACAGCGCTTACAGTGAAGGCGCCCTCTTCAAGCCGTTTGCCTTGCGATTTACCCATTACGCTTATTCCTTGCAGTTCGACAACTTTATTGTCTGCAAGAGATTCACATGTGGATGTACAGGAATTTGCTATGCTGTCGGATGGGGTATATGCAGTAATAGCCGCCTGCGAAGACAGGTGGCCTAAAAACAGAACGAAAATAGATATCCAATTTTTCATTTGGTTTGCTGCCAAAATTAAAACTGGGGTACTATCACGCAGCAAACCATAATCATTCTCTTCTCTGCAAAGAGGTGATTGGCTGTTTTGTGGTAATATAACCCGAAAACTACAAAACTATATGTTGTTCTGGCAGGTCTCCTGACTTATCCCCTCATCAGCGCCTTCCCATCGAATCGAGCCGACAGTGGCAATATGCTGATGAGTTTTGTGGGAATTACAGTAGCGGGTCTGTTCCGGATTTTCACCGGATTCCCTATTATTCGCAATGCCGCGAACCAAAACGTCTGCAAAGTTAAGAAATTTTTACATACCCTCCAAATCTTTTTGCTTTCAGCCGAGCTCAGTATCCCGAAGAGTAAGGAAAGAGGGAATACTGCAGGGAAGAAAGCAGAGAAGGAAAGAAGGGCAGGAAAAGAGGGCGATTGAGATTGCCCATAAAATGCTGAAATCAGGATTATCTCCTGGTTTCATATCCTAACCTGAATAATTCATAGACCCGCAAAAAAAGAACGCCCCTCTTGCATATC
>CAJLTZ010000019.1 GCA_905209725.1 uncultured Muribaculaceae bacterium
CTGAGGCACATCTGCGACCCCTGCGTTAACATTTTTTGTGGGATGGGGTCTTAATTGAGATTCACATTGCAAATTTAAAAAAAATTTCTAAAAAGCAAACGTCTAATCCAATTTTTTGTAAAAAAATATTTCAACACACATCCGACAAGTCGCAGGGAAGTGTTATTCGCCGTGTTTGCAATGACGCTCAGCCTTTTTGTCATTCTCTTTTGAATAACAGGAATCGGCAAAGGAACAGCCACAACACGACTTCCGCCCTTTTTTTCGACCGGTGATGAGTTTGACGATTATCCATACGATTATCGCCGCTAATATTAAAAATACTATGATTGTCTGCCAGTCCATTGATTATTTTGGGCTATTCTTTAATTTGTGCAGGAGTCCCGCAACAGGATTGATTATTTTCTAATTTTTTCCCTTAATTACGCTTCTAAGGTCAATTTTGTTCAGCGTGATCTCCAACTTTGCGGTTGGAATTGTCGCGAAGCACAGAAAGTGTAATCTCTTGCACCATAGATTTTAACTGGCTGATGAATTCCTCGGCCGAATAGTCGCCACGCTCTATGCGACGCAGACGGTTTTCCCAGATGCCGGTAAGTTTTGCACTCTTCAGCAAGTCCTCCTGAATAAGGGAGATAAGGTCGATGCCTGCCTGAGTGGCCCGGATTGACTTGCGTTCCTTCCTTATATATTCTCTCTTATACAGAATCTCTATGATGGCGGCGCGTGTGGATGGGCGTCCGATTCCATTGGCCTTCAAGGCATCGCGTAGGTCATCGTCGTCAACAAGCTGACCCGCCGTTTCCATTGCTTTGAGCAGGGTGCCTTCCGTGAAATATTTCGGCGGCTGTGTGGTCTTTTTAACAAGACGCGGCTTGTGCGGTCCGCTCTCCCCTACCGTAAACACGGGCAACAGATTCTCTCCGGAGTCATCTTTCTGGCTGCTGTCATCATCTTCGGCCGACTTGCCTGCATTCTTTCGCCATTCATACACCTTCTTCCAGCCCGGATCCGTAATCACTTTGCCCGTGGCCTTGAAGGCCACCCTTCCGGCTTTGGCCTTAACCACAGTCTGCTCAAACGAGCAGTCGGGGAAAAACGCAGCAATGAAACGAAGTGCTATTGTATGAAACACCTGCTTCTCCGGCTTCGAAAGACTGTCGGGCAGCGGCTGTCCGGTCGGAATTATAGCGTGGTGATCGGTGACCTTCGAGGTGTCGAACACCTTCTTGCTCTTGCGCAATTTCTGCCCGCGTATCTCCTGCAGCAATTCCCCATACGCCCCTTGCAGACTGTTGAGAATACCCTTACACTTAGGATAAATATCATCGGTAAGATATGTGGTGTCTACACGCGGATATGTGGTAAGTTTCTTCTCATAGAGACTCTGGATGGTCTTCAGCGTCTCATCTGCGCTCAGGCCGAATTTCTTGTTACACTCCACCTGCAGCGAAGTGAGGTCGAAGAGTCGCGGCGGCGACTCCTTCCCCTTCTTTTTCTCCACGCCGGTAATCTCCAGGGGAAGGTCCTTGATGGAATCAAGAAGTTTCTGGCCGTCCTCCTCCTTGTCGAAGCCCTTGTTCTGTGCCGAGAAAAGGGTGTTGCGATAGAGAGTCTTCAATTCCCAATAGTCCTGCGGTTTGAAATTTTCAATCTCCAATTGCCTGTTTACCACCAAAGCGAGCGTAGGGGTCTGCACCCTGCCGATTGAGAGCACCGAGTTACGGCGGTCGGGAACATTGGTGCGGTATTTCAGCGTGTAGAGCCGGGTGGCATTTATACCGAGAATCCAGTCGCCAATCGCACGGCAAAGGCCGGCCGTATAAAGGGGTTCCACCTCCTTGTCCTCTTTGAGACGGGCAAATCCTTCGCGCACGGCTTCATCCGTAAGCGAACTCACCCAAAGCCTTTTCACCGGCTTGTGGCATCCGGCCTTCTGCATCACCCAGCGCTGTATAAGTTCACCCTCCTGGCCGGCATCGCCGCAATTTATCACCGAGTCGCAACGCTCTATCAGATCCTTTATCACCTCGAATTGCTTCTTGATGGAGGGCTGGTCGATAAGTTTGATGCCGAAACGCGGCGGAATCATCGGCAACTGACCGAGCGACCAGGATTTCCAGCCAGGCGTATAGTCGGCAGGCTCCTTGAGCGTGCACAAATGGCCATAGGTCCAGGTGACGCAATAGCCGTTGCCCTCGAAATAGCCACCTTTGTTGGTATTGGCTCCGAGGATTCGCGCTATGTCGCGCCCGACACTGGGTTTCTCTGTGATGCAGACTATCATTATATCATTATATCATTATATCCTTATATCAGATTCGGGATGCAGCTAATCATTTATTTTCCTTGCCCAATTCCTTGGCTTCGTTCCAGAGAACATCCATTTCCGGCAACGATAGGTCGGCCAACCGGTGACCCTGTTCCAATGCCTTGCCCTCCACATAATTGAAACGCGAGATAAACTTGCGGTTGGTGTGCTCAAGGGCATTCTCCGGGTTGACGCCATAGAGACGGGCGGCATTGATCACCGAGAAAAGCAAGTCGCCGAATTCTGCATCGAGGTTGTCGTGATTGCCGGATTTCATCTCAGCCTCCACCTCAGCCATCTCCTCGCGGACCTTTTCCCAAACCTGATCTCGTTTTTCCCAGTCGAAACCGACATTACGGGCCTTATCCTGGATGCGGTATGCCTTTATCATCGCAGGAAGAGCGGAGGGTACTCCGGAAAGGGTGCTCTTATTGCCATCCTTCTCGCGGAGTTTGATTTTCTCCCAGTTTTCCGCCACAGCCTCAGGTGAATCGGCCTGCACATTGCCATAGATATGCGGATGGCGGAAAATGAGTTTTTCGCGCAGGCGGTTGCAGACATCGGCAAAGTCAAACTCGCCCTTCTCCTCTCCTATCTTTGCATAGAAAGCCACATGAAGGAGCACGTCGCCGAGTTCCTTGCAGATATTATTATTGTCGTCGGCCATCAGTGCATCCACAAGCTCATACACCTCTTCCACCGTATTTGGACGGAGCGACTCATTGGTCTGCTTGCGATCCCATGGGCATTTCACGCGCAGCGTATCCAGCACGTCGAGGAAATCCCCAAAAGCCTTAAGTTTTTCTTCTTTGCTATGCATCTTTGATAATTTTTAATTTTGAATTATTAATAGTGCATTCGGTCCGCAATTATTTCTTCTTTGCGATCTGCCAGGAATTCACCACATTATGCCAGATAATATAAGCGGCGGGCGCCACGGAAGCCATCGGCTGCATATAGGTCATCGCGAGCCACACGCCAAGCACCGTATTCTTCTGCATCAGCGACTGCGCACACGACACGGTGAGTTTCTCCCCCTTGCTTACGCCTGCCTTATATCCATCTCTCTGCATATTGTCCTCAAGGCGTTTGCCGATGTGCCTACCTGTCCAGAATTGCACAAGGCAAGCCACGCCGGCACCTGCAGCCATCCAGATTATCGATGTAAGGCGGTTCTCATCCCAATGGTTGATCATGAAGCTCACGCAGTTGCCTACCACTATCACGAGTGCAACAGCCCAGATATAAAACGAGAGCTGCTGTTGCTCTTTAATTGCCTTATGAACCTTGGGTGTAACCTTTCCGAGTATCAAGGCAAGCAGCAGCGGGGCAATCAGCAAAGGGAACACCTTCGAGAGAATCAGCAGCATCGACTGCATGAAAGTGAGATCTGTGGCCTCTCCCACGGCTGCAAGTATCGCCGGACCGAATATTGCCACCACCATATTTACAGTCAAGGAATATGTGGCTACATATGATATGCTTCCCCCAAGCATCGCTGTAATCACGGGCGCCGCTGTGGCGGTGGGCATAAACACACATATGAAAAGACCTTCGGCCACATCGCTGCCCAATGGGTATGACAGCAGATAAAAGGCTGCCGAGAGAGCGAACTGAGCCACAAGCAGAAGCAGATGTCCCCGGGTGGGACGTATCTGACGCACATCAAGTTTGCAATAGGTGATGAAGAGCATCAGAAAAATCAGATAGGGAGATAGAAACGACAGATACCCCATCCACTTGTAAAAGAGAGCGCCGGTCATTATCGCCACCGGCAACATTGAGCTCTTTAACTGTTGACGCGAAACATGCATTTCTTTTTGCCTCTTTCCTTTCCTCGAAATTTGCAAATTTATTTATGCAGATTTTCCACAAGCGATGCCACAGCCTTGAATGTGAGGCGCGGTGCTTCGTTCCAGAAATTCTGATATTCGGATATGTTTTCCCCGCCACCGGGGCGATCGCTGAGCACCCTTACTACCATGAAGGGCACTCCGCACATCGAGCAGGTCTGCGCGATGGCTGCCGACTCCATGTCGCAGGCAAGCCCATGCGGGAAGTGGCTCTTAATTTCCTGTACCTCATCGGGTGTGGATATAAATTTGTCGCCACTGCAGATGAGGCCGAAATGCCAGCCACAGTCTTGCCCGGCATTGATTCCGCGCATGAGTTGGAGGGCATTTGCATCCGGAGCGAGTATCTGCTGGCAACCGTCGGCGGCACCATATTCAGTGCCGGGGCCGCACCACACATCATGGTAAGCCACTCCATCGGCCACAAGCACACTTCCAATGCCCATGCTTTCGTCGAGACCACCGGCCACTCCGCTATTCACCACTATGTCGGGATGATATGTCTCTATCAGAGCGTATGTGCGAAGCGCCGCGTTAACCTTCCCTATGCCACACTGCATCAGAATCACATCGTTGCTGCCTACTTTACCCTCATAAGCGGTAAGGAATTCGTGATCTATCTCTTGTATCGAACCATATTTTTCCATCAGCTGATGCATGAGGGCAAGTTCCTTCTGCATCGCTACAATTATCGCTATCTTCATTTGATTTTCATTGTTAGGCGCTGATTATAACGGATTTTTCACCTGTTTTTTCTGACGGCGCCAATTTTCTCCCACAAAATTAGTGCTTTTTCTCGAATTTTTACTTACTTTGTGGACTAAATCCTTTGCTTAATCCTATCATCCATGAATACAATCAAAATCTGGAACGACACCCCTTCAGAACGACAGCTCACTGATATTGCAGCAGCATTGCGTGAAGGCCATCTTGCAGTGATACCCACTGACACTTGCTATGCGATAGCAGCCAATGCGCTGGATGTCAAGGCTGTCGACCGCGTTTGCCGTCTTAAAGGGATAAATCCGGAGAAGTCGAATCTCTCGATTCTTTGCAGTAATATTTCGATGGCATCAGAATATGCCCGCATTGACAACAAAGGTTTCCGCCTTTTGCGCGACAACACCCCGGGGGCTTTCACATTTCTCTTCCGCACTGCCGGCACGCTCCCCCGCGCATTCAAGGGTAGAAAAGTGGTTGGGGTGAGGATTCCGGATTGCAATGTGGCCCGGAAAATCGCAGAGACATTAGGAAATCCTCTGATTGTTACCTCAATAGAATATGCCGCCGAAGATTATGCCATCAACCCCGAACTGATTGCTGAGGCATATTACGACCGCGCCGAACTAATGGTGGAAGGAGGGCAGGGAAGCACCGATGTTTCAACAATAGTAAACTGCACTTCCGACACGCCCGCGGTGACCCGCGAAGGCAAATCTCCCATCGACCTCTGACCCCATACAATCCGCCGATTCACAAAGTGTTTACATCAGGAAGAACTCCACTATCAGGGAGATGATCATAAGCAGGCCGCACACGAGGGCGGTCATATCGAGCTGACGGCTTATGCCTGTGAGCTTTTGGAAATATACGGCAAGAAGATGCGTGAATGTCATCAGGAAAGCGAAAAAGATGTCGATATATTCCCACCATGCGCCACGCATATTGAATGTCAATACCAATACTGCAATTACAATTGCCAGCGCAAGCCACGCCGTGATTCTGGATTTTACAAGTCCTGTCATATCTAAGTAAATATCCGCTATTGATTTTATTTGATTTATCGGCAAAGCTATTTTGCTAACACCATCTCAGCCGATTTATCGATATAATTTCACGCCGTAAACCTTTCCGGCATCGGTAAGGAACATCGCCGCATAGAAACCCGGCGGCAGAGCCGAGAGGTCTACATTGACTGTGTCACTATCCTTATAATATTTCTCTATCTTGCGGGCGCCGTCGAGCGAATAGACACGCATCATCCTCAGCGTTTCCGGGAAACGGATGCTGAAATGCGCCCCACCAAGCGATTCCACCACTGGCCGCGTGGGCGCAAGAATCTCTTCCAAGGCACCCTCACGCGCAAGTTCCTCCTCTCGTATCTCTTTGATAAATTCCTCAAAGAAACTGAAAGGAACATATTCCTCCTGCTGCTCGGCAGTGACGTCATCGAGCGTGATGTCACGATAGTCGCGGGGATTATAAATCTCATATTCCAGCGCACCGGGCATGGCAATCCAGCCGTTGCGCCTGTCGATCTCCTCAATTGCCTCCTTATCATCGGGCGTCAAGGCATCATACTCTGGTGTGGAATAAGGATTAGAAAGCATACGCGTCACATATCCCGGGATATCTCGCCACGCCTCCACAGCGCGGGGAGTGTCGCGGGTGTCGTATCTTACCAGTTCTATCTCACGGGCATATTTTTTCAAAAGGTCATTCTCAATCTCACCAAGTTGCTCACGCTTAAAGTGTTGCGTGATGCTGTACGCAAGAATTGGAAATGCCTTATTATCTGCCGCCATTATCACAAACCCACCCTTAGGATGGTTGTAGACATAGAATGGAGAAAAGAGACGGTCAGTGGTAAGCTGACGCCCGTTCCATACCAGTTTCGGCTTGGCCATCTTCTGGCCGTATGCGGCATTGAAGAAGACTTCCGCGAGGTGGGCAGCATGCTTCTGCGACACAATCTCAGCCGGAGCGGTGATGGCACAAGCCATCACCGCCACTGCTGAAACACATATTTTTGCGAATAATTTCAATCCTTCTTTAATTTATCATTAATCCAATTTAGCCTTCGGCCATCTCAACCTCGGGTTCTACTTCCTCTTTAACATTCTGGATGTTGGGAAGTTCAAGGCCGATATGCTTTTTCTTGTCGACGCCCTTGAGCACGATGCCGAGAATCAGCGCGGCCACCCCGAGGCAGGCAAGCATCACGAGAGGCCAGGTGTAGTCATAACTTACTGCTGCCTGTTCGGGAGTGAGCAGACCAGCGTTAACCTTCTCCACTATGTCGCTGTTGGTGGCGTCAAGCACTTTTCCGATAAGAAGCGGGAAAAGCCAGAGACCGATGTTCTGAATCCAGAAGATGAGAGCATAAGCCGAACCGATGATCTTTGCGTCAACGAGTTTGGGCACAGATGGCCAGAGCGATGCAGGCACGAGCGAGAAGCTGGCGCCGAGCACGAGAATCGTGACGTAAGCAAGCACCACACCGCTGAGGTCGTTGCCCTTGAAGAGAGGCAGCACGAAAGCGAACGTGAGGTGGCAGATGATGAGCAGAAGCGCACCAAACACGAGCATCGAGGCGGCCTTTCCCTTATAGTCGACATAATTGCCGAGCACGGGGGTGATACCCACTGCGAGCAGCGGGAACACTGCGAAGATGGCAGCGGCGCTCTGACGCATATAGCCCATAAGGCAATATCCTACAAGCGCGATGATGGCTACGCAGAGCGAAGGCATTTTCACGCTCTTCTTCTTCGAGAAACTGAATGCGAATGCACCCATAGCCACGATGAGCATGATCACATACTGGATATATGTGGCGAGATCGCTCTTCCAGAATTCCGACACTCCGTCAGGATTGAGGGTGAGGTTGCACTGCAGCATATTCACTGCATATTTCTGGAAGGGGAAGATGGCGGAATAATAGAGCACGCAGAGGAGAGCCACAAGCCAGAATGCCCAGCTCGAAAGGATCTTGCCCAGGTCGGAGATGCGGAAGGGGTCATCCTTCTCCTCTGCCTCGCCTGTCTGAGCATCGAGTTTCTTGTCCATGAAGAAATACACGATGAACATGATGAGAGCCACCATGAGGAGGATTACGCCGAATGCCACCGAACGGGAAACGCTGATGTCGCCGCCGAAGTTGGCCACGAGCGGTGAGAAAATCATACAGGTGCCGACGCCAAGACGGGCGAGAGCCATCTCGGAACCCATGGCCATAGCCATTTCGCGACCCTTGAACCATTTCACTATACCACGCGAAACTGTGATGCCGGCCATCTCCACGCCGCAACCGAAGATCATGAAACCTACGGCAGAAAGTTTGGCGCTTGCAGGCATACCCTCATAGAAGGGAGCGATGCCGAGTTCCTGAAAGCCGGGGATATAGTTGAGATGATTGGTGAACCATACGCTCAGAGAGCTATGGTCGAAAGCATCGGTAAGCGCATACCAGTTGATCACTGCGCCCACAAGCATCACCGAGCCGGAAAGCACGGCCGTGAAGCGCACGCCCATCTTGTCGAGAATGATACCGGCGAAGATAAGGAAGAAGATAAATACGTTGAGGAATGTTTCCGAACCCTGCATCGTGCCGAAGGCGGTGGAATCCCATCCCTTCTCCGACTGAAGAAGGTCCTTGATAGGAGAAAGAATGTCCATGAAGATGTAGGAACAGAACATCGCGAATGCAAGCAGGCCGAGGGCAAGCCAACGCGCCCACGCCTTGTCTCTCAGGAGCTCGATCTTGGCTCCTGCTGTCGAGGAATGTGTTGTCATATGAGTTGATATTAGATTAGTCTGATAAGTCAGTGTGACCCTGAAAAGTTGACTCAGGATCTTTCCATTAGTCTTCCATAAGACTTGCCACCTTCCGCTGAAGTGCCTCAGGATCAGCACCTACCATACGATCAACCTCTCTTCCTTCCGCCGAGAAGAATAGGAATGTCGGCATTGCCTGGATAGCATAATGGCTGGCGCAGTCGGGAGCCTGGTCCACATCTACCTTGATAAAATTTACCTTGCCGCTGTATTTCACGGCAAGTTGTTCCACCAGAGGCGATATCTGACGGCATGGGCCACACCATGTGGCGTAAAAGTCAACTACTGTGGGAAGTTGGGAATCAATTGTCTGGCCGGATGCTGCCACTGCTTCCGACACTCCCTGACCTTCTACTGTGATGCTTTCCTCGGAAATCACTGTATCAATGCGTTCTCCTTGCGTCGATTTCTGACTTTTATCTGTGCCGCACGACACTGCAAGCATAGACAGGGATGCCACAGCAATAATTAAAATCTTTCTCATAATTCAAATTATCAATTTTGCGCAAATTTATATAGGGGATCACTCTCCTTATCTCTAACGGAAAAAGCCCGTCAAAATTTGACGGGCTTCTATATTTTAGAAGATTATTATCGAATAATTCTCCATTTGGGGTCTTAAATCTCCTTATTGTGTTCGAGGAGCAGGGTCATCGAAGGACGGTCGCACACCTCAGAAGGACCGAAATACTGGATCGGGCCGGGATACTGATAGAGAGTGTTGAGCGCGAGCGTTTCACGCATCGATGCGAACTTAAGATAGGGACGACCGTTGAGGTTGACGAGTGCCTTCTGAATCACCGGTTTCATCTCACCCTTGCGGCGTTCCATATTCATCATCATAGTGATAGGAATTCCACCTGCAATCCAGTTCTCGGGGGCGTCTGTCAGATTGCGAACGCTCGACATATAGCCTGTGAGGCCAGCGTTAATGAGCATGGCTGCGTTATAGCCGAGTGCATATGTGTAGTCTGCATCGAAGTTAGTAGGGTCGGCGCAACGACCTTCATAGCCGAAGAAATGGTGCTGGGCGGCAAACTTACCAGAGTATTCACCATCCTTTGCCATCTCGTCAAGACGTTTGGCCACCATCTCGCTGATGAGGCTTTCTGTCTCTATGAGGGAGACAGGCACATTGCCGTGGGCATCACGCTCAAGGCTGAGTTGAAGCGCTATGTTCTTGGGAAGACTCTTGTAAAGTTCTGCATTGGCCGGCGAGAGATAACTGTGGATGAGCTGGAGTCGCTCGATTTCGTCAAGGTCCGTGAGATCGTCGGAATGAACCTCAATCACGTCGTTGAGCTCACTGATAAGCGCCTTTACGGAGGGGATAAACTCGATAAGGCCTTCGGGGATAAGCACCGTGCCGAAGTTCCAGCCGAGTTTTGCACGCTCTGAAATCACGTAGCAGATGTAGCTCACGATATTGTCGAGAGTCATGCGCTTTGCCTGCACCTCCTCGGAGATGATGCAGATGTTCGGCTGAGTTTCGAGGGCGCACTCGAGGGCGATGTGCGATGCTGAGCGACCCATCAGCTTGATGAAGTGATAGTATTTCTTGGCTGAGTTGCAGTCGCGCTGGATGTTGCCGATCACCTCGCTATATACCTTGCAGGCCGTGTCAAAACCGAAGGATGTCTCGATCCATTCATTTTTGAGGTCACCGTCGATGGTCTTGGGCACACCTATCACCTGCACGTCTGCGCCAATATTCTTGTAATACTCGGCGAGCACTGCGGCATTTGTGTTGGAGTCGTCGCCTCCGATAATCACAAGAGCCTTGATGTTGAGTTCTTTGAGAATCTTGAGACCGGCGTCAAACTGTTCCGGTTTCTCAAGTTTTGTACGTCCGGAGCCGATGATGTCGAAACCGCCCGTGTTGCGATAATCCTTGATTATGCCGGCAGTAAGCTCCATATACTGATGATTGATGAATCCGGCGGGACCCATCAGGAAGCCGTAAAGACGGTTCTCCTTGTTGAGCTTCTTGAGGCCGTCGAAGATTCCGCTCACCACATTGTGGCCGCCGGGAGCCTGACCTCCGGAGAGAATGATGCCCACGTTGAAGGGTTCCTCAACGCGTGCAGGGTTCTCATCTTCCACAAATTCCACCACAGGCATGCCGTAGGTGTGAGGGAAAAGTTCCTTGATTTCTGCCTGATTGGCCACCGACTCAGTGGCCTTACCTAATTTTACCTTTACATCTCCCTGCAGGGTCTTGGGGAGTTTTGGCTGATATTCAGCTCTAACTCTCTGAAGAGCACTCTTTTTCATTATTGATTATTACCGTTTAGATCTGATCTGATACAATTCAGACGCAAAATTACTAAAAATTCGCCACTAATCGTGCATCTCTTTCAAAAAAAATTGCTCTGCCCTTTCCAAATCTGCGGGCGTGTCGATGCCGATGGTCTGCTGCTGCGAAATTCCCACACGCACAGGAATGCCATTCTGCAGCCATCGCAATTGCTCAAGACTCTCTGCCTTTTCGAGTGTTGACTCGGGGAGCGCCACAATTTCGGCCAATGTATCGGCACGATATGCGTAAATGCCTATATGAGTGAAGAATTTTACTACTTTCAACCAGTTTTTCCAGTCCGTGCTTCTCACATAAGGGATGATGGAACGTGAGAAATAGAGGGCCTCATTCTGCTCTGAGAAGGTAAGTTTCACCAGATTGGGGTCGAAGAGTGCGTCAAATCCGTCGGCGGGGTCAAACGGCTTGGCAAGGGTGGCAATCCGCGTGTCGGGATACTGACTGAAGATGTCGGCCAGACAGCAAATCTGTTCGGGAAGGATAAAGGGTTCGTCGCCCTGGACATTGATCACCACATCGGCTTTGCTCCCCATCGCCTTATAGGCGGCAGCGCAACGCTCTGTACCACTGCGCAGGTCGGAAGCCGTCATAACGGCCTGAAAACCTGCTGCCTCAACGCACGAGGCGATGCGCTCGTCATCTGTAGCCACGGCCAATGGAATACTGGTCTTGGCCACCTGTTGGCAAACTCTTACAATCATCTCGACGCCGCAAATCTTGGCAAGCGGCTTACCCGGGAAGCGCGAACTGCTGTAGCGCGCCGGTATCAAAATCTGAAAAGTCATAATATCTCTGTGTTCGTCACAATTCGGAACTGTCCAAATTCTCCACAAAATTAACACATATCAATCTATTAATCAAATAAACCGCTCACCTTATTTGAAGCGTGAGTGCCGGCCGAGAAGAAAAAAGCGATAAAAAAACCGCCGGGAAATTTTGCAGATTAAAAAATAGTTATTAACTTTGCATTCGAAAACGAAAGGGTTCCATGTCCGAGTGGTTAGGTACCGGTCTGCAAAACCGTTTACACCAGTTCGAGTCTGGTTGGAACCTCCAGAAAGCCCGCACCATCCGCGGGCTTTCGTCATAAATACCGGAACATCAGCGTTTTACTTACGCCCGTTGGTAGTTCTGATTTGTTTAATCCCGCCGGCACAATCCAGGCTCAGCCCCAATGAGTTACGATTGGCGCCGACACAACTCAGACACAACTATGGCGAAAATTTCAGTCAAGAGGCGCGACGAAAATCCCCGCGCCGACGGTACGGCAGCACTCTATGCCGTGTTCTACCTCGACAACTCAAAGATCCGCATCCCCGTGGGGCTTACCGTCTCCGCCGAGGAATGGGACGCAGAGAAGCAAGTCGTGAAGGGCCGCTCGAAGGAGGCCCATGACAAGAACCTCATCATCTCAAACATCGTGGCCCGCATCTCCGACATCTTCGTGAGAGCACGCCTCCAGGGCGAAAAACTAAGCAAGCAGAAATTCCTACACCTCTGGCAAGCCAAGACGGAAAAACTTGATTTCGTGGAATATGCGCGCAAACGGCTCAACAAACTCAGCAAGGCGCTGGCCTATGAAACCATCAGACACCACCTGTGTGTCTTCGATAAACTTGACCAGTATCAGAAAGGCCTCAAGTTCGAGGACATCACCACCGACTGGCTCCGCATCTATGCCGCCCACCTTCGCGACGACTGCCGGAACGCTCCCAACACTGTGGCCAAAAACCTCAGCATAATGCGCATATACACCAACTCTGCCATCAAGGAGGGTCTGCTAAATAACAACCCATTCGACGGGTATAGGATGCCACAGGCGGAGCCTGCAATTGTATACCTTAATGAAGAGGAACTTAACACACTGTCCGCGCTCTACCGCCGCAAGACTCTCGACGACCTCGAGCAGACAGTGCTCCGATTTTTCCTCTTCATGACCTTCACGGCCATGCACATCTCCGATGCCCGCGCCCTGCATATCGAGCAGATTTTCGGCAATGAGATCCACTACAAGAGGAAGAAAACCGGTACGAAGGTCGACATGCCTCTGAGCACGAGCGCCGCCAAACTTGTGGATTTCTACAAGGGTGGCCGTCATCGGGGACTTCTCATCGAGAATCTTCCGTCCGACCAGGGATTCAACCGCATCCTCAAGCGCATCTGCATTAATGCCGGAATCTCGAAGAATGTGAGCGCCAAGACAGGACGCCACACATTCGCCACCCTCTACTATAAGAAGAATGCCGGCGACATCGGCACCCTCTCAAAACTCCTCGGCCACACAAAAATCAGCACCACCATGATATATGCCCATATCATGAAGGATAGCCGCATCGCGGGCGTCGCCGCTTTCGACGACATCCTGTGAAATTTATCTTCATCTATGCAACAAGTCCCGGCTTCTCAGTCGGGACTTGTCTTTTCTCAACGTTTAATCCTAAAACCAAAATATGCAACAATACATATGAGCGTAATTCCTCCTATGGCGGCCAACCCAATAAGCCACCATGGTCGAGGCTTTTCAACCTTAACAATCTTTTCTACCGGATAAGGCTGCGGCACCAATTCCTTCACAGTGTCGCGGCTTGACCGATATAGCGAGTCGACCACCGCCCTCAGCCGGGCCATCTCCCGCTCATCCTTTTTCGTGAGCTCACGGAAATGCCACCTGTCCCAGCCGACCACTCGGTTCAACGAGTCAAGTATCGGCGCGATGGAGTCGTACCTTACATCCGATTCATAGACGCGCTCCGTGAGCCGGAGGGTGTCGGTCAGAGCGATGTATTCGGTCACGGTGTCGGTGGCCGTCACTGTCCGCTCACGGGTCACTACTTTCGGCGAGCAACCGGCACAAGCCAGCAGCAACAACACTATCGAGAGCGTGATAAGGGCCGTGAGGGCGAGACCCCAGAGCCCGTTGTGTATTTCCTTCTTCGTTTCGCGGTCCATAATCAATGCACGTTAATCCAGATTCTTTCCCCCTTCAGCGCCGCCTGCCACAGTATGGGATAGAGGTGCTTGCAGGTCTCCATACTCTGAGTAACACGCCCCACCACCGTATTCCTACCCACAATGATGCAACCCGCCGAAGAACGCTCCGTGCTTCCGGCATGCATCAGAATCCCCTCGAAGTGGGGGACGTTGAGCAGGCGCGGCAGCATGCCGTAGCGCCCGTTCGGGTGCCACCAGTTGTATTCCGGGCGCCGGCTGAATTTAGGCGACTGCACCTGCATCGTCACCTCATAGCGGCCATTCGGAATCGCAGTCTGCGCATAAACCTTCTGCTCCCCGTTGTCGAAGCGGCCATTGCGGTTCGCATCGCGGTCGCGGTCCTCGATGGTGTCGCAGAAATATTTCCCATCAATGTAGAGCCGCCCGATGGTGTACGACGGCTTACGTGCGATTCTTCTCAAATCTATCTCCATAGTCAATCCTCCTTTGCTTTGGTGGTGGCGTTGATTTCGGTGGAGATTCCGGTGGCCACCTCGGCGGTGGCGGATATCTCCACCTTCTCCTCGATCATGTCGTCGGGAGCATCCTCCTCACCCATCTCTATGGGCGGGTCGTATGTCATCTTGACCTTCTGCTCCGGCTTGCGGCGCATACAATCATCCTTGCCCCGTCCCCATTCCCGGGCGCAATGCCAATTCTTAAGCCAGTCAATAAAACGCTGCATCGAGGCAATGCGCTGCTCACGGTGGAGAAGCCTGGTGTAGAGTTCCAGGTTCTGCTCCTCCTTCTCGCGGATGCGGCGTGTCTTGTCGGAGATGATATCCTCCTTGCGGTCGCACTCTTTGGTCTTTTCGAGAAGTTGGGCGCTGAGTGTCTCGATCACATTGTGCATGGCGTCCGACTGCTCCTTCCAGAGGTGCCATTCATCGGTGCGGGTCTCCACCTTGGCCTTGTCCACGCTGACCTCGGCAAGCCGGGCCTCGGCTTCCTTTATCCGTTTCTGCTGCTTGCGGAAGAGGAACGCACCACCGCCGATCAGCGGCACGAGCGTGCCTATCACGCTCACCAATATCGTGCTCAATTCATTCATGGCGTTGTATCTTTAATCGTTTTGTGATGTTGCTTCCTCGAGGAGCACCTTTGCCTGCGCCTTGCACTCCTCGGCGAAGGCATTGTATTCGGCAAACTCCTCCGGCTTTGTGTCTCGCTGCCGGAGCACGGCCAATTCGGCGGACACCGAATAGCGGGCGCGGATGAGCGAAGTGACGCGCTCCTCATACTGCGCCTCGGAATACGGAGGTATGTCAGCAATAGCGACCTCCTCCCATTCTGAAACCTTTGACGCCGGGACAGTCAACCGCTTAGTTTCCCGGCAACTCTCGGTGGTGCCTTTGCGCCGCAGGAAGCATCCCTCTCCTGCGACTAATTCCACTCTTCCACCTGCTTTCTCTGTCTGTGTCATAACCTGTATGATGTTTAAAAATTAATCGTTGTGTGCGCCGTCACCTAATCATGAGTGATGATGGTTACGTTCTTGCTTTCGGCGAGCGCCAGTATCGGATACCACTCCTCGTTTGTTTCATCCATAATCTTTGCGTAGACCGTAGGATGAAACATCAGCGTGATAGCATTGTCTCCGGCACGATTCGCAATCATATATCTCACAGTTTCCGCCGAGAGTCCGGACATTCCTCCGAAGTTGTTGCAACTCTCCTTGATGCCCTTTATCTTCATATCGCGCAAACGTGAATGTTCCCGATAATGAGGTGTGCTGAATTTTTCGCAAGAACTTAGATCCAAAATTCCGATGACCGAAACCGGATCACCAGAAAACCAGTCAAGACAGTTCGACATCAAAACCTTCTGACCATTGTAATCACCATGTGTAAGAGATACAGCATTGAACACCTCAAAATTGGGACACATATACATTCTTACATTGACTGAGCCATAAGAGTTATAAACAGAAGGGAGATTGGTGCGACAACCTATTCCGGAATAATCTGGATCCTTATGGAATGAAGTCTGCTTGTAAATGTCAAGAGCCTGCTGGTAGGTTATGTCCTTCAGGCCGTTCAACTCGAAGTAACCTGTGGCCTCATTGTAAGTCCCAAACTCGGCGGCCGCCGTTTTCCACTGATCGATGAAGCCTTTGGCCGATTCCGGCGCCGGTGCCGGTGGATTGTTTTCCCACTCCGTTTTCTGCGCTGCTGTCCATTCTGTCCAGTCGGATTCCTTTGAGGCATCGGCGAGGATAATCTCCTTGTGGAAAGTGCGGTAGCAGGTGGCGTATGACTGCGTTATCCAGCCCGAATCACCCCCCCGATGTAAAGTGCTGTATGTGTGCCGATTAGTTTCTTTTCCATAATAAGTATGTTTTTAAGCGGTTTATGCCGTGGTGGCGATGTTGACATTCTTCTGCGCGGCGAGGTCCAGCAGCGCGAACCAGTCCGTGTTTGTCGTATCGGTGATTTTGGCGTAGACGTCGGAGTGGACCGTGAGAGTTATGCCCGCATCCGGAGCGGCGGAATTCTGCATCATGTATCGCAGGGATTCCAGCGAGAGCGCCGGCAGGTTACCCAGATAGGTATCTCCCGAGAGACCCGCCAGCTGAATGTCCTCAAGCTTGAGGCATCCATCGAACACGCCATTGTAGTCGATGATACGACTTATTTTAATCTTGCCTACGATCCTGCGCAGCGAGGAGCACGATTGGAAAGCCATGTAGGAAGACTTGAACTCCGTGCAGAATACACCGTCCGCAGGCTCGTTTTTGCGCAGCACGAACACCTCCAGCTCTCTCTGACCCGTGCAGAGATACTGCGCGTCCGTCTGTGTCGAATAAATTCCGCTCGGCGCGATGTTGGTCCTGATCCTCCGGTTCGTATCGTTGCCCACCGCGAACGCTCCCCAGCCCAATGATCTGTTGCCGTAGACGAGGATCTTGCGCATCTCGTCTATGGAGATATCCGTAAGTCCATTGAGCGAGAAATGCCTTGTTTCAGCATTCCATGTCGCTCCTGCTGTTTCGGCTTCGGCTATCAACGCTCTCTCCTTGTACTCCTCCTGTGCGGCGAGTTCCGGTTGCATGTATGAGCCGTTCCACAGGTAATAAGCCTTGTCGGCGCGGCAATAATACAACTTGCCCGTCACCGGCACCACACCCCTCGTGCTGTCCTCCGTGCCCATCGCCACCGAGGCATCCATCAGCGAATTGCCTGCCCAGGTGCAATACACCTTTCTGTCCGTCAGCGACCCCGCATTCTTCACACAGTAGAACGCCCCCTTCGACCGCGAAAAATGCACCTTCGCCGCTCCCATCGGCGACAATCCCATCTGCTCAAACGCCTGCTCCGGCACCAGATCCTCAAAGCCGTCGAACGCGCATACATGCGTGCGCAACTCAAATGGCAGCAGGGATGCGGGGACCTGTGGAAGCATTGCGGAGGTGATTGCTGGCAACTGTGCAGATGTCAGTTTGCCTGCGGAGTCGAGCGTAGCGAAACCGGAAGGCTGACCTTTCTGCTGCATGGCGTGCTTGCCGTCGGTGGCGCCGGTCTGCAGATAGACTATCGTTTCTGCCGGTATCACTTTGCTGTTGAGCCAGTCGAGCACCTGCGCCACCATCCCGTTGGTGATGCTTTCCGGCTCTTCGGCATTCTCTATCTGCGAGATGAGGCTGCCTATATACTCTTGTGTAATCTCAGACATAATATCATCAATTGAAATGTTTGTCAAACTGCCGCGAGAACAATCCCGGTCGCTTCGATGAATCTGCGCCGGATATCTCCTGCATGATCATCGTCTCCTCGTCGGCCAATTCAAATTTAAACCCGAAGCGCTCCGGCTGCTTGATGAGCGCATCATATGACATATTCTCCACAGTTGGAATCACCCTTACGGGTTGGTCGAAGAGGTCGAGCAGATACACCTCGTCGCTGCACACCATGTCCTCCATGGAACGCATAGACTCGATGCAGATTCCGGATTCAATGGTAAAAACCATGGTGCGAACGGGACGCTGGCGGCGGGCCGCCCACTGCCTTGTGACTTGATTAAACTCCCTGTAAGAGGAATCCTCATCGCCCAGGGATGGCTGTATCTTGAGAGCACCCTTGAGCGAGACCACTTCGAACACACCGAGTGAATTGCGGAATTTCAGGCGGTAGCGCTCCGGTGCGGCCTCCTGCCGCGTCACTACAATCTGACACGCCGTCTTGCCGGCACGGATGATGTTGAACACCGACGGAAGCACACCATGCTGCTCCATAAACCATCTGCGCATCCCGTTGATGTCGAGCGACCAGAAACCGGCGATGATTGAGATGGAGCGCTGATATCCAGACACCGCATCCTGCACCACTAAGGTGAAGGCCGAGGAAGCCAGGAAGAAGAGTGGATAAAGTTCCGTTTCGGGAATCAGGATCTGCCAGCCGGAAGTGCGGGTAGTAAGGAAGAAATTGCCGGTGGATGCGAGGAATCTTGAATCGAAGGCATCGGTGTTTTCCGCCGCATACACCGCGAAATTCTGCGACGAGACGCCACCGGGAATGATTACTCGTTCCACAATCTCCGTCACACCGTTGATGGTGAATTGGGCTGTGAGCTTAGGGATATCCGCGAGCAATTTCAGTCGGGAGACGCCTGCGGAACCTTCGGCATCCGGAAGGCAAGCGGCACATGCGGCTGCTATGCCGCTGAGGTCGATCTGCAGCGGCGATGTGAAGCGTCCCTCGAAAACATCCGAACCGGCATATGCCACCTTCACCACCCCATATCTGAGGTCGTTTTCCGGTCCGGCCGGTGTCCACGTCTTGGTCACCATTATCGGATTGCGTGCGAATGCGAATTTCAGTTCAGAGGAATTCAAAATTCAAAATTCAAAATTCAACATTATATGAGCGTGATTGTCGCGATGCCATCCTTGGTGGTCCATCGGTAGGATCCTGCGTCGATATATTGGCTCATCCACTCCTCACGTTCCTGAGAGGGTGTGGTCATGAAGCGGCAGAACTCCATAAATGAACCGGGATGATCCGTGTGCCACAGTTCATAATATTTAGCCATATCTGCCACCGCCGGAGCGGCCATCGCGTCATTCTTCTTCATACTGCAAAGTTAATCCCCTCCCCTATCGCATGAAAGGACTATTGCACGGCATAGCGTGCCACAAGAACTACCTCATAATCAACCACGGCCACATAGGTATCGTAGACTGTTCCCATGGATTCAGTTATCAGTTCGCCGTCGGCGCCGGTGTAGGAGCGCTGCTCATGCACCTGATAGTCGAGCCTTGCCTTGTAGGTCTTGGTGAGTCGCTGGCCGGCAGCCTGCGGTGTCGGCAGCCGGATGTCGTTCTGCCAGCTCGTAATCCGCTCCACACCCATGTAGATGAAACTGTTCTCATTTACGAAGTAGGTGTATTTACCCTCGGTGTGCGGCTCGTATGCCTGCAGGAAGTCCTGGAGGGCATCACTGCGCACCTGCTGCGAATCGCCCAAGGATGAGAAGTCGTCGCTCTTGGCACGCCAAACCAGCGAGCGCTGCACGGCCGCCACATCCGGAATGGCCTGTTCCTCGTCGATATCATAATCGCCCTGCGTCTGGATGGCCTGCAACCGCAACTCAACCTCCACCAGTGGCCCGCGGGCAGGCAATGAGTAGGAAAGGGTATCAGGCAGAAATCGCACTGTATCAAGCGTGACGGGCTTAAGAATATCCAGGGCGAGAAGGCCGGTGGTGGGCATCATCGCCTTGGCCTCCACCTGCCGCGACGCATGGCGCAATATCTCATCATAGCCCTTCCAGAACTTGGCGAAGAGGCCGTCGGTAAACTGGAACAAAAGCGAAATCGAGGGCTTTGACCCATCATCGAGCACCATCCGCTGGCCGTCGATATCCTCGGGACAAAAGCGCCCGATAGTTTTCTGATTCTGCGTATATGCGAACATGAAGGCCAGCGGCGTCTCCCCCTCCTCCTGGTTGTCGGCTCCCTTTATGTAGGAATGATAGTGGCGCAGGCCGCAGAGATATCCCGGCATCAGCGAGGCGATGGCCGCCTGTGTGGAGTTTACGCGCACAATCGGCACCCATTCATCGGGACTGGAAAGTTCCATGGCGTCGAGTCCGTCGGTGGCAGGATCCCAGTTGAAGAAACCGGTGCTCTGCTTCATCACCTTGCTGTTGATGGCGTCGAGCGCGTACCACATGCCGGAGACAAACTCCCGCGCAAGAAATGTGTTGGAGGCCAATGATCGGGCTGATGCCTTCTGAGCATGGGCCCCGGAACGGGTCATATAGTCATAGTCGAAGTCCGGCTCATCCTGCTCCCACGGGTCCGGCGGGTCGGGATAGTCCGGGTCGTCCGGGTCGGGATAGTCATCCTCGATATATCCGACGTCGCCGTCCCATTTCGGGTCGGAGGGTGTGCCCTTGTTTATCCAGGAACTCACGCTGCGGCCATAGTGGATGTCGGAAAGGTCGAGTCCGCGGGTGAAGTCCTCGAAGCGCTCTGTGGCCGGTGCAGCCCCCTCGATGGAGGATTGTGCCGTGAGCTTTAGATATCGGCGCTCATTATAGATTATCTTGGGATATCCTGTAAGAACCGATGACAATTCCCCGGCGCTCACGTCGCGGATGATATCCTTGATGAAGCGCAGGGAGACGTTCCGCTTGTTGTAGTCGATATTGTAGACCAGCCCGAAGCGCACCCATAGCGCCTGCATGAAATCCCCCACGGTGCAGTCAGGGAGCAGGTCGGCGGTGATGATGCTGCCGAGGCAGCAGCTGTCGGCTGCATTGTTGAGCACCACAAGCCTCGCCAATTCCGGATCTTCCTGAAAGGGATTCTCCTCGATGGAGAGGCCCAATTGGCCGAATGCCATCTCCAGCACCTTCCACACCCTGAGGAAAGGCGTCACCATATACCCTCTGGGCACTGTCAATTCGGTTTCCACATCGTTTATCTTGCGGGTGATCTTGGTGGGCTGCTCGAGGGAATTGCCATACGGCTGGTTGAGGATTTCCCATTTGGTGTGGGTCTGCTGGCCGCTCTCGGTGGTCTCCTTGGCCACGGCGATGGGAAACACTGCCACGGGAATCTCCTGAGGATTGCAGCCCTTATAGATGGAATAGAGTTGGCTGAGCACCATGTCCACAGAACTCCAGCCCATCAACGGCTGCTTGAATCCTTCGAGATCGGCGAGTTTCGATTTCTCCCAGGCCATATAGGCTGTGGAATTGTCGAAGCCTATATTGAAGGTGATTCCCTCCTCGGGAGATGCTCCGGTTACGTTGATCGCTCCGGTGCGGATGTAAGCGCCGTCGGTGACGCGGGCCTCTCTTTCGGGAAGGTTAGGGTCGCGACCGGCGTCCACTCTGGTGGCGAAGTCGAGAGCGAGAAGATTGCGAGGAGTGGGAGGCACAGTGGCCGGCACCGACTGGCTCCCCCTTTCATTGAATATCGGGCTGCTGTCCTCGATTGCCATCGAGAAACCTTTCTGCAGGTCGAGTTGGCGCCCGTTGGTGGAAATATCCATAATCCTGTAACAAATAACAAATTAACGAATTTTTGTGAAGGGACGGCGTGCCCTTGACATATCGTCGCGGGCACGCTCGATATCCTTGTATACCACATAGGCGCGGATGTTGGCCACAGCGCCTCTGAGGTCATCCACGGCGCTCCGGAATTCGGAGAAGTCGAGTCCGGCGCCTTCATTGCCGGTGAATCCGCCGTCGGCGAAACCTTGGGAGGAGTTTCCGGTAGAAGGAAGTCCCCGGCGGTTTCGGCGGATGGCCTCGATGGTGCCGACGGCATCCACCACCTTCGGGTCGCCCATGATGGGAGCGGGCACCACATATTCGCCGCGATGCACCACTCCCGCCACCTCATATCGTCCTCCCGCACCGGTGTAGCCTCCGTCGGAGAATCCGGTGAGCACCCTTTCGGCAGTGGCGGGCGTCGATGTAGATGCAGAGCCGGAGGTATTGCCCGGCTGCATGTTCTTGATCTTGTCGCGCTCGGCCTTGGCGGAAACCACCTGTGCCACACCGGTGGCGGTGATGAGCGCCGCGGCCACTGCTCCTCCGATGGGCCCGAGGTCGGCGAACGCCTTCATGATCGAGACGGCGGTGTCGGCGATAATCTGGGAGATCTTGATGGCGAAATTCACATCGGCGTATTTCTTCTGGATTTCCAGTTTCTTATTCTCCTTCTCCTGCTCGAGGGCTGTGGTCTCCTCGCCGTTGTTCTTGGCCTGCTGGATGAGCACGTCATATTTGGCGTCGCTCTTGGCGATTTCAGCCTCCTGCAATGCGGTGAAGGTGGAGGAAGCCAACCCCGCATAGTAGCTGAAATATTTCTGGGCATTCTGCATTTGCAGACGCATTTTATCCCGCTGATATTCCTGCTCGGTCATGATTCCCTGTTTCTTCTGCAATTTGAGGAGGTTGAGTTCGTGGTCGAGCTGCGCCTTCCAAGTCACGCCGGAAGCCTGCCGGATCTGGAAGATCTGTTCCTGGTATTGGTATTCGAGTCCGGCCAGTCGCTGGTTCTCGGCCTCCTTCAATGCCGCAGTGTTTCCACCGCTTTTCTCCACCTGCTCGATGAGCGCCGAGTAATAGGCCATCATCTCCAAGCGCTGGCGATTGTAATTGGCCGTGATGCCGGCGCGGGTCTTGTCGTTGGAGAGCGCATCGCGCATCATCTCGCTCCATCGGGCTGCGTCATTGAGCATGTCGCGCTGGATACCACGGATATCTGAGGCCAGTTTCGCCTCTGTTTTCTCCCTATCTTCTGCGGAAAGGTCGGTGGAATTCTTCACCAATGCGAGATAGCGCTGCAATTCGCTGAGCTGGTCGGCATGTACCCGGCGTTTCTCGGCGAGGAGGTAGACGTCGGCCTGCTGTTCTGTGATGATTCCTTTCCCCACCTTATCGCGAATCAGAAGTTCCTGCTCCTCATAGTATGCCTTGAGTGCAGCCATCCGGTCCTCATGGTCCTCCGCATCCATCGCGGCACGGGTCCTGGAGATGGAGGCCAGTACGGAATCCATCATCTCCACAAGATTCACCTCTTCCTTCACTTCATCCTTTACGGCATTTGCCGTGGTGTGCACACTTCCGGCTGCTGCATTCCCGGCCTTCACGGCACTTGCCGTAACATTCTTGGCGCTTTCAGCTGCTGTCTCGGATGTGGAGGTTAGTACATCAGTGATATCATAGCCTGCGGCCTGTATGTCCTGCTTGAATTCGGCGAGATTCTTGTCGGCCTGCTGCTTACTTTCGAAGGCGCTGATATATTCGGAGCGGTAGTCATCATGGCTGGCGGCCTCACGGGTAGCCATTACCACCTTACCCTTGGTTGTGGTAATCGGGATTCCGAGCACGGTGCGCGTAGACTTATATCGGCGGTCATCCTCCACCCATTCCTTGCGGTGCTGGTTCCACTCTGCGCGGGCTTCCCGAAGGCGCATGTCGGCGGCTGCCTGCTCGCGGATATACTGTTCGTATTCATCCTTGAAATAGGCAAGGCGCATGCGCTTCTCCATGGAGGCGATATATTCGTCGAGCGCCTTCTTGTTGGCGTAGAGTTTTCCGCGCTCCTGGTCGAGATATCCATTATAAGCAGGGCAAACCTTGTTGATGGCGTTGATGGCGGCGAGACGTTCCTTCTTGGAGCGGGTCTCGTCCTCGGCCACCTTCACAAGCTCGAGCAATTTCGCCTTCTCCGTCTGAATGGCATTGGCACTCTCCTCACGCTTGCGGGCGTGCTCCTTCATCTGCTCGTCATATTGCTCCTGCTGCTCCATGATCTTCTTCTGGGCTTCGCTGAGCCGTTTGGTGGATTCTGTGGCATCATCGGTGTTTGACACCCAGGTATAGACGGCCACACCGATGGCAGTCACGGCGGCGAGGATTGCAGTCCATGGAGTGGAGGCAAGAGCGGCCTTCATCGCCTGCATGGAGACGGTGGCGGCCTTCACTTTTCCGGCAAGTCCCTGAATGGCTGCCGCGGCAAGAAGCACCGCCCCTTTGAGTGCGGCGAAGATGGCACGGCCACCGGTGGTCACGGCAAAAAATACCTTCTTGGCAAGTGTCACGGCCATTATCGAACCTTTATAAGCGAGGAAGGCGGCCACAAGGGTCTTTATCTCCCTCGAATAGCGGATGCACCATTCATATCCCTCGCCAATCTTCTGCACGAGGGTGGTGAGGCCGTTGATCATATCTTTCAAAGGGCCTTCCGTGCCTTCAGAGATTTTGAGCACGAGTTCCTCGGCGGCACTTCGGAGTCCGGCCATCGCACCGGCCACAGTGTCGCCCATGGTGGCCGACATCTGGTCAAATTCCTTGGTGACACCTGTAATTGAGTCGCGCAATGGCACAAGGGCGTCCACCTGTGAGAGGAATGTGGAGAAGGCGGCCACAGAGCGCTTGTCGGTAAGTTCGAGCACCTTGGCGAGGTCCACTCCATCAGCCTGCAATTTCTTGAGTCCTTTAGCAAGGTCGTCGGCATTCTTCACCGGAGCACCGAGGGCTTTGGCCAGGGCGCCGTTGGCGTCGCAGAGGTTGAGGAGGATGTTTCGGGTGGCTGTGGCGGCGCTGGAGGCGTCGAAACCTGCATTGGCCAATTGTCCGAGGAGTGCCGTTGTGTCCTCGAGGGAGAGGCCGAAGGCTGCGGCCACCGGGCCGACTGTAGAAAGTGACGCCTCGAGTTTCGAGAAGTCGAGGGCGGTCTTTGTGGTGGCGATGGCGAAGGTGGCAAGCACATCCTCTGTCTGGGTGGCGTCTTTATTGAAGATGCGCAGGGCTGCACCGGCGAATGCGGATGCGCTGGCAAGGTCGGTGTCCACGGCCTTGGCGAATTTCAGCACACCGGCCTCCATGTTGAGGATCTGATCCTGATTGAAACCGAGTTTGGCGAGCTCTATCTGCAGGTTGGTCACCTGTGCGGCGCTATATGATGTTGTGGCGCCCAATTGACGTGCTCCGGCTTCGAGTTCCTTGATTCCGTCGCGGGTGGTGCCAAGTATGGAGGCAAGCCGGGCGTTGGAGCGCTCGAAATCGATCACGATGTTGAAGGTGTCGCGGAAAGCTCCGGTGACAAGACCAAAAATCGACATTCCCACACCTGTAAAAAAACCGGTGAGAGTCTGCTTTATCTTACCTAAGGAAAGGAAACTATTGCTTAACTTTTCCGTTTCTCCCCGGGCTTTGTTTAAGGCGTCGGATGTCTTGACTATCTGTTTTTGCAGTTCGCGATATCGCTTCGGATCGGCGGCTTTCGAAGTATTGTTAAATTCGTTCCTGAGATTATTTAACCGATTTTTCAGCTGGTTTACGGTCATGTCTCCGACTCCCATGCTCTTCTGCAGAGCTTCCATTCGGGCTCTGTTCTCAGACATGGTCCGCGAGTTCTGACGAATGGAGGCATTCAAGTTCCTCCATTCCTTGGATCCTTTCTTCCCCTGCTTCTCGAGCTCGACCATGGCTTTGCGGGATGCCGTGGTCTGGGAGGCAAGTCCTTTATTTGCCTTCTCCAACTTGTGGTACTCCTCCTGCACCTGTTTGGTGTTTAGCGTCAGTACCCAGTTGATATAATCGGTGGATAGTTTTTTTGCCATTGCGCTGAATTTTTATCAACGCAAAGAAAAAAAGAGCGGGCCAAGTCCCAAAGGACTCAGCCCGCCTATAAATTAATAAAACTCATCATCATCCATCCCCACCGATTTCCTTTGCCGCTCTCGCAACCGCCTTTTTAATTCTTTCTCCTCTTCTATCTCCTTCATAATCTCCTCGTGCGCTTGTCGCGATCTTACTTCTGTCCGCAACTTTTCATACTTGAATTTTCGTATGCTGCGCCGGCCCCATGGTGTAAGTACGTAATAGACCACTATGAGAAGTAACAGCGCAGCCGTGGTGAGCAATGCAAGTATGAATGCTGAGTCCGGAATAAAACTGAAACATTCAGCATATACTATCGTGAGAGTGGCAACAACTGCCAATAAAAATAGAATAGCTTTCATAGATCCTGTAAGAGTTTAACCGCTGTGATTATATCTTTTGTTCGTTCGTGGCGCCAAATTAGCAATAATTTCCCATTCCGGCAAAAATAAATACGGCAGACACTCCGCCTGCCGTATTTATTATGCCAAATGTCCGTCCAAGGCTTAGTCTTTGAGGGTCTGGCCGGTGGATTCGATGTAGGCGGTGAGGTCGGCTTCGTCGTCGAGGGTGACGTCGGAGGCGGCGGCGGTGGCTGTCGGGCGGGTGAGGGCCCTGAGCACCTGGCGCAGGTCGCGGATCAGGAGGAGGTGGCCCATCGCCTCCATCGGAGCGGGCCGGAAGGTCTGCTCATAGTGCTCGAGCACTACGTCGTTGAGCGCCGTGAGCCCGTCATTGAGCATGCGCAGATAGTCTTTATCACCTTGCAGCGTCTCGAGCTGCATCATCACTTCGTCGGTAAGGGTGGCACCCATGAAATTTATTTTCATCTCTCACCTCCTTTCTGTGTGTTGCAGGCTTTGGAGGAGATGGCCACGGCGGCGAGGGCGGCGCAGGCGGCCGTGAGCATCAGGCGGTCGTCCCCGGTGCCGGCGCCGATGAGTGTGAGCGCGGCCGCGATGGCTGCCAATGTGATGAAGAAACGGGAGATTGCGGGAGCGGCTGCAAGCCAGAGCTCCGCGATGAGGCCGCTTGCCGGCCTCCGTGATGAAATTGCTTTCATTTGTAGATTTGTTTTAGCAAGGCAGACATACAAAAGCGGCTGCCGGTCCGCTGCTAAAACAAATCCATTGCATCCATGTCGGGCGCGAAAAAAATGTACGGAACGACAGCCGTTGTAAGGCTGGTGTATGTCTTTGACGGGCATAAAAAAATGCCCTGTAAGAATCGGGACATTAACCGCGCCCCAGCGACATTGATTACTCAATGGATTTATTTTAGCACCGCAAAACTACAAACAATTTTCGGAACGGCCAAACAATTCCGCAATAAAAATGAATAAAATTATTCAGCTGCGAGCCCTTCTTGCCCTGCTTCTCGAGCTCGACCATGGCCTTGCGGCTGTCCCGGGACTGCTGCTGGAGTTCCTTATTGTCTTTCTCAAGTTTATGGAACTCCTCATGGGCCTGCTTAGCATTTAGCGTCAGTACCCAGTTGATATAATCGGTGGATAGTTTTTTTGCCATTGCGTTAACGTTTTACGTAACGCAAAGGTATTCTATGGATTTAACCCTCTAAAGGACGTAAAGAAGGCTAAAAGCCGCCGCAGTCGCCACCGCCAACATGTCCTGTACAACTGCTCTCATCACAGCCGTAATGATTGTTTCCGTTATCATCACAACTATAGTGGTCATATTTCCAACTGTTGTATTTTTTGCGCATTGCTCGCTCATCCTCTCTTTCACATTTTCGGATGAAGGCCTGATTGTCGCGTGCCCACTGCTCGTGAAATTCGCGCATCTCTCTTTCCTCCTGAGCATTCTTGATGGAGCATGACCTTACAAAGAGCACCAGCCACTTCCAAAAACTTCTGTGTTTGCTTCCCATGATAAATAATTTTAGATCCTTTAAGAGTTTAACCGCCGTGATTATATCTTTTGTTCGTTTATGCCGCCAAATTAGCAATAATTTCCCATTCCGGCAAAAATAAATACGGCAGACCCACCGCCTGCCGTATTTATTATGCCAAATGTCCGCGTATGGTTTAGTCTATGCAGTTCTGGTCGGTGGACTGGAGGTAGGCGGTGAGGTCGGCTTCGTCGTCGAGGGTGACGTCGGAGGAGGCGGCGGCGGTGGCTGTCGGGCGAGTGAGGGTCCTTAGCACCTGGCGCAGGTCGCGGATCAGGAGGAGGTGGCCCATCGCATCCATCGGCGCGGGCCGGAAGGTCTGCTCATAGTGCTCGAGCACTAAGTCGTTGAGCGCCGTGAGCCCGTCGAGGAGCATCCGCTGATAGTCTTTGTCTCCCTGCAGCGTCTCGAGCTGCATCATCACTTCGTCGGTAAGGGTGGCACCCATGAAATTTATTTTCATCTCTCACCTCCTTTCTGTGTGTTGCAGGCTTTGGAGGAGATGGCCACGGCGGCGAGGGCGGCGCAGGCGGCCGTGAGCATCAGGCGGTCGTCCCCGGTGCCGGCGCCGATGAGTGTGAGCGCGGCCGCGATGGCTGCCAATGTGATGAAGAAACGGGAGATTGCGGGAGCGGCTGCAAGCCAGAGCTCCGCGATGAGGCCGCTTGCCGGCCTCCGTGATGAAATTGCTTTCATTGTAGATTGTGTTTAGCAAAGGCAGACAAAAAAGCGGCTGCCGGTCCGCTGCTAAACACAATCATTGCATCCAATACCGGGCGCTTGAAAAATGTACGGAACGACAGCCGTTGTAAGGCTGGTGTATGTCTTGGACGGGCATAAAAAAATGCCCTGTAAGAATCGGGACATTAACCGCGCCCCGGCGGTATTGATTACTCAATAATTGTATTTAGCACCACAAAACTACGAACAATTTTCGGAACGGCCAAACAATTCTGCACTTTTTTTGAATAAAATTATTGCAGCGGCCAAAAAAAAGTCCGGCAGGCCGCGATGTGCAGTCTGCCGGATGAGGCCACTCCTGAAATGGAATTTAACGGTAATCAAACAAGACGAAGAGCGGCCAGTTCCGACCTCCACAAAATTATAACATTTCCATTATATAAACCAATTGTAAAAGGAATTTTTTTTTAAAATAGTGAAAATATCTTGAATTATATTTGCTAATTCAAGTTATTTTCACTAATTTTGTAACGCAATCAAGAGAGATTGCCAAGGGTCAAACTTCCCCACCCCGGAGAGCGGGAAGCATCCGAAAGACGGTGCACGATGAAGACGAAACTCACAATTTCATTCAAAGTGTGGAGAGTCAGAATTACACTGGAAATAAAATTCTGAATCTCAGGAGGGCGAAAGCCCTCCCAACCGCCTTTTGATTTCTCGATGCAAATTTAAGCCTTTAAATCGAATTATGCAAAACGACCATTCAGAAAAAACCGCCGCCGGCTGGGGCGGAGCGCGCTCCGGCGCCGGCCGTCCCCGCACCACCGCCAAATCCATCTCCATCCGTGTGCCCGAGGATGTGGCCGCAATCCTCGACTCGCTTGGCCGAGGCAAGCAGGCCGCCTACATCGTGCGCGCCATCCGCGCCTACCATCAGTCCGGCGGCGAATAATCCCGCGTGAAAATAGTCCGGCAGGCCGCGCTGTGCGGTCTGTCGGATGATGAAGAAACCCCGCTGGACGGGCGGGGTAAAATTGCGTGCCATAGTGCCCGGAGGCGATGTAAGCCACAAAATTAATCAATTATTTTGAATTGGCCTCATCTTACACAAAAAGTCCGGCTGTCAGTCGATGTCGGCCACGGACTCGATTTCGGCTGCAAGGCCCGTGAGCCGGGCCGCGATGTCCCGGAAGGCTGTGGCAAGTTCCCGCGCCTCGGCGGCATTGAAGGCCATCTCCTTGTTGCACATCGTGCTGCCATTGATGCGCTGCGACAACCAGCTCTGCGACTTATGGAAATACTGGCGGGCAAGCGCCGATTTGTTGATTATCCCCTCGAGCTCGGCAAATGCATTGAATATCGCGCCATTGCGGAACTTCGTAACCTCCGCTCTTGATCGTGTCAGAGAATCCGGATCCAACACTTTTTTCTTTCCGTAATACATATATTTTATTAATTTTGCCCCCGGTCAGTGCCGGGGGCTGGTTGGTTAAAGGTTTCTTAACTCATTTAGCAGCCCTCTTATCTGGCTTATTATGGATTGATTGCGTTTTGTCTCGATGAGGTCAAGCATCCGGAGGATAATCGCAATCAATTCATTTTTTCTTGTCATCTCATTTCACACCTCCTTTCTGTCTGATTTTCATATCACAAAATTACATAATAATTTCATTATATCCAAATAATCCATAAAAAAATTCACTATTATTTCAACAAAAAAGTCCGGCAGGCCGCGCTGTGCAGTCTGCCGGACTCGTTCCCGGAGAAATCACTTGTAATCAAAAAGAGTCAGGAACAATGATATGCTTAATCAAAGAAGCTGAAGCTGACATAATTCGTTGCCGAAGGAATGAAGGGCGGCCTGAATCTTCTGTGTAGTCTTGGGTGACGGATTGCGATAACCGGATATATACTGCGACAATTGAGCCGGAGCAATCCCGGTGAGTTTCGACAATCCCTTGTAGGAGATCAGATCTGCATAATATACCAAAAACGATGGGAGATCATATGAGAAAGCGAACTCCACTTCCTCAAAAGGCTTGCCATCCTTCTGATAGGATTCTTTTAAATCCTCATAGACGGCCTTGAAATCGGCAACAGCGGCAGCAGCCGTATCGCCATCGCCAATCACTCCATAGGATAGATTGTTTTCATCAGGCATATAGGCTCCATAGGAACCATCCTTGCCGCGCTCTATAAATACTCTTACTGTTTTCATTGTTTTCGCCTTGCTTTATTATTGTTTAACAATCTTACTGTTATTCCGGTTGGCAAGGGAAGGGTTAACCCCTTCCCTTAGTTGATTCCGGCATCGCGGAGAATTGATTTCAATGTGCCGGTCTTTACTTCCTGAGATTCGTGATTGCTTGTCACGAAACATCGGTTCGTAATCGGCGAATACCACTCAGGATGGCCGGCTCTTGAACCTCCGGTGGGATAACATCCGGCTTTCCGGAGTTTCCTGTGCAGTTCATTGTATTTCATTGTTCTCTCTTTTGATTACGATGCAAAGTTAATGCTAAATTTTGATTTAGCAAAATTATTTGAATAAAATTTATCCTTGAACGCCAAAAAAACAAAAAAAGTCCGGCAGGCCGCGCTGTGCAGTCTGCCGGAACCGGCTGAATTTTCTGTTGTCAAACAAGAACTAACTCAAGGCCAGTAGATGAGTGCCGATAAGGGATAAAGCCGCCTTGATCCGCTCGATTTGTGCGGGACGCGGATGTTTCACCCCGTTGGCATAGTGTGACAATTGTTTCTGATTGATGCCGGAGGCTCGACTTATCGCCGACATTGTGGTGTAGGTCTCAGCATTCCGGATAAGGGCAGCCGCGTCAAGATGATATTCCGGCTCGTATTCTCCCTTCACAAGATATTCGGGAACGTTGTCGCCATCTGCAATGCATCCTTCTATATGGAAGCGCAGCGATTCCTCGAAATTCTCCTTTAGTTTGTCAAGGGTCTTTGCCGTGACCAATACAGTACCTAATTCGTCATCGCTCCAGGCACCACAATAATTGTCCCCGGACCAACTCACATTAACAGTTATCTTTTGTTTTTCCATGCGTGATTCGGTTCTGATTTATGCTATGAGAGGTCAAAACGGAAATCAACCGGTTCGGAAAGGCATTCCGGTATTTCATCGCCTAATTCCTCATAACTGTCCTTCACCTCCTTAATAGTATTGAAGAAATCCTCACGGGCTTCCTTCACGGTGTCTCCGGTGCCAATCAACTGCACCTTATCGCCGGTGACGTTATAGGCTATATATGAGCCGTCCGACTGTTTCTCTATACTTACCTTCATAATTGTGTCGTGTATTTTAGGATTACCGCCACAAATTATAACATTTACGTTATATATCCAAATTTTCAAAGAAATTTTTTCAAAAAAATTGGAGGCGGTGCTGGCCTCTGCCGATTCACCGCCTCCCGGGTAGAAGTCAAAAACTCTTATAGGCTGAAATCAAGGAGTTCACGGCCTAAAGAGTGAAGAGCATTTTCTATTTTTTCACGGGCCTGCTTACGCGGCTTGGATACACCATTGGCATAATTCCATAGTTGTTTCTGATTGATGCCTGTGAGCCGCTCGAGTGCAGCATTGGTGAATACTCCCTGATAATGCTTGAGAAGCGACTGCACGTCATAATGCCATTCAATCGGCCAATCTTCCAATAAGGGCTGCGGCCATTCACTTTTTGGCCATTCCTCTTTAAGAACGCCGATAAGCCGGTGAACCTCCTCCTTTACTTCGGCTACGCTGTTGCCGGCAACATATATTCCCGGGCAATTCTCGGCATAACCTCCGAATGAGTCGGCGCTGGCGCAGATGTTGATTTTCAGTTTGCCTTCCATATAGTTAGATTTGTTAGTTGATCAGTCTTTTTCAGTTTTTCGTTCAGTTTTTAAGAGATGGGTCATTATTTCAGACCCATCTCCTTAGATATCGCGAGCCTTGTTGGCTCCGGAATTTCTCCAGTGTGCATAGGCACCGGAACACTTCTCGGATGGCCTTCTTTTGCATAAAAGATATGAGAGCCTCTTACTTTGACTTCTATCCATCCGTTTCGTCTGATAATGCGATGAAACTCTTTATATTTCATGGCTTATTAGAATTACACCGCAAAAATAGGAATTATTTCCATTATACGCAAATATTATGGAATATTTTCTATTATTTTAACAAAAAAGTCCGGCAGGCCGCGGCAACAGCCTCCCGGACGGAAGTCAAACAAAAACTGGTAAATGAAAGAAACTAATTTCTGTCGGGATATTCCTCGGGATGGCGTCGCTCATCGAGCTTGACGGCCACCTGGAGCGCCAGCTGGATGATGAACGCCGCCATGGCACATGTGAGCGTAAGCACGCCCAATGATGCAAAGAGCGCGACCAATGCCCCGTGAGCAGGCCACCACAGCACGCACACTATCACTGCCGGCACAAACAGCACCAGCGACTTCAAAACGGCCACCACAATTCTCCAAAACTTTTTCCATCGGTTCATAACTATTTCTTTAACTGATTTAACATTAGTGTCCACTAAAAAATCATAAGAACACTTTGAAATTATTGAAATTCAATT
>CAJLTZ010000020.1 GCA_905209725.1 uncultured Muribaculaceae bacterium
ATCAAAAATCGGTCGCCCCTGCATTAACATTTTTTATGGGATGGGGTCTAAGATTCCCTACAATTCAATATTATGCAGTACTATCTTACCATCAACAATCAGACCATCGGCCCGATGAGCGCCAGCCAGGTGATGGCCTACAACGTTGATGCCAACACCCCCGTCTGCTCCGACGGCTCCAACTGGCGTCCCCTCTATATGTACCCGGAACTCATGGAACTTCTCAACCGCCAGGGCCGGTCGACATCCTCTCATAGCGACTCAGGCGTGTCCCAGCGAGTGCTCTGCGGTATCATGGCTATCCTCTTCGGTTCGCTCGGCGTGCAATATTTCATCGTAGGGAAAATCTGGGGCGGAATCATCACCATCCTCCTCTCACTCGTGACCTGCGGAGGCTGGAGCATCATCACCCTAATCCAGGGTATCCTTATGCTCTGCATGAGCGACTCAGAATTCAACCGTAAATACGTAGACAACGACAAGACATTCCCGCTATTCTAATGGACGTCACCGACCGCCGCACCGTGCTCGCGGGGATGTTTCGCGAGTGGTATCTTGAATATGCCTCTTATGTAATTCTGGAACGAGCCGTCCCCCACATCGAGGACGGCCTCAAACCCGTGCAGCGACGCATCCTGCATTCCATGCGCCGCATCGACGACGGCCACTTCAACAAGGTGGCCAATATCGTGGGCCACACCATGCAGTTTCACCCTCACGGCGACGCCTCCATCGGCGACACGCTCGTGAAGATGGGCCAGAAACATCTGCTCGTGGACACACAGGGAAACTGGGGCAACATCCTGACCGGCGACTCCGCAGCCGCCCCCCGTTACATCGAGGGACGCCTCTCGCAGTTTGCCATGGAGACAGTGTTCTCCCCCAAAGTGACGGAATGGACCAAGAGCTACGACGGGCGCAACGACGAACCGGTCACCTTTCCGGTGAAGTTTCCCCTGCTGCTCGCCCAGGGCGCCCAGGGTATCGCCGTGGGCCTCTCCTCGCGCATCCTGCCCCACAATTTCAACGAACTCCTCGATGCTGCCATCGACTATCTCCACGGCCGCTCCTTCCAGCTCCTCCCCGACTTCCAGACCGGAGGTCTCATGGACGCCTCCAGATATAACGACGGCCGGCGCGGCGGCGCTGTAAGAGTACGAGCCAAGATCGAAAAACTCGACAACAAGACCCTCGTAATCACCGAACTGCCCTTCGGCCAGACCACCGGCACCCTCATCACCTCCATCCTCGCAGCCATGGAGAAGGGGAAAATCAAGGTGCGCAAGGTTGATGACAACACTTCGCGCGAGGCCCGGATTGTGGTGCATCTGCAGCCAGGGTCATCGAGCGACAAGACCATCGATGCCCTCTACGCTTTCACCGACTGCGAGGTGTCGGTATCGCCCAACTGCTGCGTGATACGCGACCGCAAACCGGTGTTTCTCAGCGTAACGGAACTGCTTGAGGACAGCGTGAACCGCACACGCGACATCCTGCGCCGCGAACTGGAAATCCGCCTCAGCGAATGCCGCGAGGAACGCCTCTTCTGCTCGCTCGAAAGGATTTTCATCGAAGAGCGCATGTATAAGGATATGGAGGTGGAACGCGCCGAGAACATGGAACGCGCCATCCGCCGGCTCGACACCCTCTTCCTACCCTGGCGTCCCAAATTCTTCCGCGAAATCACCGACGACGACCTTCTCGCCCTCTGGGAAATCAAGATGGCACGTATCCTGCGCTTCAACGCTGAGAAGGCCGACAAGAAAATTGCCGACCTCGACGCCGAAATCGACCGCCTCGTAGATGACATCGAACATATCGACCGCACCACAGAGCGCTGGTATCTCCACCTGAAGGAGAAATATGGCGACGCATTCCCGCGCCGCACCACCATCCGCTCCTTCGACTCAATCGAGGCAACAAAAGTGGCCGAGGCCAACAAGCGCCTCTACCACGACCCCGAAGGGGGCTTCATCGGCACAGGCCTGCGCGACAATGAATACCTATTCAACTGCTCCGACCTCGATGATATCCTCGTGGTCTACCGCGACGGCTCCTATAAGATAGTACGCGTGCAGGACAAGCTCTACATCGGCAAAAAGGTGATCTACATCGGCCTCTACAAGAAGAAGGACGAACGCACCACCTATAATATTATATATCGCAACGGCCTTGGCGGCTACAGTTATATGAAGCGCTGCCATATCACCGGCCTCACCCGCGACAAAGACTACTGGCTCACGAAGAAGGACACCAAGGGGAGCCGCATCGAATGGTTCACGGCCAATCCCAACGGCGAGGCCGAGACGGTGCGCGTCACCCTCGTGGATGAGCCCAACGGCACAGGCCGCAGTCCGCGCAACTTAGAACTCACCATCGACTTCTCCAAACTCGCCATCAAGGGGAAGGAATCGCTGGGCAACCTTGTGACGAAATTCAAGATAAAGAGCGTGTCGATGGAGCGCAAGGGCACAAGCACCCTCGGCGGCCGCGAGGTATGGTTTGACCCCGACGTGCTCCGCCTCAACTACGACGGCCGCGGCCGCAGCCTCGGTGTGTTCCAGGGCGACGACAAGGTGCTCGTAATCACCCGCGACGGCGAGTATTTCACCTCCACTTATTCCGACACCAATCATTACGAAGACAATATCCTGCGCATAGATAAATTCGACCCACACAAGATCTGGACCCTCGCCCTCTTCGACAAAGGGCTGGGCTATCCCTACCTGAAGCGGTTCAGATTTGAGCCCTCAGCACGTCCGCAGCGCTTTGTAGGGGGCGACGAAGGTGGAGACATCCTCCTTCTCACCAGCACCCCCTCCCCTATCCTCACACTCCATTTCGGAGGTGCCGACGCCGATCGTCCGGAAGTCACCATCGATGCCGCAGAATTTATCGCCGAGAAAAGCTATAAGGCCAAGGGAAAACGCCTCACGCAGTTCCAGCTCGCCGACATCACCGAGCAACCCCAGCCTGAGAACTACGAGGATTCTGAGAACTCCGAGAACTCCGAGAACTCCGAGAACTCAGAGAACTCAGAGGATTCCGAGAACTCCGAGCCATCTCAGCCGAAAGCATTCTCGGATTCCTTATTCGACTTTGAAGAATGAAAATCTCCTCTATAATATTGACTCTGACAGTCGCAGTGGCAGCCGCGCTCCCATCCCGGGCACAAAGCGTTACTACCACCACAACAACGACTACAACCACTGTAGCAGAGGATGAGTCGCGTCCGGTGACAGGCATCTATGCCCTGGAATTCGGCGGCGCATATGATTTCTCCAATTATCTCTCTCCGCTCTTCTACCGTGGCACAGACTTCACCTTCAGTGGCCAATGGACCAAGATCTTCAACCATTGTCCGCAGCGGATGGTGATGCGCTTCGAGTCGGACATCAATTTCCAACTCATGCACAACCCCGCCAAGACAGCCTCAATGCTTGGATTCACTGCCGATTTCGCCTGGGGTCTCGGCGTCCGCTTCCTGCCGCATCCCAAATGGACTGTGGCTGTGGGTGGCATGGTGGACATCTACGGTGGCGCGCTCTATCTGCCGCGCAACGGCAACAATCCCGTGACAGCCCTTGCCCGCGCCTCACTGCAGGCCAATGCCTCCGCTTCCTTCCAATTCAAGATGGGTCGCCTGCCGGTAACGCTTGTTGAGGAGGTGCGCACTCCACTGCTCGGGGCATTCTTCTGCCCAGAATATGGCGAAACATATTATGAAATCTATCTCGGCAACCATAAGAATCTCGCACACTTCGGTTGGCCGGGCAATTTCTTCGCCATCAACAACCAGATAAGCCTGCGTCTCGACTTCGGCCGCACGGCGATGACCGTAGGTTATCGCCTCGACCTCAACACCTTCCATGCCAACAATCTCGACGCGCAGACCATGCGCAATTCCCTCGTGATAGGCATTATACCGGGAGGGCTTTCGGGAAACCGGTATTGATAAGTAATAAGGAATAAGTGATGCGTAATGTTTGATGAGAGATGAATTCTAAATATTCAATTTTGAATTTTAAATTCCTTCCGCTGCTGGCTTTGCTGCTGGTCGGAATCACGGGATGCGTGAAAGAGCCGGACTATGCGTCGGCGCCTAAGAATGATCCCTTTGCGAATTTCGATGCCCTTACCGACATCGTGCGCTCACGCTATTGCTTCTTCGAGCAGAAGGATATCGACTGGGATGCCGTGGCGGCAGACTATCGCAAGAAGGTTACTTCCCAGACGAATGAGATGGACCTCTTCTTCATCCTCACCGAGATGCTCGACACGCTGCGCGACGGCCATGTGAATCTCTCCGCCCCCTTCGCCACATCATATTATAAAAAATGGTGGAGCGACTATCCCCAGGATTTCAATGAGCGCACCCTGCAGCAATATTACCTGCATTTCGGCGGATTGCAGACCTCCGGCCTCACCTACTGCATGTTCGTGCCCGACTCTGTGGGCTATGTGCGCTGTCCCTCCTTCTCCACAGCCATCAGCGAGACCGGACTCGACTATATCCTTGCCATCCTCCAGAAGAGCAGGGGGCTGATAATTGATATCCGCGACAATGGCGGCGGACTGCTCACCAATGTGCCTACATTAGTGGGACGCTTCATCGACCATAAGATCACCGGCGGCTACATCCGCCATAAGACAGGCCCCGGCCCTAATGACTTCTCCGAACCTTTCGCGGTGGAATATTTCCCCTGCGGCAAGGACCGAATAAACTACACCGGGCCGATTGCCGTTCTTACCAATAGGAGCTGTTTCTCCGCGGCCAACGACTTCACGGCCGTGATGAAAGAACTTCCGCAAGTAAAGATAGTCGGTGCACGCACCGGTGGGGGCGGCGGCCTCCCCTTCTCCTCCGAACTTCCCAACGGCTGGAGCATACGCTTCTCCGCCTGTCCGCTGAGCGACGCCCACGACCGGTGCACGGAGTTCGGCATCGATCCAAGCCCCGGTTGCGAAGTGCACTGCACCCCCGAAGAACTCGCGGCCGGCAAAGACCGCATCCTCGAATTCGCAATTAAAATGTTATCTCAAAATAATGTCATTACCTCAAAATAAAGACTGCATCATCGTGGTGTCGGGAGGCATGGACTCCGTGACGCTGATGCATGAATATAAGGAAAGAATAGCCCTGGCGGTTACATTCGACTATGGCTCGCGCCATAACGCCCGCGAAATAGAATGCGCCCGCAAACAATGCGAGTTGCTGGGCATCGAACATATCGTGATTCCCCTAGCCTTCATGGGGGAATATTTCAAGAGTTCGCTGCTTATCGGCGGTGAGGAGATCCCCGACGGCCATTACGACGACGAGAACATGAAGAGCACGGTGGTGCCCTTCCGCAACGGCATCATGCTCAGCGTGGCCTGCGGTCTGGCCGAGAGCCGCTGTCTGAAATATGTGCTGATAGCCAATCATGGCGGCGACCATGCCATCTATCCCGATTGCCGAAGCGGTTTCATCCAAGCTATGGGAGAGGCCATGAGCGAGGGCACGTACGACCATGTGGAGATTCTCGCACCTTATACGGATATCACCAAGGCCGACATCGCAGCCCGCGGTGCAAAACTCGGCGTGGACTATTCGCTCACATATTCCTGCTATAAGGGGGGCGAACACCATTGCGGCACATGCGGCACATGCACCGAACGCAAGGAGGCCTTCCTCCTCAGCGGCATCAAGGACCCGACAATCTATGATGATTGATGATTTATAATGAAACCTTATTTTTATGTGGAAATTTAATCCTATTTTTAAAAGCACCATCTGGGGAGGGGAGAAGATAAAGGAATTTAAGCAGGCCGCCACGGAGCAACGCCAGATAGGAGAAAGCTGGGAACTCTCCGGAGTGGAGGGTTCGGAGTCGGTAGTGGCCACAGGCCCGGATGCCGGAATGACCCTCAGCGCCCTGATTGAGAAATATGGCGCGCGCCTTATGGGGGAGCGCAACCTGAAGCGTTTCGGCCACAGATTCCCGCTCCTCATCAAATTCATCGACGCATCGGCCGACCTCTCAGTGCAGGTGCATCCCAACGATGAACTGGCTCAGAAACGCGGCGAAAACAACGGCAAGACCGAAATGTGGTATGTGATCGCCAACGGAAAGGGTGCGCGTCTCGCCAACGGCTTCAACCGTCCCCTCGACCCTTCGGAATATGAGGGACTCGTGGAGAGCGGTAAGATTGAGGATGTGCTTAATTTCGTGGAGGTGCATCCCGGCGACACATTCTATATCCCTGCAGGCCGCGTGCATGCCATAGGCAAAGGATGCTTTGTGGCGGAGATTCAGCAAACTTCCGATGCCACCTACCGCATCTACGACTATCACCGCAAGGATGCCGACGGCAACGAGCGCCAGCTCCACACCGAACTCGCCAAGGATGCCATCAATTTCGGCGACACCGACGGCAACCCCGTGAACTATATCGCCAAAGAGGATATTCCGGTCACACTCGTGAAGTCGCCCTTCTTCACCACCAATCTGCTGATGATCGACGAGAGCCTGATACGCGACTACAAGGAGAGCGACACATTTGTGGTGCTGATAGCCACAGAGGGACGCGCCCGCGTGACCTGCGCCGGGGAAACACTCGACATGCACGCCGGAGAAACCATCCTCGTGCCTGCAAGCGCCTGCGGACTAACAATCGAGCCCCAAGGCAAATTCACCGCCCTGGAAACATTTATCTCATAAGCCTCCCCGAAAGGCAACCCTTTCACCCATTCAAGCGTTATAAAGATAAGACTTGGATTTTACTGACAATCTTAATTAATCTTTATCGCTATGAATGATCGATTGGACACCGAGGAGCGCAAAGAGCTCCCTGACAATATGTTCGGACTTCCCGGAAGGCGTGAATATCCTATGCCCGACGCCGCCCACGTGCGGGCCGCCGAGGCTTATTTCCGCTATTGCCCCGAGGAACTGAAACCGGAGCTTGCGCGCAACATCATGCGCTTCGCCGCCAAATATGGCGTAGATGTAGAGAGCGAAAATGTGCGCACATACGCTATGTGACACATCCCGCCGCTACAAAACATATAAAAAACAGTATATCAATAATTGGCGAGTTCTTGCATTCTGCGGGTGGCCGCCAATTGTTCATGTTCGGCATCGCCCCAGCATGCGAAGGGATTGATGCTGATGCCTCCGCGCGGCATGAAACGACCCGCCACCTCGATGTAGCGCGGGTCCATGAGCCTGATGAGGTCTTTCATGATGATGTTCACACAATCCTCATGAAAATCACCGTGATTGCGGAATGAGAAGAGATAGAGCTTCAGGCTCTTGCTCTCCACCATCCTCTCACGGGGAATATAATTTATATAGATATGGCCGAAATCGGGCTGACCGGTTTTGGGGCAAAGTGTGGTGAATTCGGGACAGTCGAATCTCACCACGTATTCATTATCAGGATGTTTGTTTTCAAAGCATTCGAGCAGCGCGGGGTTATAATCCTGCGGATAAGCCACGCCCTGATTGCCGAGGAGCGTAACCCCCTCCAGTTCTTTCTCACTTCTCATAATGTGTGTGATAGGGTAATGTGCGATTAGTAAAAAATTGATGACGGGTATCAACCAGTCCTGCGTCAGGGGATTCCGAGGAAGCGGTGAAGCTGCACCGAGAGTGTCCATCTGGGGTCGGCAAGCACGCGGCGCACGGTGCGCAGGCGGTTCTTGGCGAATTCCTCCGGGTCGGGCACATAGCAGGGCTGCAGATACATGAGCGTCTTCTCGTGGCGGCAAGGGAGGGCGATATAATCCTCCAGCGGCTGACCGATATCCACCACCTTGATCTCATCGGCATGCTCCACCACTACGGGCGCGTCCTTGGGCGATACACACACCCAGTCGATACCCTCCGGAAGGGGCACAGTGCCGTTAGTCTCGATGGCTATCTTTTTGCCGGTGGCGCGACGCAGCAGGCGGATAAAATCGGTGTCGATCCAGAGCGCCGGTTCGCCGCCGGTAATCACAATCCAGTCGGCCTTATAAAGTTTCACGGCGTGCACGATGGCATCGTCGTCCATAAATATGCCCTCCTCGTGACGTGTGTCGCAAAAAGGGCATTTCAGGTTGCATCCCGAGAAGCGGATGAACACCGAGGGATAGCCTGCATGATGTCCCTCCCCTTGCAGGGAATAGAAAATTTCATTAATCTTTCTCATATATGGCAATATTGCCCTCGCTCTCCTGCACGGCGCAGCGGAAGCAATTGGGCACGGACTCCACAATCCAGCGGGCGATATTCTCGGCCGTGGGGTTGAAAGGGAGCACCTCATTGAGCACTCGATGGTCGAGTTTCTCGATCACGAGCTCCTTCACCAGGGTGAAATCCGTCACCATCCCGTTGGCGTCAAGGCTCTCCGAGCGGCACTCCACGGTCACAATCCAGTTGTGGCCGTGAAGGTTGGTGCATTTGCTCGGATAGTCGAGACAGAGCCTATGGGCGGCGCTTATCTCAAAAGTTTTCTTAATATAATACATTTCAGGATTTCTTTGCCCTTGAGCGCGAAGGCTTCTTCTCGGGCTGGGGAGTTTCCTCCTTGATTCCCACGAGGGGACCGTCGATCATGATTCGGCCGCAATATTCGCAGACAATCACCTTCTTGTGCATCTTGATCTCGAGCTGGCGCTGCGGGGGGATGCGGTTGAAGCAGCCGCCGCAGGCGTCGCGCTGCACTGTGACGATGCCCAGGCCATTGCGGGCGTTCTTGCGGATGCGCTTGAAAGCGGCCAGAGTGTATGGGTCGATCATAGGCTCAAGATCCTTGGCCTTGGCGAGAATCTCCTCCTCCTGCTGCTTTGTTTCGGAGATAATCTCCTCGAGTTCCTGCTTTTTCTGCACGAGGATATGCTCGTTGTCCTCCAGGTCGGTGGTGTCGCGGGCAATCTCTTCGTTTTTCTCGGCGATCTTCTCCTGAGCCTCGCGGATATGTTTTTCGGCGAGCTCCACCTCAAGCGTCTCAAACTCGCGCTCTTTCTCGAGGAAAGCATACTCGCGGTTGTTGCGCACATTATTGATCTGCTCGTCGTAGCGGGCAATCTTGAGGCGACGGGCCTCTATGTCGGCAGTTTTTTTACCGATCATATCCTTGAGATCGGCGATTTCATCCTTATGTTTGGCGATACGCGTCTGGAAGCGGACAATCTCGTCCTCGCGGTCTTTCACCTCATTGGGAAGCTCGCCGCGAAGGATCTTGATGCGGTCGATTTCCGACAGGAGCGTCTGCAGCTTATAGAGTGCCTTGAGGCGGTCTTCCACACTGCGTTCCTTCTCGTTTTTCTTCTCTGCCATAGATTTTTTCTACTATATGTATTCTTGAATATTCGTATATGCTGAGCAACTCTGACCTGCTGTCGAGGCCTGCGTCTCAGAGGAAAGCCACAGGATTTTCCTGCGCTTCGGAGAAATACACCACAAGATCGGGAAATTCCTCGCGGATGATTCGGGAGAAAATGCTTTCCGTGCAGCATTCGCTTTCATAGTGGCCTATGTCGGCAAGAATGATACGGTGGGCATTCGATGTGAAGTCGTGATATTTGAGGTCGGCTGTGACGAGGATGTCGGCGCCGGAGCGGAGGGCGTCGGGAATCAGCGACGAACCGGAACCGCCGCAAAGGGCCACTCGCTTCACCACCAGCCGCGGGCTGTGCGCGGAATAGCGCAGGCACTTGACGCCAAACTTTTCCTTCACCATGCGGAGGAACTCGAGGCGCGGCGTAGGCACCACATTGCCAATCACGCCGAGGCCGGTCGGGGCGTCACCGAGGGCCGGCACACGCGGATGGAGCACCTTGATATCGGTCATCGAAAGGCGCGTGGCCATCTCGTGGCTAACGCCGTTCCAGGCGGAGTCGAGATTGGTATGGGCCGAATATATCGCGATGTCATGGCGCAAGGCGTCGATCACCACCTGCTGCACGGGGTCGTCGCCCGTGAGCGAATGCAGCCCGCCGAATATCAGCGGATGGTGCGACACTATCATGTTGCAACTGCGGCAACGCGCCTCCTCGAGCACATCGGGAGTGACGTCGAGGCAGAGCAACACGCCCGACACCGCCATGCTACGGTTGCCTACCTGCAGCCCGGCGTTGTCATAGTCTTCCTGAAGCGGAAGCGGGGCAAAACGCTCGAGCACGGCGGCGATGTCGCTAACTTTCACCATTGTCTGTCAGTCTTTTATTGTCTGTCAGTCTTTTTTGAGATTGAGCGTGAGGTTGAGTTCCTCAAGCTGTGCGGGGTCAAGCTCGGAGGGGGACTCGTTCATCACATCGCGGCCGGAATTGTTCTTGGGGAAGGCAATCACGTCGCGGATGGTGTCGAGGCCGGCGAGAATTGACACGAAGCGGTCGAAACCGAGAGCAAGACCTCCGTGAGGGGGTGCTCCATATTTGAAAGCCTCCATCAAGAAGCCAAACTGCTCGTGGGCACGCTCGGGAGTGAAACCGAGAAGCTCAAACATCGTGTTCTGGAGTTCGGCGTCATGGATACGGATTGATCCGCCGCCAAGTTCGGTGCCGTTGACCACTATATCATAGGCTGTGGCGCGCACTGCACCCGTGTCGCTATGAAGCAGGGGAATATCTTCGGGGTTGGGAGAGGTGAAGGGATGGTGCATGGCGTAATAGCGCTGTGTCTCATCGTCCCATTCAAAGAGGGGGAAGTCGATCACCCAGAGGGGAGCGAACACATTCTTGTCGCGCAAGCCGAGGCGTGAGCCCATCTCGAGGCGCAGCTCGCAAAGCTGCTTGCGCACGGGCATCTTCTTGCCGGCCATCACGAGGAGAAGGTCACCCTTCTCGGCGCCGAAACGCTCACCCCAGGCACGGAGTGCATCCTCATCGTAGAATTTCGAAACGCTGCTCTTCACGCTGCCATCGGGCTCGAACTTAACCCAGATAAGACCCTTGGCGCCAACCTGCGGACGACGCACGAACTCTGTGAGCTGGTCGAGCTGCTTGCGGGTATAGGAAGCGGCTCCGGGCACGCGGATTCCCACCACAAGTTCTGCCTCGTCGGCCACCGGGAAGTTGTGTCCCTGGGCAAGGTCGGTGATCTCCACAAATTCCATGCCGAAGCGGATATCGGGTTTGTCGCTGCCATAGCGTGCCATGGCGTCGGCCCATGTCATGCGGGGGAAAGGCTCTGTGAAGTCAATACCCTTCACATATTTGAAGATGTGCTTCACGAGACCCTCGAATGTGCGGATCACATCCTCCTGCTCCACGAAGCTCATCTCGCAGTCGATCTGCGTGAACTCGGGCTGGCGGTCGGCACGGAGGTCCTCATCGCGGAAGCACTTTGCAATCTGGAAATAGCGGTCGAAGCCGGAAACCATCAGGAGCTGCTTGAACAGCTGCGGGCTCTGGGGAAGGGCGTAGAACTCACCGGGGTTCATGCGCGAAGGCACCACAAAGTCGCGGGCGCCCTCCGGCGTGCTCTTCACCAGGATAGGGGTCTCCACCTCAAGGAAACCCTGGGAGTCGAGATAGCGGCGGATTTCAAACGCCATCTTATGGCGCAATTCAAGATTCTTGCGCACGCAAGGACGACGCAGGTCGAGATAGCGGAACTTCATGCGGAGGTCGTCGCCGCCGTCGGTATTGTCTTCAATGGTGAAAGGGGGAATCTCACTGCGGTTGAGGATGCGCACCTCGTCGGCCACAACCTCGATGTCGCCCGTGGGAAGATTCGGATTCTTGGAAGTCCTTTCCGTAACCTTGCCCTTGATCTGGACCACAAATTCGCGACCAAGATGATTGGCGGCATCTGCAAGATCTTTGTTCACATCGCTTTCGAAAACCACCTGTGTGATTCCGTATCTGTCGCGGACATCCACAAATATCATGCCGCCCATCTTTCTGATTCGCTGCACCCAGCCGGCGAGGGTAACGGGAGCGCCGGCATCGGCGAGACGCAATTCGCCGCAAGTTTTATCTCTGTACATAGATTTTTTAATACTGTTTTGGCCATCACCAGCCGTGAATAGCCATTTAACGCGCAAAGTTAGCATTTTTTATCCGTAATTGCAATAGATACGGGATTTTTAGGCCCTATTTAAGCACCTCTTCACGTAATTAAAAAGGCTGCTCTCGCGAGTAGCCTTTTTCCCGGAGCGTTAGCTCCTACATTTAATGAACAAAAATCTATCTTCTAACTATAGGCTAAACAGCAGCGGGCCGCTATTGTTCAGCCTTAGTTGAATTATTAACATATTTTAACAATTGGCACGCAACCTCCTCCGCTTTCGCCATATCCTTCCAGATGCGCCGCAAATAAGGCGCGGCGGCCAGACGGAAGAGGATTCCCACTGGAAAGCACCACATCAATGCCTTGCGTATCCAGAGCTTATGCGCGGGATAGACCACCCATATCGGCTTGATTACGGGCATCTTGTTGAGCTGGTCAATCACATGCAGGTCGCGCGAGTCGGAGAGATATTCCACGGCTTCGTCGGCGATGTCGCCGATTTCGTGAATTGGCATCGGATGCCAGCCCCGCATCCAGAAGTCGACATAACCGGGGATACGCTTTTTGCCCTTGCGCCAATGGATGGCCGAGGCGCCCAGCGAGAGGGCAAGTGCCGTGGCACGCTGCGGGTCGACCTCGCTGATGATAACCTCCTTCTTCGGCACCATGCGCGATTCCGGCAAACCGAATGCATTCCGCAGCCAGTTGCGATAGGTGTCGGCATTGAACACCGCTGAGTCGTTCATCGCCTTATACGTGACGAATATTCCGAGCGGCAGGAGCACGAACGTGGATAGCCATATGCCGCACCATGTAACCCAATAGCCCTCCCGGGCCATCTTGTAGCCGGTGTTGTCGATCACATAATATACAAGGAAGAGGAGCACCGAGATTACGAGCGGAGTGCCGAGACCACCCTTGCGGATAATGGCGCCGAGCGGCGCACCGATAAAGAGGAATATAAGGCAGGCCACCGAGAGGGTGAACTTCTTGAGCAATTCTATCTCGTGGCGGCGCAGGCGCTTCTTCTCGTCGCCAATCTGCATGGAGCGGAACTCCAGTTCGGAGGCGCGCATACGGGTGATGGATGCTGCCGAGGTAAAGAGAGCGTCGCGGCGGCCGGCATCGAGCGCATTAATAAGAGAATCGAGATCAAGAGGCTTCACCGGCGCTTTCTTAGCCTCCGCTTCCGCTTTTCCGCTCCTTTCCGCACGAGTGTCAGCATTTGGGCCGTAATCTACGCCATGCGGCAGAAGTGTGGGAAACGCGGTAGAAGCGAATGTTGGAGCCTCCGCACTGCCGAGGGAGTCGATGCGCACGGATAGGGAGTCGATGGTCTGCCGCAGCTCGGCTATGTTCTTGCCCACATACTGATTGCGCATTCCCTGCTCGTCAAGGCGGTTGAAGTTGGCGTCGAAGGGAATTAGAATCTCCTTGTCGAGAAACGACTCGCGGCGGAATGGCACATTGCGGTCAAGACTCTTCTGTTCGCGAAGGTTTTCGAACTGTTCACCCTGATATAGATGCAGATAGAGATGGCGCATACCCTTTGTGAAGGCAAGACGGGCCGAATCGGCCAGCAGGATTGTGGAATTGTCGCCCCCTTTCGACACATCATATATCATCACGTCGCGGAGCATGCCGGTGTTGCGGTCCTTCTCTCTCACATAGAGATTATAGCCGGGAATCTGGTCGTAGAAAGCGCCCTCCGGAATCTCGAGTTCGGGACTCTTCTGGCGGGCGGAGAAAAGAAGCGTCCACATCTTCACCTGCGCCTTGGGCAGCACGTCGTTCTGGAAGAAGAAGGCCCCCACTGCAATCAGCGACACGAGTCCGATAAGGGGACTCATCACCTTGAGCAGCGAGATGCCGGAGGCCTTGATGGCCGTAAGTTCCGACCGTTCGCCAAGATTTCCGAAGGTCATCAGCGACGCGAGAAGGATGGCAAGAGGGAGCGCCATGGGCACCATCGACACTGCGGCATAGAAAAAAAGTTCGCCGAGCACTCCGATGGATAGACCTTTTCCCACAAGATCGTCGATGTAGCGCCACAGGAACTGCATGAGCACGATGAACAGCACGATAAAAAATGTCATCGCGAAAAGTGGTAGAAAACTCTTAAGGATAAAGAGATAAAGCCTTTTAACTATTCTCATGCAGAGATCCGCTTATGCGGAGAATTCGATTTGCGGCCGTAAAGTTAGAAATTTTTGGCGAGAGAATAAAATTTTTGTAATTTTGCAGGTAACAATTCACCATATAAACACAGATCCACGCCTCACTCCCCGCAAGGCAAAGAGACTTATCTAAAATCAGAATAACACGATGAAACTTTTTGAACGTCTTAGCAAGAAAGCACAGGAGAATCCGCAGCGTCTGGTTCTTCCCGAATCACTTGAACCGCGCACGCTCCAGGCAGCCAACCGAGTAATTGCCGAAAAGATAGCCGATGTCACGTTCATCGGCGAGAAGGATGAGATCCTTCGCACAGCCTTTGAGCTTGGTCTACCCAATATCGAGAAGGCACACATCGTGAGCGCCAACGACAAGAACTTCACCGAGCCTTATGCCGAGCTTCTGAAGGAGCTCCGCAAGAAAAAGGGCATGACCATCGAGGAGGCCCGCGAGATGGTGAAGAATCCGCTTTATCTGGGCTGTCTGATGATCAAGCACGGCGATGCCGACGCCATGGTGGCAGGCGCATTAAGCCCCACAAGCCATGTGCTCCGCGCTGCCTTCCAGGTGCTGAAAACAAAGCCCGGCATCAGCGTGGTGAGCGGTGCGTTCATCATGCTTCTGCCTGAGAACTGCCCCTTCGGCCAGGACGGCATGCTCGTATTCGCCGACTGCGCAGTGGTGCCCGATCCCACGGCAGAGGAGCTGGCACAGATTGCCGTTGCCACAGCCAAGACCACAAAATATATCGCAGGCATGGAGCCGATCGTGGCCATGACAAGTTTCTCCACAAAGGGAAGCGCCAGCCACGAGAGAATCGACAAGGTGGTGAAAGCCACGATGCTCGCCCATCAGATGGATCCCGATCTCAAGATCGACGGCGAACTGCAGAGCGACGCAGCCATCGTGCCCAACGTAGGCGCCATGAAGGCTCCGGGCAGCGAGGTTGCCGGCCATGCCAACACTCTCATCTTCCCGTCGCTCGAGGTGGGCAACATCGCCTATAAACTCGTGCAGCGTCTCGCAGGCGCCGGCGCTGTTGGCCCCATCCTCCAGGGTCTCGCAGCTCCTGTCAACGACCTCAGCCGCGGCGCTACTGTAGAGGATATCGTGAACACTATCATCGTGACCTGCAACCAGGCCATCGGCGACAAGGGCCTCTAATATAAGAATTAGGAATTAGGAATTAGGAATTAGGAATTGGGAATTATTCACTTTAAAATTATTGAAATGAAGATACTCGTATTGAACAATGGCAGCTCAAGCGTAAAGTATAAGCTCATCGACAGTTGCGACAAGAGCGTGCTCGCTGAAGGCGGGGTGGAGAAAATCGGGCTTCCCGACTCCTTCCTCAAATTCAAATTGCCCGACGGCAAGAAGGAGACCATCACCGTAAGCATGCCCGACCACAAGGAGGCTATCCGTCAGGTGTTCAAGGTACTCACCGACCCGGAGAAGGGCGTGATCAAGGACCTTTCCGAGATTCAGGCCGTAGGTCACCGCGTGGTGCACGGCATGGAATATTTCAACAAGTCGGTGCTCATCACTCCCGAGGTGATTGAGAAGGTGAAGGAGTGCTATCCCGTGGCTCCGCTCCACAATCCCGCCAACATCATCGGCATCGAGGCTGTGATGGAGCTGCTTCCAGGCGTGCCCCAGGTGGGCGTGTTCGACACCGCCTTCCATCAGACCATGCCTGCCAAGGCCTATATGTATGCCCTCCCCTATTCCGCATATGAGAAATATGGCATCCGTCGCTACGGCTTCCACGGCACCAGCCACCGCTATGTGTCGAAACGCGCCTGCGAATTCCTCGGCCGTGACCCCAAGACCACGAAAATGATCACCTGCCATATCGGCAACGGCGGTTCCATCTCCGCAATCGAAGGCGGCAAATGCGTGGACACCTCCATGGGCCTCACTCCTACCGAGGGCCTGATGATGGGCACACGCGTGGGCGACGTTGACCCCGGCGCTCTCGTATATCTCATGGAGCGCACAGGCATCGACGCCATCGGCCTGCAGAGAGTGATCAACAAGGAGAGCGGCGTGCTCGGCATCTCCGGCATCAGCAACGACATGCGCGACATCGAGGACGGCATCGCCAACGGCGATGAACGTGCCCGCCTCGCCATGGACATGTATGAATACCGCATCCTCAAATATATCGGTGCCTACACGGCTGTGCTCAATGGCGTCGACGTGATTGTATTCACCGGCGGCGTGGGCGAGAACCAGACAAGCACCCGCGAGATGATCTGCAAACATCTCTCATACCTGGGCGTCACACTCGACGAGGAGGCCAACAAGACCCGCGGCAAGGAGATTGTGATCTCCGGCAAGGACTCGAAGGTGACCGTAGTGGTGATTCCCACCGACGAGGAACTGATGATTGCCGAGGACACCGCTGCCATCGTGGGCGAGAAATGCTGAACGCCCTGACATCCTTTCCTGACTATCGTCATCTATGTTAGAAGCAATTTATTGGAATGCCGACCCCGTGCTATTCTCCCTGGGCCCACTGTCCGTGAGATGGTACGGGCTGGCTTTTGCCGTGGGGTTCATCATCGGCTACGATATCGTGGCCCGGATGTTCCGCCACGAGGGTGCCCCGGAACGCTGGCTAGGCATCCTGCTGGCCTATACAGTGATAGCCACTGTGGTTGGCGCCCGCCTGGGCCATGTGTTTTTCTATGAATGGCCATATTATTCACAGCATCCCGGCGAAATCTTCAAGATCTGGGAGGGTGGCCTCGCAAGCCATGGCGGCACTATCGCCAATATCATAGCCCTCTTCATCTTCTCGGCCTGCGTGAGCAAGAAACCCGCCTCATGGGTGTTCGACAAGATGGTGATTCCCATCGCGCTGGTGGGAGGTCTCATACGCCTCGGAAATCTGATGAACTCGGAAATCTACGGCGCCTATACCGACCTCCCCTGGGGATTCGTGTTCCTGCGCAATGGCGAGACCCTTCCCGCACATCCCACGCAGATTTACGAAGCCTTGTGCTATTTCATCCTCTTCGGACTGCTGATGTGGATGTACTGGAAGAAAAACTGTCAGGAACGCCCCTGGCTCATCACCGGAGTTTTCTTCATAGGGATTTTCCTTCCCAGATTTGTTATAGAATATGTGAAGAATGTGCAGGTGAGCAGCGAGTATGAGATGATTGCCCGCTACGGCATGAATATGGGCCAGGTGCTCAGCATTCCGTTTGTGCTCATCGGCATCTTCCTGGTGGTGTGGGCGATGACGCATCCTCGCGTGCATTTCGACTTCCCCAATAAATTCGCCGACGAAAAAGAGGATAAGAATACAAAGAAAAAATGAAGTTGTCTAAACTTATTTTTATGGTAAGATTTATTAAGATTTTGGAGTGGATTTCTTCGATCGAAGAGGCAGCGACCTCTCGGTCGGTGCCGATGAGAGCGGAGAAATACGCCCAAAAGATTAATGAAGATTGCCATAAAGTTTACACATCTTCAGATTTTTTAGTTTACGTAAATAAGTTTAGACAACTTCAATAGAAGACAATATCATATTATGTTGAAGGTTAAAGATTTGCATGCCGAAATAAACGGGCGTGAAATACTTCGCGGCATCAACCTGGAGGTACGTCCCGGGGAGGTGCACGCCATCATGGGGCCCAACGGCTCCGGCAAGTCGACGCTCTCCATGGTGCTGGCCGGCAATCCCGCATACACGGTGACGGGCGGCAGCGTGGAATTCTACGGCAAGGATCTTCTGGCCATGCCCCCCGAAATCCGCAGTCACGAGGGTCTCTTCCTCGGTTTTCAATATCCGGTGGAGATTCCGGGCGTGTCGATGGTCAATTTCATGCGCGCCGCCATCAATGCCAAGCGCGAATATTTCAAACAGCCTCCCCTCTCGGCCACTGAGTTTCTCAAGATGATGCGCGAGAAGCGTGCCGTGGTGGAACTCGACAGCAACCTCGCCTCGCGCTCCGTGAACGAAGGATTCTCCGGTGGCGAAAAGAAGCGTAATGAGATTTTCCAGATGGCTGTGCTCGAGCCGCGTCTCTCGATTCTCGACGAGACAGACTCCGGCCTTGACATCGATGCCCTCCGTATCGTGGCCGGCGGCGTCAACAAGCTCAAGAGCAACGACAACGCCACCATCGTGATTACCCATTATCAGCGACTTCTCGACTATATCCGTCCCGATTTCGTGCACATCCTCTACAAGGGCCGCATCGTGCGCACCGGAGGTCCCGACCTCGCCCTCGAACTCGAGGAGCGCGGCTACGACTGGATCAAGGAGGAAAACGATTAAGCCATGAATCCCCTTCAGCAATATATCGACCTTTACCGCGAGCACCGAGGGCTGATCGACGCCAATGGCGCCGACCCGCTCAACAGGATGCGCGCCGACGCGTGCCGCGCCCTGGAGGGCTGCACCCTGGCGCCCCGCGGGTCGGACCTATTCAAGAATATCGACCTCGGCCAACTGCTGGCGCCCGATTTCGGCATAAACCTCGACCGCGTGAATATCGACGTCAATCCCGCCGATACTTTCCGCTGCGATGTGCCCGTATTGGCGGCGCCGCTGATGCTCTGCATCAACGATACCCCCACCCCTACCGACCATGCCGCCCTTCCCGAGGGCGTGGAATTCTGCAGCCTGCGCACCTGGGCGCTCGACAATCCTCATGAGGCGGAGCATTTCTACGGCCGCCTCGCTTCGCTGGGCAATCCCCTCGTGGCGCTCAATACGCTTCTCTGTCAGGATGGCGTATTGCTCCGCGTGCGCAAGGGTGTGCGCCTCGAACGCCCCCTGCAGATTGTGCAGATTCTTTCCCACGCGATGCCGATGATGGCTGTGCGCCGTCTTATCGTGATTGTGGAAGATGGCGCCGACGCTTCCCTCATCGTGTGCGACCATTCACAGCGCAAGGATATCGATTATCTCGCCCTACAGACTGTGGAGGTGTTCGTGGGCACCGACGCCCGCCTCTCACTCTGCGGCCTGGAGGAGAGCACTGAGACCACAACCCGTCTCGCTTCCTTCTATATCGACCAGGGAGCGCGCAGCGAGGTGACCGTAAACGCCATCACCCTTTTCAACGGCACCACACGCAATGAATTCTTCTGTCGCTTCTCCGGCGAAGAGGCACGTCTGCGCCTCTACGGCATGGGAATTGAGGATGGCAAGCGCACTCTCTCCAATTATTCCCTGATTGAGCACAATGTGCCACGCTGCAATAGCGACGAACTTTTCAAATATTCCGTCGACGGGGAGGCCACTGCCGCCTTCGCCGGCCGCATTTATGTGGCACCCGGCGCTATCGGCACTGAGGCTTACCAGAGCAACCGCAATCTGCTCGCTTCCGACACGGCGAAGGTATATACCCAGCCCGTGCTCGAAATCTACAATGACGATGTGAAATGCAGCCACGGCGCGGCTATCGGCCAGCTCGACGAACTGCAGCTTTTCTATATGCGCACACGCGGCATCTCCGAGGAGACCGCCCGCCTCATGCTGCGCCAGGCGTTCATGAGCGATGTGATCAACTCAGTGCAGAGCCCTGCCCTTCGCGACAGGCTCCACCTCCTTGTGGAGCGCCGTTTCGCAGGCGCCGATTCCGCATGCGCTTCATGTCGCAACTGCAATCCCGACAACACCCTTGATTAAGCCCCCATCCAAGATGATTGATATAGAATCCATTCGCAGGCAATTCCCCATACTTACGCGCAAGGTGCACGGCAAACCCCTCATCTATCTCGACAACGCTGCTTCGTCGCAGACGCCGGAGAGAGTGGTAAGGGCTGTCGACTCGATGTATGAGACCACGAAGGCCAATGTGCACCGTGGCGTGCATGCCCTCTCTCAGGAGGCCACTGCGCTGCAGGAGGAGTCGCGCCGCAGAGTGGCCGAATATATCAACTCCCCTTCACCGGAGCAGGTGATCTTCACCCGCGGCACCACCGAGGCAATCAATCTTGTGGCTGCATCTTACGGCGGCTTCTTCCGCGACGGCGATGAGATTATCCTCACGGTGATGGAGCATCATGCCAACATTGTGCCCTGGCAGTTGCTTCGACGCCACGCCGATGTGAAGATCAAGGTGGTGGATATCCTTCCCGACGGCACGCTCGACCTTGACATGTATCGCGGGCTATTTTCCGAGCGCACCCGCATGGCCGCTTTCTGCCATGTGAGCAATGTTTTGGGCACGGTGAATCCCGTGGCCGAGATGACAGCCATCGCGCATATGCATGGCGTCCCGGTGCTCGTGGATGGCGCCCAGGCCGCACCGCACATCCATATCGACGTGCAGGAGATCGGTTGCGACTTCTATGTGTTCTCCTCCCATAAGATGTATGGGCCCACGGGCGTTGGCGTGCTTTATGGACGCCGCGAACTGCTCGAGAAGATGCCTCCTTATCAGGGTGGCGGCGAGATGATCAAGCATGTGTCGTTTGAGGGAACCACCTTCGCCGACCTCCCCTTCAAATTCGAGGCCGGCACTCCCGACTATGTGGATATCGCCGCCTTCCGCAGCGCGCTCGATTTCATCGACTCCGTGGGTATCGAAAAGATGGCGGAGCATGAACACGCCCTGCTGAAGCATTGCGAGGAGAGACTCCGCACGGAGATTCCGGGCATCTTGATTTATGGCACTGCTCCCGGCAAGTCGGCTGTGATCTCTTTCAATGTGGAGGGCATTCACAATTACGACCTTGGCATGCTTATCGACGGCATGGGAGTGGCCGTGCGCACAGGCCATCACTGCGCCCAACCGCTTATGGAGCGCCTCGGCATTCAGGGCACTGTGAGGGCATCCTTCGCTGTCTACAACACGATGGAGGAGGCCGATGCCTTTGTTGACGCGCTCAAAAAAGCCGTAGCCATCTTCGGATAAGGCTTCTGCTTCAATTTTTGCAGGATCGAACGTAGACTCATTCAAATAGTCATATAGCAAAACCGCGTGCTACACTTCGGTGTGGCACGCGGTAGTTTTTATGCAAAGTTGCCGTATCTCGGCTTTACTACTGATTATTTCAGGGGCTTGATGTCGAGCTTCACGGGCTTGATCATGTTCTCGGGTGCGAGTACGATGTCAAGGTCTTCCTTGCTGAGGATGCCATGCTCAAGCACGAGGTCGTAAATGGTCTTGCCTGTGGCCATAGCCTCCTTGATGATCTTTGTGGAGTTCTTGTAGCCAATCACGGGGTTGAGGGCTGTAACGACGCCGAAGCTGTTCATCACATGGCTGCGGCATTTATCCTCGTTGGCTGTGATGCCCTCCACGCAGTTGATGCGGAGTGTCTCGAAGCCATTGATCATGAGGTCAACAGATTCGAAGTTGCACTGGGCGGTAACGGGCTCCATGGCGTTGAGTTCCATCTGGGCAGCCTCGGAGGCCATTGTCACGCACATATCGTTGCCGATCACCTTGAAGCAGATCTGGCTCATCACCTCGGGGATAACGGGGTTCACCTTGCCGGGCATGATGGAGCTACCGGGCTGACGGGCGGGGAGGTTGATTTCGCCGAGGCCGCAGCGGGGACCGCTGGCAAGCAGACGGAGGTCGTTGCTGATTTTGCTAACCTTGGTGGCGACGCGCTTCAGGGCAGCGGAATAGCCTACCATGGCCGAGGTGTCGGAAGTGATGCCCACGAGGTCGGAAGCGAGCTTGATGTCCCAGCCTGTGATGTCGCGAAGGGCGGCTACACATTTCTCGGCATATCCGGGTTCGGCGCAGATACCTGTACCGATAGCAGTGGCACCCATGTTTACAGTCAGGAAGTCGGCGGCTGCCTCGTCGAGATGCTTGATCTCATCCTCGAGCACGGAAGCGAAACCGTTGAAGGTCTGGCCGAGAGTCATGGGCACGGCGTCCTCGAGCTGAGTGCGGCCCATCTTGATGATGCCTTTGAATTCCTCACCTTTGGCGCGGAATGCGGCAATGAGTTTTATGAAGTAGCTCTTGAAGCGCTCGTTGGCCATATACATGCCGAGGTGAATGGCAGTGGGATATGCGTCGTTTGTCGACTGGGAGCGGTTCACGTGGTCGTTGGGAGAGCAGAACTGGTATTCGCCGCGCTTGTGTCCCATGAGCTCGAGGGCGCGGTTGGCGATCACCTCGTTGGCGTTCATGTTGGTGGTGGTGCCGGCACCGCCCTGGATCATGTCCACGGGGAAGTGCTCATGGTGCTTGCCCTCCATGATTTCGCGGCAGGCGGTGGCGATGGCGTTGTACTGTTCGTCGGTCAGCAGGCCGAGGTCATGGTTGGCCACTGCGGCGCCGAGTTTTGTAATGGCGAGGCCCTTTACGAATTCAGGATATTCGTTGAGGTGGAAATGACTGATTTCGAAGTTCTCCAGTCCACGCAGTGTCTGTACGCCATAGAGGGCGCATTCGGGCACCTCCATAGCACCGAGAAGGTCGGATTCGGTGCGGGTGCGGCCGTCACAATTGTTTTTCATGATGTTATATCTAATTTAAAGTACATCGTTATTCGGGAGAGCCGGCGCCGATGGTGATTTAAGGTGTTTTGGGAAAATGGCGTGGCAATCCCTTGGGTTATCTGAGGCAGGATTTGGAGAGGAATCCGCCCGATTCAATGAATTTGGCAAATTTAATCTTATATCTCGAAATAGCCAAATCGAAACCCAATTTTTTTCTCGAAAAATTTCCTTCAACTTCTCTTTGACTGGGCTATTAAGCGTCTGCTTCGCGACAAGGCCAGTTATGGCGTTCTGGAAGGATTCCTTACATCGCTGCTGGGCCGCGAAATCAAGATTCATCGCCTGCTCGAAAGATTTATCGCGCGCAGAGGCGCAGAGAAGGTCTTGTCGTTGCTGCTGAAATTGCTGCTGACAAGCTGATAAAGGGCGCAAGGAAGAAGAGATCCGCAAACTCTAATCGATTGAGGATTGATTTCCTGGAATCTTGATTTCTTAGGGTTGGGGTCGTTCGTAGCGCTTGCCGGTCCAGTGGTAGGTGATGCGGTCGGTAAGGTAGGGACGGATGCGCTCGAAGTCCTCACGACCCATGTAATGGTTCACTGTGAGAGTCGCTGTCAAGTCGGTGTTGTCGGCATTCAATGAATATATCACCGTAGGGAACGGAATGAGTTCCATCAGGTCGCGCAAAAGTTTCTTGTCTTTGCACTTCTCCTCCAAAAAATCCTCAACACGCGGCACCTTGATTACCTTCTTCGTGTCAATGCGTCGCATCTCGCTATCGAAGAAATCAAGCTGACTATCGCCTGCGCGAGGCACAAGGCTATCATTTGCTGAACGGTCAATGTCGCCAATGGTATAGACACCGGCAATCACCTCACCCTTTTTCGAAGAAAGGAGGCGAATGGCATATGTGGAACTGGCCGTGACACGCACACGCAGGAATTCACGCGTTACAGGCTCGAGAAAGAAACTCTCTCCCTCCAACGCATTCTGAGCGTGATAGATACTATCCTCCTTAAGATAGTCGGTCATATCGAGCCGCGTGCTCTTGCGGAGGAGTTCCAGCCCCGGTGTGTCGATGCCAAGGAAAGCCTGCACAGCATTCACCGCAGAATCCGCAGGTTCATACTTCAACCATTTCCCGGCAGATGCCGATGTCCCACCTGCAGCAAACAGGAGAACAATAGCTACTATATTCTTCAGTCTCATTTTTTCTTGATGAATATGTCGTAATTGCCGTTATATTTCGGTTTCTTCTCCTTGACACCCTTCTCCTTTTTCGACTTCTTATCCTTCTTCTTCCCTTTCGGTTTTTTGGGCGAGAAATGATCCTTGAAAGCGTCCTTGTTGCGGTCGCGCTTGGGGGCCTCGGCGGAATAGTCGCGGTCGGGGTCGGCAATCTCCGCATGAATCTTGTCGCCGAAGAAATCTGCATGGCGCAACGCCTCAATCACTCTGCGGGCATCCTGCTTCCGCACATCGAAAAGAGTATAACCCGGCATCAGGTCGATACGGCCAATCTCCGGTTTCGGTCCGCCTATATTGCGGTTGATGAGTTCCATCAGATTGCCGGGGAAGAAACCGGACTGCTTGCCGATATTCACCATAAGGCGTTCATAACCCTTTTCAGCCTGCCGGCGATCCTTTTCGGCGGCACTGCGCGGTTCACCCTTGGCACGTTTTTCCTTCTTGTCCTTCTCGTCAAGGTCAATGTCGGGCATATCGCGGTAATAATTGAGAAGGCGGTTGAACTCTAACGAAAGCACACGCTTGAGCAGGTCCTCCTCTGAAAGCCATTCCAGTTTCTTGCGCACGCCGGGCAGATACTTAGCAATCTCTGCCTCGTCAACCTGCACGCGTTCCAGGCGGTCGGCCAGATTATAAAGTTGTTTTTCAATGATATGTTCCGGCGTGGGCACCTTGCGGTATTCAAATTCCTTGCCGAGAATCTTCTCGATCTGACGGATCTTACCGCGCTCGCGGCTATGGATTATGGCAATGGAGACACCTGTCTTGTTGGCGCGTCCCGTTCGCCCGCTGCGGTGGATATATACCGACACATCATCGGGGAGGCCATAATTGATTACATGGGTGAGGTCATCGACATCGAGACCGCGGGCAGCCACATCAGTAGCCACAAGGAGTTGCGTCACATGGTCGCGGAATTTCTTCATCGCCAGGTCGCGCTGCGCCTGACTCAGGTCGCCGTGCAGACAGTCGGCGTTATAGCCGTCAGCGATAAGTTTGTCGGCAATCTCCTGCGTATCCTTCTTTGTGCGGCAGAACACGATGCCATATATATTCGGGCTATTGTCCACGATGCGCTTCAACGCCAGATAGCGGTCGTGAGCCTTCACCATATAATAGATATGGCGCACATTGCTTGCCCCCTCATTGCGGTTGCCGGCCACAAACTCTACCGGATTCTTCATATACTTGCGGGCGATTCCGGCAATCTCCTTCGGCATCGTGGCGGAGAACATCAGCATCTTTCGGTCGTCAGGCACATGGCTCAGAATCTCGTCGATATCATCAAGGAAACCCATATTGAGCATCTCGTCGGCCTCGTCGAGCACCACGGTGTGCACATCGTCGAGTTTCACTTCTCCGCGCTTAATCAGGTCGATGAGACGGCCGGGCGTGGCCACAATCACCTGAACGCCCTTGCGAAGCGAGCGAATCTGGCTGTCGATACTCGACCCGCCATAGACAGGCAGGATGCGCAGGCCGTCGATATATTTGGAGAAATCGGCAAGGTCGCCGGCAATCTGGAGGCAAAGTTCACGCGTCGGGGCGATAATCAGAGCCTGTGGGCGCTGCAGGGAGGTGTCGATGCGCTGAAGCAGCGGCAAACCGAACGCGGCAGTCTTACCAGTACCGGTCTGTGCCAGACCCACTACGTCACCCTCTTTTTCAAGCAGATGGGGAATCACCATCTCCTGGATAGGCATCGGGTGAACAAATCCTAATTCCTCAATAGCCCTGAGCAGACGCGGTTCCACACCGAGGTCGGCAAAAGAGCGTGTATCTGAATTCTCAATATTTTCCATAAAAGCAAAAAGTCAATATACATTAGTCCAACAAATCAATCCCTCCCAAAGTTGACCCAATCCTCATCAGTCATCAATCATCAATCAGACTTTGTGGCTAACATCTGCCAGCGTGAGCATCTCGTCATCGCCCGAACTGTCACCCCATGCCTCCACATGGCAATTGCGGCGGTCGGTGTCGAGTTCAGGGAATGCTTCCAGTAATCTCCGACGCTTTTCCGGGCCGTGACAATTGGGGGTGGCAAATCTGCCTGTGAGCCTTCCGCGCTTCACCTCAGGTTCAGTGCTGATCACGCGGATGAAATCCAGTCCTTCTGCCCAAGGACGAATCCAAGACCCCATACTTGCCGACACGATGGCGGTATTGTCGCCACGTGCCGCAGCTTCCCTGAGCGCTTTTACCGTTTCCGGGCGCTCAATGCCACGAACCTTCTCTGCAAAAGTGCGCCCCTTCTCACGGAATTCCTCTACTTTCATCCCCTTGAAGCCAAAAGAGAAAAGGCGTTCCTTTGCCTCCGAATTGGTGATGCGCTTCAATTTCCAGGCTGCGATGGCCGGCATGGCACGAAGAAACGCCGCAATGGTGCGTGGCAGGCCAATGGCATGGCGCATAAAGAGAGGGAGAGTGTCCTTGCGCGTCAGAGTGCCGTCGAAGTCGAAGAAGGAATAGCGTTTCATCGGTAAATTATAAAGATGAAGGAGAGAAGCCAAAGCACGCAGCAACTCTGGATGAAGCGGTCGCGATAGATGATATCTGTGGGACTCCCCGACTCCTCGCGCACATATATGAGCTGAAGATAGCGGAGCACTGCCGCGATTACAAACACCGACGTGAGATAAACATTCTGCGAGGCGAAACGCATCATCACATCGTTGGAAAGCGTGTAGCACACATATGCCACAATCATTGTACCGGCAAGGAGGGAGATCACCTGATTGATGAAAGTGATATTATATCCGGTTACGCTTTTGCGTATTTTCTTGCCATCCGTCGCAGCCAGGATAAGGTCGTCGCGACGCTTTCCGAAGGCTATGAGCAGCGTGAGCAGGAACACCATCATCACCAGCCAAGGCGACACCCATATGCCGCACGCGGCGCCACCCATCAGCACGCGGAGCACAAAGCCCGTGGCTATGATTATCACGTCGAGTATGGCGATATTCTTGAGAGTCAACGTGTAGGCGATATTCATTATCACATATCCGGCGGCAATTAGGAACACATCGACATTCATGCCGAAGAAGAGCCATGCCAACACAAATGCGGCCACAAAAATCACAACAGCGATTACGGATGCAAGCCCTACGCTCACCTTTCCGCTCGCGATGGGACGAAGCCGTTTGCGCGGATGCTCACGGTCGGCCTTCCGGTCGCAGATGTCGTTGAGGATATAGATGGTGCTCGATATCAGGCAGAAGACAAAGAATGCCTCGAGAGTATGCAGAAAAGTCTCAGCATTGAGAAGCTGGCCGCTGAAAATTGCGGGCAGGAATACAAATAGGTTTTTCACCCATTGCTTCACTCTCAGAAGTTTAAAGATCACCATATTATAATCTTTTTGAAGTCTTTGATATGCTCTTTCGGAACGCGGATTCTCACATTATTGTCAACTCGCGTATATCCATAGAAATAAACGTATCCTAATGAGTCGAGGTTTTCTTCCGAACTCTTTACCGGAGAGAATCCGTTGGCCTTGAGCTGCAGTTCTACCGCGGGAGTGAGATTTGCCACAGGCACATTGCGGTCGGGCTGGAAGCTATAGATATCGTGGCGGTATTGGGTGAAGATGAAGGAATGGTAAGCACTATTGACAAATGTTATTCCCCCGGCTGCGATACAAAGCAGAGCAATCGTGCGCGCCAAGAGAGATTCGGCACGCGCAGGAGCGGACATTGCTGCAAGAGCGGAAGCCACTCCTATGGGAAAGAGCCACAGCTGGCACATATACCTTGCCCACCAACTCTGTTCGAATATAAAGCAGCTCGCTATTACCACCCCGAGCGAAGCAACAAGCCATACAGGGAATTTTCGGAATCGCCACACCAATGCTGCGAGCGACAGAAGCAGGATCAGCGGCATAATGGGAGTGAAGCCGCCGTGACGCTCGTCATACGACACCTTCAAATCTCCATCGGGATTCAGATATGACGCCGCAAAATTTGAAAAACGGTCAGCCCCCTGGAATTCGATGGGGGTGTTGGCCGACATGATGTCTGTGGCACCGCTCCCCATCAGCGGGTAGAGGGGATGGGAGGCATGGATGGTGTTGGTGACATATGGATGGAATCCGAAGATGCAAGTGGAGGCGATGGCGGCGATGAATCCGGCCACAAGGATATTTATCGCCAGATGCTTGCGCTTCATGCCCAAGGCTATGAAGAAGGCCGTGAGCACAAGAAATGCCATGTCGGGCGCCGCATTGAATTTAATATCGATGGCGAGCACCATCACGCCGCTGAGCAGCGCATATGTGAGCACTTCGGGCAAGCGATGGGATTGACTTTCATCACGGCGGAATAGATGAACCAGCAGGGAAATCGCCGCGAGCAGAAGGTAATATTTTGGGAAATCGATATAGTAGGTGAAAGACTGCGACATCCCTACAGGATTGAGTGCTGCCGCCAGAGCAATCAGAATTGCAGAGGTGATGGCGGTGGCGCGGCTGCCGATGCGCGTGCGCAGTATCGAATATAGAGTGGATGCGAATAGCAGCGATGGGCCGGCAATCATTATGAGATTGATGCATTTCCCGGCCTCGATATTGCCGAAACATACAGCGGCACTGGCCGACAGAATCTCCATCCCCTTGGCATAATGATGAGCCCAGAGGCTTAGTCCGGGCTGCATCGGGTCGAGGAATGGGTTCCAGCCGAGCATCAGGGCGGCGATGGTGTCCTGATGGTAAACGTTGCCATCGTAGGAGAAGTCCTGCAGCAGCACGCAGACTCCTGCCGTGGCGATGATAATCAGCACGCTGAGTTCTATCCACAACCGGGTGCTATTGCATGCTGAGCGTCCCGGGCCAAAGAGAGCCCTTGTGAAGCAGAAGCCGCATAGCATTCCGAGAGGAAATATCAGATGACCCGGCCAACCGGCCAGGCTTCCTCCGAGAAAAAAATTAAGGCAACATATGAGATAGCAAGCCACAAGTCCGGCTGTCAGCGAGGTTCCCGTAGCTGCGATAAGTCTGTTCATTCGAATTGTTCAAAATCGGTGGAGGTCACCTGGAATTCCGTGCGCCGGTTGATCTGGTCGGCGGCTTCACGGTCCTCCTCGCTTAGCGTTGCGATAAATTCCTCGCTGAGCACTGTGCCCTCCGGGAATTGGGGGTATAAGCGGTTGATGCGCTTGGTCACGGTTTTGGGTACGCTTTCTCCATAGCCCTTCCATGTGAGGCGCTCCTTGGAGATGCCGGCGGCGGTGAGATAGTCCACCACGCTCTTGGCGCGCCGGTCGGAGAGGCTCAGGTTATAGTCGTCGGCGCCGACGCGGTCGGTGTGGGCTCCCATCTCCAGCGTCACGTTGGGATTGTCGCGAAGCATGGTGGCAAGAGTGTCGAGGGCGGCCTTCGACTCCGGCCGCAGCGTGGCGCGGTCGAAATCGTAGAAAATATTCTCCACCACCTGCGGCTTATGCACGGCGGCTAAGATGAAGTCCACGCCATAATCGGCGTCTTCCTCCTCCATGTCGGATTCAAACTCCTGCTTCACATTGAGATAGCCCTTGGCTCCGGCCTGCATCACATATTTCACTCCCCTTTCGAGATTAAAGCGGAATGAACCGTCGTCGCGGGCCACCTCCTTCTGGTTGGAGCCGTCATTGCCCACGATACGAATCACTGCATTGGGCACCGGTTCCTCATCCTTGTCGAGCACCCAACCGGAGATTGTAACCTTGATGTCGGGGAGCACGAAGCTGTAGATATGGTCGTAGCCGCGGGCATCGCCACGGTTGCTGCTGAAGAATCCCGACTCACCCTCGCCGAAGGTGATGCCGAAGTCGTCGCCCTGGCTGTTGAGCGGGAGACCGGCATTGTCGATGCTCCAGCGGTCGCCTGTAGAGTTCAGACGCGCGGTGAAGATGTCGAGTCCGCCGAAGCCGGGATGGCCGTCGGAGGAGAAATACAGCAACGAATCGGTGCGCATGTAGGGAAACATCTCGTCGCCCGGAGTATTTATCTGCGGGCCAAGGTTCTCGAGGCTTCCCTGGCGCTCCTTGAGATTTATGCGCCAGATATCCTTTCCGCCGAAACCGCCAGGCATATCTGATGAGAAATAGAGATATGTGCCGTCGGGCGAAACCGCGGGATGGCCCACTGCAGAGAGAGTGTCGGCGGTGATTTCAAATTTCTGCGGAGCGCTCCAAGTGGCATCGCTGCGCCGGGAGGTGAATATCTCCACGGATGTGTTGCGGTCCATTGCCCGGCGCGACACGGTGAGATACATTGTCTGGCCGTCGGGCGTAAAGGAAACTATTCCCTCTTCGGCATCGGTGTTGAGTTCGCCGCCTGCCGGCTCGGGACGCTGCCAATTGCCCTTCTCGTCTTTCGTGGAGAAGAATATGTCGGCGCGTTTGGTTCCGGTGATTTCTGATTTGTTAGTACCTGTAGCCTTTTCGGTGGTCGAAGTGAAATAGATGGTGTTCAGGTTCTTGTCAAGATACATCGGCGCATAATCGGCACGTCGGGAATTGAAGAGCTTCGCCTGGGACACTTTATAGCGACTCTTTTTGCCATTTTTCGAGGAGATGGCGGAAAGACATCCCTTGAGACCCTCTTTAGCGAGAGCATCGTCAGGCTGCCATTCAAGGAATGTGCGGTAGGCATCCACCGCCGGCTGATATTTGCCCTCCATCTGGAACGAACGGCCTAAGTAATAGTAGGCCATGGAATCGGGATATTCGTAGCGGATGGCGTTCTGGTAAGCCGCAGAGGCACGGGCAGCCATATTGAGTTTGCGATAGCATGTGGCGAGTTGATAGGCCACCTCCCCGCGCTGCGCCCGGTCCTCCCTGGAGTTGAGCTTATTGTAAACGGCTCGGTAGGCCTTCGAGGCGTCGAAATATTCGCCACGTTCGAATTTCTCGTTGGCGTCCTTGAGTTTAGGCGTTCGGCATCCTGCGAGCAGCATCAACGAAGTCGCTGCCAGCAACGTTATAATAATGTTAAATCCCTGATTCTTCATCAAGGATTTAACGCTATAATGTAGTGTAATATTATTTCCGGGATGCGGCTCTCTGCTATTCATCAGGCTTTTTTCGTGCGGCGTTCCACTCCGGTGGCCTGCTTGATTCCTTCGGCGATATTGTCGAAAATCTCGTCAACGATTCCGGTGCCGTTGATGGGCAGGTAGCTGCCCTCCTTTGTGTAATAGTCGCGGAGGGGATGTGTCTGCTCGTGATATACCTTGAGGCGGTTTTTGATTGTCTCGGGGTTATCGTCGGCGCGGCCTGTTTCCTGACCGCGATGGAGCATACGGGCGATGAGTTCCTCTTCGGGCACTTCAAGACCTACTACGGCATGCAACCTGGTGCCGCGCTTTTCGAGAAGCTGCTTGAGGGCGTCGGCCTGGGCTATGGTGCGGGGGAATCCATCGAACACTACTCCTTTCTTGCCCTTGGCCTGATTTTCGAGCACATCGTCGAGGATGCTGATCATCAGGTCATCGGGGATAAGCTGACCTTTGGAGATGAATTCATTGGCTGTGCGGCCAAGCTCGGTGCCGCGTTTGATATGGTCGCGAAGGAGTTCGCCGGTGCTGATATGGTAGAGGCCATATTCATCGATGAGTTTGGCGCTCTGAGTTCCTTTCCCACTGCCGGGAGCACCGAATAATACAATGTTAAGCATAGTAATTCCTTTTAAAAGATTGGACTGTGAGGTCCGGTAAGGCTGTGATGTGGATGGCTATATCAGTTCTCCTTAATCACATATATGTCTTTGAGGTTGCGCACCTTTCCATCGAGGTCGAGACCATAGCCGATGATGAATTTCGGCGGGATGGAGAAGGCCACGTAGTCGGGTTTGAAACCAGTCTTTGAACTTTCGGGTTTATGGAGGAGTGTGGCGAATCTGATGGAGCGCGGATTGCGTTTCTTCAGGTCGGCCACCATCATGGAGGCCGTGAGGCCGGTGTCGACGATGTCCTCGATAATCACCACATCCATCCCCTCGATGTCTTCTGTGAGACCCATCACCTCTTTCACTTTGCCTGTGGAGGTTGTGCCCTCATAACTGGCGTATCTCACGAAATTGATGCGGGAGTCGTTGATGCCCACCTCGCGGATAAGGTCGGCCGCAAATACGAATGCGCCGTTGAGCACGCACAGGAATAGCGGCTTCTTTCCCTTGAGGTCCTCGCGGAGCTCCGAGGCCACGCGTTTCACTTGCTTGTCAATCTCTTCGCGTTTGATGTAAGGCACAAATGTCAGGCCGTCCACCGTAACTTTATTCTCCATTGCAATTCAATTGACCGAGGCGCGGCCGAAAAAACTTTTCAGACCCTTCAGCGAGCCCCCGGTATCGGTTTATAGACCACAAAATTATAAATTTTCCACGATTATCCCAAGCCATCCCCCAAATTTTAGGTTATCTTTTTAGCCTACATTATTCATAGGGTGCCTTAACGTGCGGCACTGGGCTGAAACCACGGATG
>CAJLTZ010000021.1 GCA_905209725.1 uncultured Muribaculaceae bacterium
TTTGATGAAAAAATTAGTACTCTCACTACTGATGACGCTCCTCGCCTTCCCGGCGCTAGCAACAGATCAGATTGTAGCCTTTGTGGCAGAGGGTGCTTCCTATAAAGGAAGCGCCACTGATAAGGTGACAATTAGTAACGGGTCAACCGGAATTATAGGCAAGGACTATACTAAGGCATATATTTGCACCCTTTCGTGGACTCAAAAAAATAGTAGTCAATCCAAAGTCGATGATGGGTTGGTTAAATGGTATGCAAAAGATATCTTATCCATAACTCCTCTCTCTGGAACTGCTATCACAAAAATTGTAATCAATGCATCTTCTGCAAAATATGCGAAAGCTTTAGGCACAACTTGCAGCAAAGGCTCAATGTCTTATAAAGATGCGGATACAAAAGTTACATGGACAGGATCTCAAACGGATTCCTTTACTATTACTGCTTCTGCGCAATGCCGATTATCTTCTGTTGAAGTGTATTACACTGCAGGCACTATTGTTTACCCCACGGAATGCGCTGATCCAGTCTTCAACATTGACAACAATGCAGAAGTTTATCCCGGACAAACCATCACAGCTACTTGCGCCACATTGGCTTCTACCGTTAGCATAAATGGTATTGACGGAGAGACTGAATCTGGCAAAGCTACATACACCATTCCTGAGGATGCAGTAGTAGGTTCTACAATAACTGTTACAGCTAAAGCGCATGCGCAGGGAGAAACTGAACTCATTTATTCAAATGAGAAATCTATCACTCTGAAAGTTATAGAAGCACCTAAGGTGTCCATACTTACCCCTGCCATTTTAGGAGTTAAAGATTCAGGTTATATTGAATTCTCACATTCTGACAAATATGCAGATTACAAGATTATCTGTAACCTAACTAACTCTAATATTGGATGGAATCTTGGAAATAAGAATTTAGGAAAAAACAGCGGTATTATCATCGCTGCCAAAGACGGATATAAAATCAAATCCATTGCATTTAATAATACAAATGCAAATGTGAAAATCTTTACAAACGATGAAGCTTACACCAATCTTGCTGCTCTGGCTAATGCAACAGCAATAGCTACACTTCAGCAAACTAATCCTATTTATACGTTTAAATCAGACGTGTTCTACTGCGGTGCAAGGCCCACTAATACATCATCGATGAACTTCAGTTCAATCACGGTTGAATTTGAAGCATTGTCTGCGCCCGAGCCTCCGCAGGAGGTGCATGTCACTTGGACCGGGCTGGAGGGTAATGCCGGCCTTAAGACTGAGCCTATCGCGCTGAAGGTGGAGGGTGAGTTCCCTCTGGCTGCTACTATCGAACCCGAGGGTGCCGTTGCTTTGGTTGACCTTGTGGCTTCAAGCGATGCGATCAGCGTTGTTAAGAATAGCAATGGCAACTGGACTGTTACCGGCGCTGCTGTTACTACTGAGCCGGTTTATGTGGAGGCTACCCTTCCTGCCGACAGTAAGCAATATTTCCTCGGCACTGATGAAGCAACTGTGGAAACACACAGACTTTATTTCACAGTCGCTGCCAAAGATCCTGTTCCCGCTGCTCCGAAGTTTGTCACCTTCAGCAAGAAGGAGGGTTACTACACCGAAGGTTCCCTTGATGTTACACTGACTGTAGATCCCGAGGCTTATCCCGAGTGTCAGGTTTACTATACTCTAGATGCTACTCACGCCAGCGAGAAGAAGACTCCCTACAATCCCGGTGATGTGATTGAAATCACTCCCGAGGATGGCGCCAACACTGTAACGCTGAATGTTTACGCAGTTAATTCAGAAGGATATGTAAAGGAGGCTTGCACATATGTGCTGAACGCCACTACATCCGGCATCGGCACACCCTCCGATCCCGAGAAATGGTATCGCGTCAACAACATCAACGAACTACGCCCCGACCAGGAGCTGATTATTGTTGGCACAAATCACCTTAAAGCGGTATCAACTACTCAGAACAATAACAATCGTGGTGCTGTTGCTGTTACATTCGATGAGGACGGAGGAATAAGTTTTCTGCCTGAAAATGTTGCCAAGTTCAAACTCTCAGGTGACACTGATAATTGGACACTCTCACCTGTCGACGGAGATGGCAATGCTATTGGTTACATGTATACTCAGGGTATTTCGACTGCGACGCCATCAAGCATCTGGCGCACAAATGAGTCTATTGATAATACTATCTCTCAGTCCTGCTTCACATTCTGCCTGGAATTCGATGCAAATGACAATAATCGGATGAATATTCATTATAATTATGATCCGTCCGACCCATTAAAAAATTATAATGAGTATGTAGCCTATAACAAATCCTCAAATATTTGGAGCGTTTACAATCCGAATTTCGGCAAAGATGATCCTACTTCTTACGACTCGCCGAGCTTCTTCCAGAAGGGCAAGGCTTCTACTTTCGAAGTAGTAGAGGACCTCTATCTCTATCAGGAGAAGGAGGAATATGTGGATGATGATGCTGAGGATTTCGCAGGTTACCAGGAGGCCGCTTACCGTTTCACTTACGATAAGGCTAACAATGAGTATACCCTCTCGCTGCCCGGTCTCGCAGGCCAGTTCTGGATCCGCGACGGCAAGGCTAACCATGCCGGCACTTTCTTCGGTACTGACGTGAATGTGGCCAATGTGGCTGACAAACCCGCAGCCGCTCCCCGCCGCGCTGCCGCTTCTCAACTTGATGTCAACGGCAACAAATATGTGGAGGGTGAGAATGGTGTTTGGCACAATCTCGTATGGCGCCAGGATGAGCACGCTAAGTTTGACACTCACACCTATAATGCCGACGCTACAGTTGCTTCACACAATGCTATCGAGAATCCTACGATAACAGTGAAGTATGTTCCCGGCTCACACACCAATGCACTGATGATGATCACCGGCAACAATGTAACAACCGGCGTTGAAGGCATCACGAATGATGTCAACGACGGCGAGGCCGTTTACTTCAACATGCAGGGCCTGCGCGTGAATGAGCCGCAGAAGGGTGGCGTTTACGTTCGCATCCAGAACGGCAAGGCTGTGAAGATTACAAAGTAAGGGATTGGGAATTGGGGATTAGGAATTGGGATTTATAGGCGCTCGGGCAGATTTGCCCGGGCGCTATTTATTTATTCAGTTTTTGTAAGTTCTACTTGGCCGGAGGGCGGGGGGTGGAGAGCGGAAGATGTCCGGTTGGATTGTGAGGCCAAGGCGATTCCGGAATTTATCGGTAGAGTGGCCCGTGTCGGGAAATGGATACTGCGATATTAAGCCCTTTCAGCTTAAGGAATTGCTCTAATTGTCTGCTGTTTACGCCGCTTTCCTTGCATTTCGGTCCTAAGATTATCTCCTTGAGAACCAACGGAAATTTAACAATTGCTCTATTATCCTCTCCCCCTTTTCGGCCGGCTCCTTTCTTGAATATAACCAAAGGATGCACAATGCCGCAGTTGTCATTATATATCCACTTATATTCCACTCCGGCAGGCGCAGCCTTTGCAATGGAAGAATTGATGTAAAGCAATCGCCATTCCTCCTCAACCTTGAAGCCTTCATCCTTTACGAAGAAATTCCAGATGCTGTCCATTTTAAGAACAAAGTTAAGAGAACTAACCATCGCAAGCACCTTCAACAGCAGAAAAAACTTCACCACCATATTATTGCTTCCATAAGAGATGGGCGCCAGAATAAAATTTTTGTTGCTGCGCAGTTTCGCGACATCAGAAATCCCATATATGAGGCTAACGCCATCGCCGTCATTCCCTCCATATAGACGCCACATGGTGAGGTCATCCTTTTTTGATTCTTCGCATAATGACAGTATGAAATTGGTGTTATATTTCTCCAGTCGGTCAGGTGGCAGTGATGTGAGTGAGGCGAAGTGATTGCCAAGGCACTTGTTAAGGAAGAGTCCCTCCATTTTATCATTCATGCCGGCCAATCCTAACATACTCTCCTCTCCGTCGTTAATGTTGGAGAATAATCTATTTACAGATGTAAACCTGCAGAAACAAGCCCCATCTATAAGAGCCTTATCATCATTGTCGTTACGGAAATGACCGTTCTTGTCATAATAAATCATATCCCAGACCAACTGGGACTGCTGACTCAAGTCGGGAAAGACATTGAAGCCGTCATTTGTTATGGACTTCGCAAATTTATTTTGACGCAAATGTTCGCTGATTTTTTCAAGCATTCCGCGAAGTTCTGTTTTGTTGATATAACTATTGTCAGGATATTCGCTTTCAGGAATTAATTCTTGTTCTAAGGCAAATTCGTTTATGCACTTAAGCAAATTTTCAAGGCTGATTGATTTTCCTGATTTGTCCTTTTGCCCATCAAGAATATTTTCAATCATGTCAAGATATGATTTCACAAAATCCTCAGAGTTGAATCCGACAATCATTTTGCGAATCGGGGATAAGCACTCAATGAACTGTGCCGTTTCAATCAATTGCCAATCCTCTTTTCTTTTGCCTCGCAACTCATAGTCAGGATAGTGTTCCTTTATCACATCGGTGAAATGCGAACGAGGATCAAAAACTTCCATATCCGCGATTTCCACCTCGCCGGTCTTGAAATAGTCCTTGCCATCCGGTCCATATGGTTTTGAAGGAGGCAAAGTTAGAATCACTCCAAGTGTGGCTCCTGATGATTCCACCATCCTTCTTACTCTTATTTTTACATTAGAGCGCTTAGAACTTAAACCTGACTTTATCTCAAATACAGCCAACAAATGCTCCACATCCGGGGCATCAGGATTGATAGGATCCTTTTCAGAATAATACACGGCCAAATCGGCATACATTTTCTGCCAGCGGCCCGAAAGCACCATCACATCGGTTTTAACTATCAGCCCCTGCTGCTCGAGGGCTTCCACAAATTCTCTTAGTTTCATCATTGATATAGTTTAATCTATCTATAAGTAGGAGCAGATTCTGAAAAAATCAAACGGTTAAAGAAATTCTCATGCATCAGTCAAGATATGCAAAAAGTTTTCTGCCTAACAAATGAAATCTAATGAATATGATTTTGGAGGGCATCGTTCATTTTTTCTTGCCGGCTATTCGAGCAACGCAAGCGTTGCTCCGCTCAACCGAGCCTCGGCCTGCGGCCGAAGGCTCCGCAAGCCCGGAATTAGCGGCTGAAAAGAAGCCGCCTCCTGTTCCTACTGTTCTCCTGTCAAAAAGAAGCAACCTCCTGTTCCTACTGTTCTCCTGTCAAAAAAGTAAGGCTCTTCTGTCAAAGAAGATATGGCTCTACTGTCGTTAGAAGGGGAGGCCGGTGGCGAGGTAGCCCACGCGGGCAGTTTTAAGCATGGCGGCTCTCGGTGGATGCTTCTGGTCAATAAGCGCTTGTGCCAATGCATCGCTGATGTCGCTTTCGTCCACTCCGATCCAGATACCGTTCCATGTCCAATACCACATGCCGGTCTCATCCATCCCGGCCCATTCCGACCTCACACCGGGCAGTGCCAACACTTTCTCAAAGGAGTCGCCCATGCACAGGAGGCCGGATTGAGTTTTGACTCCGATTGCGGGGCTTTCCAAAACTATCACATCCACTTTCCCCTCCATGAAGTCATAGACAGTGAAGATGGGGTCCATGTTGCGGAGGAAGGTGACGGCGGTGGCGTCGGGAGTCTCGGCGGGCACCTGCGCATCGTAGAGGTCGGGGCAGCGTTCGGGAATATCCGACAGCGCCATTCCAACATGCACGGGGCCGATGGAATCGGCGGTGAGGTAATAGCCGCTCTCTATGGAGTCGGGGAGGAGTTCGGCCTGTTCTGTGGAGTCAGTGAGTGCTGAGGCGGAATTGTCGGCAGTCTTTTTGCTTCCGCATGAAGATAGGCAACCGGCGGCAACGATAGCCAGAGTTGCAAGAGATATGAGTGATTTCATGAGTTGATGAGTTGATGAGTTGATGAGTTGATGAGTTGATGAGAACTCCTAATTCCTAATTCCCAATTCCCAATTCCTAATTCCCAATTCCTAATTCCCGAAGGGAATTCATTTCATTTTGCGGGTGAATTTGGGGTCGCCTACCACCCAGGCCACGTCGCCGGCCAGAAGGACCAGGTCGGGGGAGGGGTCGAAGTATTCATCGCCGCGCTTCACCTTCACGAGCATCGAGTAATAGTCGTGGAGGAAGTCGGTGTTCTTAAGCGGCACATTTATGATTGGCGAATTTTCAGAGAGGAGCACGCTGGAGAGCACGGCCTGTTCGCGCTGTTGGGGCGGCATGGAGAGCGCGGCGGCGTCGGCCAGTTCGAGGTCGTGGTTGAGATGGCGCAGTTGCTCGTCGTTGCCAATCACGCCAAGGATATCTCCGGGGAAAATGCGGGCATCTTTCGAGGGGAGGGGCATATAGTCCTCGCCTCGCTGGATGCTGGAGACGCTCACGCCATAGTCGCGGCGCAGGCCGGAGTCCATCAGGCGTTCGCCCACGAATGGGCAACTCGGAGTGATTTCGATGAAGGCCTGGTGCATGTCGTCAACAAGGTTGTTGTTGACGCCGAGGCGCGTGTTCTCGCGGATGTTGAGGTTGTCGATGAATTTCTGTTCGATATGGTTGTAGCGCTTCTTCAACTTCGAACCGGCGAAGAGGAGCACGAGCACGAAGCAGCCGGCGCCCACAAGCCAGCCGGTGAGAGAGGAATAGGCCACGGTGGTGAAATATACGATGAAGAAGAGCGCCACAAGGTAGCGGATGATGCGCATGGCGAGGAGAGGCACGTCGTAGAAGGCGGCCGTGGAGTGCAGTTTAATCTTCTCGCCGGGTTTGGTGCTGCTGAAGCAGAGGGCGATGAGGAAGGGGAGCATAGCCGCGATGGTGATCACGGTGGCAAGCAGATGGCCGATGTTCTGGAAATACTTCTCAAGCAGCGGGAAGAGGAACATCTGCGAGATGAGGATTTCGGCGAGGAGGATTACGGAATAGAGCACCACGCGCCAGAGGTAGCGGCTTATGATGGCCTTCCAGAGGGAGCGGGTCTCGTTGCTGTCGTAGTTCTGGCCGGAATAGCGGTCGATGAGGAAGCGGAGGCCTGCGGGCAGGTGTCGCTCCACGAAACTGGCGGCGCCGTCGCTCATCTTGATGAAATATGGGGTGGTGAAGATGGTGAGCACCGACACGGCCACGATGATAGGATAGATGCGGGTGTCGAGCACTCCGAGCGACATGCCGAGCGAGGCGATGATGAAAGAGAACTCACCGATCTGGGTAAGCGTAAAACCGCTCTCGATGGCCACGCGGAGGTTCTGACCGGTGACGAGCATTCCGAGCGTGCCGAAGAATATCATGCCTATTATCACCACGGCGGCGAGCAGCAGGATCTGCCACCAGAACTGCACGATGACGTGGGGATTCACCATCATGCCCACGGAGATGAAGAACACGGCTCCGAAAAGATTCTTCACCGGCGCGATCACCTTCTCGATCTTTTCAGCGAGCATGGTGCCGGCGAGGATGGAGCCCATCACAAATGCTCCGAGTTCGAGCGAAAATCCGCAGATTACGCTGAACACGGCCATCGAGAAGCAGAGGCCCATGGAGACTACGAGCGTGGTTTCATCGTTGAGGTAGCGGCGCGACTTCATCAGGAAGGAGGGGAGCACGTAGACGCCCACCACAAACCAGATGATGAGGAAGAAGAGCAACTTGCCGATGCAGAGGAGAAGTTCGCTGCCCTGCACGTTGCCCACAGCCAGCGAGGAGAGGAGCACAAGCATCAGCACGGCGAAAAGGTCCTCGATGATGAGCACGGCGAGCACGAGGGTGGCGAATTTGCGTTGCCGCATCCCCAAGTCGGTGAGCGCCTTCATGATGATGGTGGTCGACGACATGGATATCATGCCTCCGAGGAAGATGCGGTTGATCATGTTGAGTCCCAACACATAGCCGATGCCGAATCCGGCGAAAGTCATTCCGGTGATTATTATCAGGGCGGTGACGGCCGCCGATGATCCGCTGTTGAGAAGTTTGCGGAAAGAGAACTCAAGGCCGATGCTGAACATCAGCACCACGATGCCCAATTCGGCCCAGAACTGGATATTGCCAGGGTTGGCGATGGAGGGGAGATATTCGAAATTGGGACCTGCGATGAAACCTGCGATGATATAGCCGAGCACCACCGGCTGCTTCATCTTCTTGAAGAGGAGCGTCACGATGGCTCCGAGCAGAAGAATCCAGGCGAGGTCGGCTATCAGGCCGTTGGTGTGTTCTTCGGCGGGGGTCGGTTTGTCGTCGGGGTCAATCTCCTGATGGATGGCAGTCATGTCGGCCTGCACTGTCTGCTCCTCGGGGAGCGCGGCGGCTATGGCGGCATCGGTGGGCAGGAATATCATATGGAAGGGTTATATAATCGTGATTAATCTTGTGTCGCGGCGTCCGGGATAAAGAGGGCTGAGAGGAGGTCGGCGAGAGCGGCACGGCTGTCGGCACGGTTGCTCATATTGTTGAACATCACCACGATGGAATGCGTGGGCGCATAGTCGTCGTCGAGCAGATAGCCGGCGTAGCACTGGATGCCGCGCATCGAACCGGTCTTCATGGCAAGGTAGCCCTCCAGCGGCGTACCGGCCATGAACTTGCGGAGCGTGCCCTCCTGGCCGGCCAATGGGAAGAAGGAGGCATACCAGGGGTCGGAACTCATCTCGCCGAGGAGATGGCTCATGAAGCGGGCTGTCATTCGGTTGGTGCGGGATAGCCCGGAGCCGTCCACAATCTTCACGCCATCGACCGGAGCGCGGTGCTTGCGCCAGTATTTGAGTTCCGTCTCGGCCCCGTTGGCCGTGGATCCGTCGCCACCATTCTCACGGGAGAGTGTGCGGAGGAGACCCTCGGCAAACTGATTGTCGCTGCGCATCATGCAGGAGCGCATAATCTCATCCACGGGGAGTGAGCGGTGGCGCAGAAGAAGTTCCCGATGGTGGCTCGGGTCGATTACAAGCTGGTCCACCGGTATGCCGTTCATGGCGAGGCGGGAGCGGAGCCGGGCGGCAAACACACCTGCGGGATTTTTCACGGAGGATTTTCCCGAGGCGTTGTCCTCGAAATTGAAACCGTGGGTTCCTGTGCCGTAGGCATGAGGCAGGTCGCCGCTCTGCCAGGCGGGGTTGATGGCGGGTCCGGCGAAATGCTTCTCGTCGACGATGATGTCGCCGGCGATGCTCGTGACGCCACGCTTCATAAGCGCCTGGCAAATCTCCGTAACAAAATCGGGAGCGCCGGTGAGACTGCGCGAATTGAGCGACGGGTCGCCCGAACCCTCCACGATGATGTTCCCCTCGAGGCGTCCCTTATGGACACGCCCCTCCAGATAGACAGGAGTCTCATATTTGTAATCCTTGCCCACACGCTTCAGCAGCGACGCCGATGTGACGCACTTCATGATGGAGGCCGGGATGAGAGGCTGGTCGGCATTGAGGGTGGCAAGCACCTTGCCCGAGCTCAAGTTGCGGATAAGCAGACTCGTGGAAGGAGCGTTCACGCGGCTGTCGGCAATGAAATCCTCCACAGGACCCGCCGTGGCAGCCATCGCCACCACCGCCATCATTATGCAAAAAAATATTCTTTTCATCATTTCTCAACAAAATTAACCATTCCTCGCCTTAATCCCAAAAATTTGAGTAATTTTGTGGGATGGATAGGAGATAAAAAGAGATGGATATGGAACAGGAGATGAAAGAACCTAAAGAGATAATGGGAAACCGCCAGACCTGGGAGGAAGCGGAGGAGCGCCCTGTGTATGTGCGTCGGCCGTATACGTTCGACCGCGTGGTGCGCATCTTCTTCTCAGTGTGCGTGCTGATAGCGGCGCTCTACCTGCTCAATGTGCTCAAGGGAGTGTTGCTCCCATTCATGGTGGCATGCCTGATAGCATATATGCTGGAGCCGATTGTGAAATGGAACATGCGCATCCTGCATGTGCGCCGCAGGTTTCTGCCGGTGGTCCTCACGTTGCTGGAGGCCACGGCATTGGTGGTGCTTTTCTGCGTCACATTCTTCCCCTACCTTGTGAGTGAGTGCTCCGAGATGGCGGATATGGTGAAGAAATATGCCACGGCAAAGGTGAATATCCCCTTTGTATCGGAGAGCATCCACCGCTTCATCCGCGAGAATGTGGACTTCGACCAGATCTCGCGCCTGCTCAGCAAGGAGGAATGGCACACGCTGATAAAGAGCAGCCTATCGAAAGGGTGGAGTTTCCTATCGTCAGGGCTCGCGATTGTGGTGGGGCTTGTGAGCTGGCTGGTGGTGGTGCTCTATGTGATTTTCATCATGCTTGATTACGAGCGGCTGATGCTTAGTTTCAAGCAGCTGGTGCCTCATTCCCGCCGTCGCCAGGTGTATCACATCGGCCGCGACATCAAGAACGCGATGAACAGATATTTCCGTGGCCAGGCGCTGATAGCCTTCCTCGTGGGAGTGATGTTCTCGATAGGATTCCTGGTGATTGGTCTGCCGATGGGCGTGGTGTTGGGACTCTTTATCGGGTTGCTTAACATGGTGCCGTACCTGCAGCTGGTGTCGCTTCCCATCACCGCGTTGCTTTGCCTGGTGTGGACAGTAAGCACCGGCGGAGACTTCTGGCTGATTTTCTGGGAGGCGATGGCGGTGTATGTGATAGTGCAGTGTATCCAGGACCTCTTCCTGACGCCGAAGATCATGGGGAGCGCCATGGGGCTCAACCCGGCGATTATCCTGCTTTCGCTCTCCGTGTGGGGTGCGCTCTTGGGATTTATGGGACTCATCATCGCTCTGCCTCTCACCACTCTTCTTCTCTCCTATTATAATATGTATATAATTCAGCGATATGAACCGAGAGATAAACGAAATAAAGAATAAGGTATATGAGTTTGAGGGGCTGCTTGAACTTCTTGCGCTGCGGGAGGATAAGGCCGGCGAACTGATGCCGCTGCTGAGCTCGCGCATTGCCGAGATCAACGCCGCCTTCGAGAAAATCTCTTTATCGGACAGATCGGACAGGTCGGATATGTCAGACAGGTCGGATAGAGTGGTCAGGGATCTGCCGCGGCTTTGCCTCAACGATCGCTTCCGCTTCCGGCGCGACATCTTCGGCGGCGACGACGCCGGGATGCGTGCGGCCCTGGAGCGCATAGCAGGCTGCCGGTCGCTCGACGAGGCCGAGGATTATCTATATGATGAGTTGAATGCTGACCCGGAATCTCCGGCCGTAGAGGATTTTATCGTGATCCTTAAGGAATATTTCAAGTGACGAAGGGATGAGCGGAATTCTTTACATAGTGCCCACGCCGGTTGGGAATCTGGAGGATATGACGTTTCGCGCGGTGAAGGTGCTCCGCGAGGCTGACTTCATCCTTGCCGAGGACACGCGCACGAGCGGCGTGCTGATGAAGCATTACGACATCCATGTGCCGATGCGTGCCCATCACCGCAACAACGAGCACCGCACAGTGGAGGGAATCGTGGAGGAGATAGAGGGGGGTGCGCGCGTGGCGCTTGTCTCCGATGCCGGCACGCCGGGAATCTCCGACCCTGGTTTCATGCTTGCGCGTGCCTGCCGAGAGGCCGGAATCGAGGTGGTGTGTCTCCCCGGACCCACGGCTTTTGTGCCGGCCCTTGTGGCCTCCGGACTTCCCTGCGACAGATTCGTGTTCGAGGGTTTTCTGCCACTGAAGAAGGGGAGGGCCACGCGTCTCGCCGAATTGGCCGCCGACCCCCGCACTGTAATAATATATGAGTCGCCCTTGCGTCTTGAGCGCACGCTGCGCCAGCTCGCAGAGACTTTCGGTGCAGACCGCCCCGCCGCCGTGGCACGGGAAATCTCCAAACTTCACGAGGAGAACCGAAGGGACACTCTCTCAGGGCTCGCCGAATATTATGCCGCGAACAAACCCAAGGGGGAGATTGTTATTGTGATTGGGGGGCAACGACAGCAAGGAGAACCCCTGCCTCCCCGAAAACTGTGAATTATAAACTAAACTTAGATAGAAATGAAAAAAAGTGTATTTACCCTTGGTCTCGGCGTGGCACTCTTGCTTAGCGCCTGTGCCGGAAAAGACGAGAAAAAACTCGAAGAGGATTCAATGAAGATCGCCGACCTCACGGCCGAATATCAGGAAGCCACAAGCTTCAACGATTCCCTGATGCTCCTGATGGGCGACATCTACACCGGCCTCGACTCCATCAATTCTCAGGAGGGACTCCTTTATAATATGGGTTCGGGCGACAGCGCCGACCGTCGCGAGGAAATCCGTCACAACCTTTCCACCATCAAGGCCCGCCTTGCCGCCAACAAGGCGCTGCTGAGCGAGATGGAGGCCAAGGTGAAGAAGGCCGGCACAGAAAACAGCGTCCAGGCCAAGACCATCGCGCAGTTGCGCCAGCACATCGAGCAGCAGGATGCCAAGATTGCCAAGCTCGAGGGCGAGCTGAGCCAGGCCCGCGGCCAGATTGAGACCCTCAATACGCAGGTGGCCGAAGGTCAGGAGCAGGTCAAGCAGGAGACTGCAGCCAAGGAGAAAGCCCAGGAAGAGGCTGTGGCAGCCGCCAATGAGGCCAACACCGTTTATTACGCTATCGGCACCAGCAAGGAACTCAAGAAGAAAGGCCTGCTTGAGAAGAAATTCCTCGGCAGCACGAAGGTGCTTAAGGGTGACTTCGACGCTTCCTATTTTGTGAAAGCCGACAAGCGCACACTCAAGAGCATCCCCACCAACTCAAAGAAGGTGAAAGTATGGACCAACATGCCCGCCGGCAGCTACCGCATCGTAGGCGAGCAGAACGGTCCTAAGACCATCGAGATCGTGAACCCCGACAAGTTCTGGTCGCTCACTTCGCATCTTGTGGTGCAGGTTGACTGATTGTCAGAAAATTGAAAGAAGCAGAACTTATGAATCATAAGATAATGATGAGCGCGGCCATGGTCGCGCTCATGCTTGTATCCTGCAAGCCCACGGAAAATAACTATAAGGCGGCTTATGATGCGGCGCTTGCCAAGCGAGAGGCGGCAGCCAAGGAGCAGATGCTTCCCGCCACCGGACTGATGAGCGACGACGGACCCCAGTTGCGCATCATAGATGGCGACTCGGTGTTTGTGCTTATGGAGCGCGTGTTTCCGGAAGGGGAGAGGCGCGCCGTAAAGGGCTGGTCGGTGGCCGTGGGCAAGTATAAGATGAGCACTAATGCAAAGGCCGGCGCCGACGCAATCCGCGCCAAGTTGCACCGGGCAGGTGTGGCTGACTCTCTGGCAAGGGCTGTGCGTGCAGCCTCCGACAGGTGGTATACGCTTGTGGGCACATACTCCACGCTCGACTCGGCCCGAATCCGTGCGGCGTCCTTCCGCAAAGATAATCCGCGTTATCCATATGTGGGACTCCCTCATAGCCCGATTTTGATATTTCATTAATTCAAAATCCGGAATAAGTATGACACCGAAATTATTTAATGTATTGATTAGTCAACGCATCTTTTGGCGTCTTTTCGGCGCTTTGTGCGACTCCGCTCAGTCACGATGCCCGCATCGCTCCTTCCCGGACTCACACGAATCACTCGAAAATACACTCAAAATATGCATTAACTAATTTGCGGGTCATACTTACCATATCAAATATTTCATTAACCGCGTGTAGCATAGAACTATAACTGTATGCTACACGCGGATTCCTTATATTGTATCCATTGGCGGACGGAAGGTTCCGGAATGGAGCGCGCAAAAAAACTCAAAAAAATATTAAGATTTTTTTAAGAAAAATTTGGAAGATTTGTTACGATAGTTTAAATTTGCGAATGTTAAGGGTAATGTATACTTTTTAACATTTGTGATCAGCCTAAGATTTGAATCTGCATCATGCCTCGTCTATCCGCATCCTGCTTTGTGAGAAAGAACAATGAATCCGAGTTGAATCACATCGTATACCAAAGCACAACAATAACTTATCTAAATTATTAAGGTATGAGAAAACTGTTTTTAATCTTGATGACGTTGGTTGCGTCAAGCTGGGCTGCCATGGCTCAGTCGCGCACAATCAGCGGCACAGTCGTCGATGCGGGGAACAATGAGCCCCTGATCGGCGTCACGGTTCTCCCTAACGGAGGTGGCCAGGGAGCCGCCACCGACATTGACGGTAACTTCACCATTACGGTGCCCGACAATGTAAAGACAGCCCGCTTCAGTTATGTAGGCTATAAGGAGCAGACTGTAAATCTTCACGACAAGATGGTGGTACGCCTCGCCAGCAGTTCCACGAATCTTGATGACGTGGTGGTAGTGGCCTATGGTACTGCCAACAAGGAGTCACTTACCGGTTCGGTAGCCGTGATTGGATCCTCAGAGATTGAGGACCGTCCCGTGACCAGTGTGACCGGCGCCCTCGAGGGTAACGCCCCCGGTGTTCAGGTGAACAGCTCCACCGGAGCCCCCGGTTCAAGCCCCTCGATCCGAATCCGTGGCTTCAACTCGTTCAACGGTTCGGCACAAACGCCTCTTTATGTAGTGGACGGTATTGTCTACAATGGTGACATCGCAGAAATCAGCCCCGCCGACGTAGAGTCAATGTCAGTGCTTAAGGATGCCGCATCCTGCGCCCTCTATGGTAGCCGCGGTGCCAACGGCGTTGTGCTTATCACCACAAAGAAAGCAAAGAAGGTGGGCAAGGTTGACGTAACGGCTACTGTCCGTCTCGGCCAGTATAACCGTGGTCTTTCCTTCTACAAGCGTCTCGGCGTGAAGGACTGGATGGAACAGGCACTTCTTGCTAAAACCAATGGCGCGGTGACCACATCCGACGGAAATACAACTTTCGAGAAAGCACTTGCTTCTCAGATGAACAGTTTTGTGGCCGGTTATTGCCAGAATACAAATGTATTTGAGGCTCCCAATAACCAGATTTTTGATGCTAACGGCAAGGTCACAGCCCGTTTCAACAGCAACTATGACGACCTCGACTGGTGGGACGCAATTTCCCAGAACGGTTTCCGTCAGGAATACAGCCTCAATGCGGCTGGAGCCACTGAGAAGTTCAATACGTTCGCATCCGTAACATATCTTAAGGAGAACGGTTATGTGATCAACACAGACTACGAGCGCTTCACCGGCCGCCTTACTACAAACTACAACCCGACCAGCTATCTGCGCACGGGTATCAACCTTTCAGCCAACTATGTTGAGTCGATGGTAGGTGAGAGCATGGATCAGAATGTGGTGACCAACCCGTTCCTTACAATGTTCAACGCTCCTATCCAGCCGGTGTATGCCCATGACCGTCAGACCGGCGAAATCCTTCGCAACAGCGACGGCAGCCGCATCTACAATACCGGTTCCGTGAACAAGGGTGACAACATTGCATGGGTGATGCGCCTTAATAAGAACGATTATTCTTCGACAAGTTTCGACGGAAGTGTATATGGAACAGCCGTGATTCCTTATGGCTTCGAGTTGACAGTCCGCGGCGCCCTCTATTACACAAAGGGTTCGCAGACTCAGTATATGAACAACCAGGTCGGTTCGCAGAAGGGTATCGGCGGTCTTAGCGAAGGATTCAGCTGGGGCAAGACCTACACCTTCAGCCAGGCTCTTACATGGAGCCATGAATATGGTCTTAACCATATCGACGCTCTTCTCCACCATGAGAACTTCCGCCTCAAGTCAGGCAGCAGCTCCATCTCCATGATGGGTCAGTATCTCCCCGACATCTATGCCCTCTCCAACTTTGAGGAGCGTGTATCTGCAGGTGAATCAATCGGCGGATATGGCACAGAATCCTACCTCGGCCGCGTCCGTTACAACTACGATCAGAAATACTTCGCCGAACTTTCTCTCAACCGCGACGGATCCTCACAGTTCTACAAGGACAACCGCTGGGGTACATTCTGGAGCGTCGGTGCAAGCTGGATTATCTCCAAAGAGAAATTCCTCCAGAACGCACACTGGCTCAACTACCTGAAACTCCGTCTCGCCTATGGTTCCGTAGGTAACAACCAGGCAGCCGGCACACAGGCTTACCTGAACCTCTATTCGTTCTATCAGAATGGTATCTTCCCCGTACAGCTCGGCAATCCTGACCTGAAATGGGAGGCTACAAAGACACTTGACGTCGCTCTCGAGGGATCGCTCTTCAACGACCGCTTCACATTCAGCGTGGGCTACTTTAACAAGATTAATGCAGACCTTATCTACAGTCTCCGCAAGCCATTCTCGGCAGGTACGCTCGGCGGGTCCGGTTCCACCCCTGCCATCATGACCAATGTCGGCACCATGGAGAACAACGGCTGGGAACTCGCTTTCGGCGTGGACATCATCCGCAACCGCAACGTGAAGTGGAACTTCAACATCGACTTCTCGTTTATCAACAACAAGATCAAGAAACTTCCTGACGGACGCAACATCGTGGGCAGCGCCCTCTTCCAGGGCAAGAGCCTCTATGAGATGTACGACTACAACTTCGCCGGTGTAGACCAGATGACGGGTCGCGCGCTCTATGATATGGAGCCGAACTCCCCCGATTACTACTACTACGACGACAACAACAACTGGGTATACGACGAATCATTATACCTTCAGAATGTTGCTGATGCCAAGGCCGACGGAAGTTATGTGGAAATCAACGGCAAGGGCTATACCTACAAGACTCAGTATGCAGGCCGCAAGATCTGCGGATCCGCTCTTCCCAAGGTGTTCGGTTCGTTTGGAACAAACGTAAGCTGGAAGAACCTCAATTTCGGTATGCTCTTCACATACAGCATCGGCGGTAAGATCTACGACTCGAACTATCAGCAAATGATGAGCATCACCAATGATGCGCTCGGCGCTCTCCACAAAGACGTGCTCAAATCTTGGACAGAGGTGCCCGAGGGCATGACATGGGACAGCCCCAACCGTATCGACGCCCGAGGAATACCTCAGATGAACACGACTCTCAACGAGTTTAACAACGCGGCATCCTCTCGCTGGCTCATCGATGCAAGCTACCTCACCCTGAAGAATATCACCCTTTCATATGATCTGCCTCAGAAGTGGGTTGCTCCCCTCAAACTGCAGAACATCAACGTGGGCTTCTTCATGGACAATGTATTCATTGCAGCCCGCAGAAAGGGTCTGAACCCGACATATGGATTCGCAGGTGGCCAGGGTGCCATGTATGTGCCCAACCGCACCTATTCCTTCCAGCTCAGCGTTAAATTTTAAACACCACTGACATCATTATGAAAAGAAATATAATAATAAAAGGTATGGCGGCGCTCGCTGTGGCAGGGTTTTTCTCCGCTTGTTCGGACAATTACCTTGACATAGAGCCCGTCACAGAAATCACCACAGATCAGGCGATGTCCACTGTTCCCGGCGTCCGTGTGGCTGTGTCTGGTATCTTTGAGGCGATGAACAAGCAGTACCAGTCGCTCGACTTCAACGGGAACTGCGGCGAGGCTTATATCGGGAATGCCTGCAACGACGCATTCGGACCGGACCTTGTGAGCGGCCTTTGGTCATTTTACACGTCGCTCTACAACTGGGACAATATGCAGAACAACCGAACATATACCAATATCATCCCCTGGATGTATTATTATGGTCTGATCGGACAGTGTAATAATATCATCGCCAATGCAAATATGGATGAGGCCAATTATACAGAATCAGAGTTTACCGAACTCAAGTTCCTGCTGGCTCAGACATATACAATGCGCGCGCATGCCTATCAGAAGTTGATGGGTCTTTATGCACCGCGTTGGGAAGATTCCAAGAATGGAGAATCTTACTGTATCGTGCTCCGCACTGAACCCGGCACTGATCCCTCTCCTCTCGTTAAAGTGAATGATGTATTCAAGCAAATCTATAAAGACCTTGGCGATGCACTCTCACTTTATGCAGAGGCGCCTAATACAAAGCGTGCCAACAAATGGAGTGTTGATGCCAGTGTGGCTCACGGAATTTTTGCGCGTGCAGCTCTCATGAAGCATGACTGGGCTCTCGCTCAACAGCATGCACATGCTGCTCGACAGGACTATACAGTGATGGATGCGAAAACGTATCTCGCCGGCTTCACCGACGACTGCACCGACTATATCTGGCATATGAATCCTGATTACAACACGACATATTACTGGTCGTGGGGTTCGCACAATGCTTGCAACGGTGGATATTTGAATGCATGGGAGTTCGGTGCCGGTGCGATGAACATCGACCTTTACAACACCATGGATCCCAACGACGTGCGTCGCAAACTCTATCTCATGCCCGATAAGCTCAGCGTTCTTCGTTCCACATGGAATCCCGGTAAAATCAAGGAATCCGATTTCTGGAATGAAAAATGTGTGGATGCGAACAACTTCCTGAATCTTGCCTTCAGCGATCCCGCTACCGCAGTCGGCGGAGGCCCGGGTATGTATAATGTGGCTCTCGGTTACTGTTTCTATCAACTTACCGAAGTGCTCACGGTAGATTATACGCGCTTTAAGGCTGATGATAATTTCTTCGATTATTTCTACTGGTTTGCTAAGCCTGACAAGGATACCGATGTCCTTCTCGAAAAGGGCGCTTACGGACGTCTGGTCAAGATTCCGTTCGGAGCTCAGTATAAGTTCTATGGTGATGTGCCTTATGGCAATATGGCTTATCCTTGGATGCGTGCTTCCGAGATGTGTCTGGCTGAGGCCGAGGCTTACTATGAACTTGGCAATGAGACAGAGGCTAAGAAATGTCTGACAGAACTGATGTCGAAACGTGTCGAAGGTTACACCTGCAAGACATCCGGAACAGCACTTCGCGATGAAATCCGCAACACCCGCCGTGCAGAACTCTTCATGGAGGGTCAGAGTTTCACCGACTACAAGCGCTGGAACATCAATCTTGAGCGTCGGGAATGGAAAGCAGGCGACACAAAATCGGGTAATGTGGCTCCCGGATCGGGACTTACCAAGGATCCTTCCGATAACAAGGGCTGGTGTTTCGCAATTCCTCTTGCGGAAACACAGTACAACCCTGCAATCGACTTGTCACTTCTCAATAATTAATGATTTAAATAAGTGTTAGAGCGAAGGGCGACGGAGCGATCCGCCGCCCTTCCATTTTTTTATGTTATTGAGCAAGATTTTTTGTGGGTTCACGTTTTTTTATTAGATTTGTTGCGAATTATGGCCTGGCTTGAATCTGCAGGCTGCAATCAATCGTAAATGACAACTTATTCCGCATTTAACACGCTTATAAAAAACTAAACAGAGATGATAAGGAAAACTGCATTAATTGCAATGGGAGCAGTGGTGGCGCTCGGCGTTTCCGCTTCCCCGATTACCCCCGATGAAGCCTTAAACCGCTTACACAGTGAGGGTCCTGTAAAGGCGCGGGCCCTTTTGGCAAAAGGCATGCGGCTTGTGCACACCACAAATACACTTGCCGGAAGTCCTGCCGCTTATGTATTTGCACCGCAGCAGGGTCAGGGTTTCACCGTACTTTCCGCTGATGACATCGCTATCCCGGTGCTTGGATATAGCGATACCGGCGAGTTTGATCCCAACAACATACCGGCGCCGGTGAAATATTGGCTCAACCAGTATGCTGCCCAGATTAAGTATGCTGCCGAGCATGGAGCCACCGGATATAAAGCTCCTGCAAATGCGGCTACATATGAGCCGATTGCCCCGCTTTGCAAGACAAAATGGAATCAGGATTCCCCTTACAACGGAAACTGCCCGGTGATCGGCGGGTCCAAGGCGCCCACGGGTTGTGTGGCTACCTCCACGGCTCAGGCAATGAAGTATTTCAATTATCCTGAAGTCGGAAAAGGATTGCTCCATTATCAGGATGCAGGAAAGACATATACCATGGTCCTGAAGGATCATCCTTTCAAATGGGACAATATGCTTGATGTGTATAATGCCGGTGACTATAATCAGGATCAGGCAGACGCAGTGGCATTGCTAATGCAGGCGGTGGGCTATAGCGTTGAGATGGGTTACACCGCCTATGCATCCGGCGCGCGGAGTGTGTTGATTCGCGAGGCCCTTGTGGATCATTTCGGATATGACAAGTCGATGACCTACGAGGATCGCCAGATTTACGCTCCGGAAGTCTGGGAAAAGATGATTTATGATAATCTGAAGAATGTGGGTCCTGTGATCTACAATGGCACCTCTCCGCTCGACGGCGGCCACTCATTTATTGTGGATGGATACGATGGCAAAGGTTATTACCATCTCAACTGGGGTTGGGGCGGTATGAGCGACGGCTACTATTCGCTCAATGTGCTCACTCCGATGGCGCAGGGCGTCGGCGGATCGATGGGCGGATTCAATTACAGTCAGGATGCTGTGATTGGTATGCAGCCTGACAAGGGTGGAGAATATCCCCTCAAACCGGTTGTATCGCAATTGGGTGCGACCCAAGCCACAGTCAGCGGCAGCAATGTGATTCTGACTGTAGACCAAAATTATGATTATCCGGGATGGTATAATAATGTGGTTTATGCTACTTCAAAATTTGCATTCGGTGCAATCCTTGAGAGTATGGACAATGCTGATTCGCAGCCTGTGGAAGTCAGTGGTATGCTTCAGGGGGGAGGTTCGCAATCTGCAATCACGCTGCAATTCGGCCAATACCTGAGTGCAAAGATCTGGAGCCTGCGCATCCCGATGCCCGAAGAGTTGCCTGATGGAAAATATAAAATGTATTGTGCTACCAAGGATGTGACCGACGGAGGAGCCGATACGAAATTTGTTCCCGTGGTGGCGCCCTATGGCTATCCGAACTATTGCATACTCAATGTAAAGGATGGAAACTATACCGTAGAGAATGTTCCTACAGAACTTATCACTTTTATCGAAGGTGCTCTCACATCGGATCTTTATGAAGGACGCAATGTGAAGTTGCAGGTAAAGATGAAAAACTCGTACGACAAGAATCTGTTCGAGAGTATTTCACCGGTTCTGCTGAATAACAACAAAGTCGCGTTTAAGGCCGATTCATTCATAGTGGTGGTGAATGCCGGAGAAGAGCAGACGAATGAATATGTCATAAAGTTCAAGATGGAGAACAACGCCGGGTATGTAAGTGGCACGGAGTATACCCTCGGCCTTTTCGACAACGACCGCAATCAGGTAGTGGCTACGTTCGGGAAAGTGACTATGACAACTCTTTCGGGCAATACGAATGTGAAACTTGATGAGTTGACGGTGGCGGGAGCCGAACTGAAAGAATCGATTACAGTGAATGGAAAGGAATATTATGGCGTCTACGTGGTTCCGAATCTGAGAGACTTCACAATCAATTTCGGGTATACGGTGACTCGAGGATTCCTTGACTCCAACATGATGGTTGGCATCTTCAAGCGTGCGGAGGGCTCAAGTAAATATACGCAGGTGGCCGATAATCTCTATAGCACCGAGCCTTTCCTCGCAGTAGATCAGAGTGAGAAAGTCGAGATACCGGTTAATTTCCAGGAGGGAGAGGCGAATGTGGTATATTCTATCAGAGCCCAATGGATGGCCAACAACGGCTACCGTTACCTTGGCGGCATATCGATTCTCGGAGAAAGTGTTGGAGTGGAGGGCATCGTAGATGACAATGAAACTCCGGCCGAATATTTCAGCCTTCAGGGCCTGCCGGTGGCAAATCCCGAGAAAGGAATGCTGCTCATACGGAAGCAGGCCGGGAAAAGCGAAAAGATAGTGTTCTGACTATATTAGTGTAGTCACAAAGATGGACTACACTAAAGATATACCGCGTGCAATACATGGCGAAGCTAAGTATTGCACGCGGTTTCCATTTGTCATTACCACAGGAATCGGGACCAAATTTACTTTTTTTCAAAAATCGTTTGGTTTTTAAATTTAATTTTTGTAGTTTTGCCACCGTATTCCAAGAGCCATGTCGCCGCTCTGGATTAAGAGCGGAGAATAGAACAAGAAAACTATAAACAACATAAACAAACATAAACAAACATAAACAAACATAAAAACTAAAAAAAGTTATGAAGAAAATCTACTCCGTATTGGCAGCTGCACTTGCAGTGAGCGTTTCGGCATCCGCAGCGCTCAATCTGCCGGCACCGCAGAAGCTTCAGCTTCCCGAGAAGGTTACATTTTCCGGTAAAACGGTGGCTCCTGCCGCTGTGAAGAAAGCTAAGAATGTAGTAAAAGTAGCACGGCCGATAGATCAGATCTATGGTCCCTACTGGACATGGTCAGCTCAGCCATATCAGAACTCAGATACTCAGACCGGTACACTGACAATCAGCCCTAGTACAACTCCGGGTAATGTTGTTATAAGTGGATTTGTATTCGGTACACAACTTGATTGTCCTTATGACGCCGCTACAGGAGAGATCACAATCAAGGGCGGCATGGTATTACAGAAGAACGTTAACTGCGGAAAATTGCCCGATGGAAGTGACCTTATCGGCGACCTTACAGTCCAGACAAGAAAATGGACTGTGGTGACCGATCCGGAGACCGGTGAACTTACAGGTAACAATCCCTACGAGGTTGACGAATGTAAGATGCCATTTATTAATGATTACATTAATGAAGAAACAGGCGAGGTGATTTGGTCTGGTGTATTTGATGACAGCGAAAATTGGAATATCATCACTCTTGCCATCTACAAAGATGGAGCGGATACCGGATACGGAATTCCTGTAAATGCTGGATATTTCAACACTTGGGTTCCATTTAGCGAACGCCTTACACAATTCACAAACCTGAGAGAAATTCTCGGTCCCAACTGCTATTTCACTTACAATGAAAATGATTGGGAAAACAAGGGCATGGCCACAATGAACGATGGCTGGTTTACAGGTTTCGGATTCAACGGACTCCCCGGTGAGTATGAGGTGCCCGCATTGCGCTACAAAAACAACCCGAATTTCGTATATCTGCTGAATCCTTACGGACCTGAGTCGGGATATCAGGGTACATTCAGCCAGGAGGGTTTGATGTATCAGCCCAATGGAGGCATCTTGCTTGATCTTACTGATAAAACTCTTCCTATTGTGGTTCCCTGTGTTCCCAGTGGTGCCGGTCATTGGCAGTTCGGTATGCTTTATATGAGCTCAATGGGTGGCCATTTCAAGTATTTTGAGAATGTTCCCGCTGAGAATGTAAAAGCTTTCTTAGAGGAAAACAAATTTACTCTTCCCACTATGGACAACCAGTTTATGGTTACACTTCCCAACTGCCGTGTTGCAAATGCAACCAATATCATCATGTTGAATCAGTGGGGTCAGGATGAAATGGTCTCCCAGATTCAGCTTCCCGAGGGGGCAGTTGTTGGCGTTGAGGGTATCGTTAACGACGCTGACGTGAACGCTCCCGTTCGCTACTTCAACCTTCAGGGTGTTGAGGTTGCAGCTCCCGTCAAGGGTGAGGTAGTTGTTAAGAAGCAGGGCAGCAAGGCTACTAAGGTAGTTTTCTAATCTGAATCTTTTCAGTAACAGATAATTGAAATGCCGATGCGTGTCCGCACGTATCGGCATTATTTTTGAATTGTACTACTATTATGAAGAAAATAATATTGGCAGCGGGCGCTGCGCTTCTGCTTTGCAGCTGCTCGCAGAGATCCAACTTGATGGTGATAAGGGTTCCGTCGTCAGGAGGGATTTCCTCAAATGGTATTTATACAAGACCAACAGGGAGTGTGGCTATGTTGCCTAAGAAGACAGCTTTCAAAATGAGTGGAGATTACGCAGACCATGTTGCAGTGACTCTCGACGGTGCGGGCAATCTGACCTATTATCCGGCCCCCGGCGACATTACGGCAGCATCGGCACCGGTGAAGATGGGAGATGGATGGTGGCTCAACCGCCAGGGTCTCGGCCCTGGAAGCGTGTTCACGCGCTGGACGTTCGCAGAATATGCGGCGTTGAAAGAAACTCCCAGTCAGGAAGAGATTAAGGCGGCTATAATCCCCGGGGCTTGTGTTACGGCTTTCAAGGTAATAGAATAAGGTCATTATTCCCAATTTTAGCGCATCCGAACATTCTATGGTCCGGGTGCGTTTTTATTTTGAATGTAAATCCGTTATTGCATATCGATTTAAAGCTATGAAATCACTTATATCCACTGTCGGTACCGGCGCACTTGCCGCTGCCGCCCTCTGTTCTCCGGCACCACATGCAGGCGCTTGTTCGCGTGTATTATACCAGGGTAGCGACTCTCTCTATGTCGTGGCCCGTTCGCTCGACTGGAAAACACCTATCCCCACAAACCTCTATGTCTATCCGCGAGGCATGGACAAGGAGAGTTCCATCCTTCCTGATGCGCTTCACTGGACCTCCCGATATGGCGCTGTATATGCCGTCAGTTATGACGGCGGCATCACAGAAGGAATGAATGAAAAGGGACTCGTGGTGAATGGACTCTTCTGCAAAGGAACTATATATAACGATGCGAAGAATCCAAAGCCTTATCAGATGTCGATGGCCGTGTTTGTGGCCTGGATTCTTGACCAGTGCGCCACTACGCAGGAGGTGGAGGAACTTCTCCGCAACAGCAGTTTTGACATCCAGGGTGCGACGTTCGATGGTGGCACAGTGTCGCAATTGCATTGGGGAGTGACAGACCAGACAGGCCGCAGCATCCTCTTCGAATTCGACCATGGCGAAATCAACATCTACGACATGGGCGATTACCTTGCCATGACCAATGACCCGGAATGGCCCCAGATGTCTGCTATTATCAATTATTGGGGGAAAATCGGAGGTAAGAATATGTTGCCCGGCACGGTGTCGAGTCCCGACCGGTGCGTGCGTGCCAATTATTACGCACATCATGTGAAGATGACCGGCGATGCAGATCTTGGGGTGACGATAGCAAGGAGTATAATCGTAGGTTCATGCGTGCCATATTCATATGAAGTTCCCGGCGAACCGGAACTTAGCAGTACGCAGTGGCGGACATACAGCAATCTTCGCGACTTGACATATTATTTCGAGAAGGTAACGAATCCGGGTTATTATTATATTGATTTGAAAACCCTGGATTTGGGGAAGGGGGCTCCGGTGTTGAAACTGGATACGTCGGATACTGCCGATCTGGTAGGGAACGCCAATAAGCGCCTGCGCAAGTCGGAACCATTTACGCCGATGTATTAAAAATGTTAACGCAGGGGTCTAAATAGCAAAAATACAAGCCCAGGCTGTGCTGTTGTGGTCGGCGAGGGCGTCGACCGCTCCAGTGCACAGCCTGGGCTTGGATATATGGGATTTTGTGGATTGGGGTCTTAGAATTTCACTTTGCGGGCTTTGCCGTTGGCCACCTTGATGAGGATATCGCCCTTGGCGGGATTTTCCACCTTGATGCCCTGCAGCGAGTAATAGCCGGCCTCGGCGTTGCTTGCATCGATGTCAGCGTCGATATTCTCGATGCCAACAACCGGACCGTTCGGGTTGATTGCCTTGAAGGTGAGTTTGTCGCCCTCCTCCTTGATGTTGGAGATGCTAACACCGGTATCCTTGCCGCTCCACCCGCGGAACGAATAGGATGTCACGCCCGATGCTGCTCCGAAAGGATGACCGTCGGCATAATATATATCCTCAATTTCGTTGGCTTCGATTAGGTCGATATATTGATGGTCGATAAGGTTGTTGCACTGGTTCTTGTCAAAAATCTGCTTATTATAATCGATATGCCATATAAGCACTCCTTCTCCCGGGATAAAGCTGTCCCATCCCTCTTTCTTGCGGCGTTCCACCATGAAATATTCATAAGGGTTGTCTGTCTTGACGATATAAGCCTGGAGGGATGAGTGGAGAGGCTGCAGGTCGATTTCCTCCTCGGTGCAGAACTCACGCGGTTCGAGCCAGCCGAGTGCGTAGCGCTCATATGCGGAATAATAAGGAGGAGTGCGTTTGCTGTTGTTGTAAACGCCCTGGTCCATGATGTCGTATTTGAGGGGGGTGTATGCTCCTACGCCATAGCCCATTGAGGGATAAAGGTCGGGAAGACCGAGAACATGGCCAAATTCATGCACGAATGTGCCGATCCCATCAGGATAGCGGGCAGCGTAGACAGTCTCGTTGGCGCATGCGTAATAGTCGAGACGCACTCCATCAAGGACTACACGCTCAAAATAACTGATATGGTCGGCATGGGGGAATACAGTTTCGGCAGCGCCTCCGTCAGCCTCTCCATATCCGGCATAGAACACAAAAACATTGTCGACATCTCCGTCGCCATCGTAGTCATAGTCGGCGAAATTGATGTCGGTGGTTTCGTCAAGGATTTTGCAAGCGTCCACAATCATCTTGTAGGCGTTCGGCTCCTGATTGTATTCATTTTTGCCATAATAGCTGATGCGCTTTCCGAGCTTGACGGGTCCGTATACATCGAAAGTCGGGATAAACTGCGACTTGCCGTCGGCATCCTTGCTGTTCTCCATAAACCACTGGCGGGCACTTCCTTTCCAATGGAACTGTGAATTGAAGGCATCGAAATCGTCCTTATTCAACATATCATTGAAGTAGGTGTGGGCGGTTCCGTCACTGTATTGTGAATAGCGGTATTCGGGAAGGTTCTTGGAGTCGAAAGTCGCGTTTTCGAATTCCACGAGGATCACGAGCGACCTGATTTCTCCCTTAGTGGGGAAATTGTCGTGGATCAGACCTCGGGAAAGGACAGCGCCATTCGAAACGGCCTTGCGAGGATTGGAGTTTCGGAGTTTTTCTTCACGGGCCAGGCGGTCGGCCTTCGCTGCCATATCAGCCTTCTCGACAGCCTGAAGAGTGGCCTGATGGCTCACGGTCTTGAGGAAAGCGAGGTCGGAGGCGCTGCGCATGTCGAGGTTGCGGGCGCGTATGCCGGAGGCCTCGATTTCGCCGTTGGTGCCGATGCGGGCGTATTCATAGCCTTCTTCGGGAATGCCGACGAGCAGATAGCCGTCGTCAGTGTAGGTGAAATGACTGAGGCCATTTCCCTGGATGCGGATGGTGAGGGGAGTGCCGTCGGGCTGGGTGACATTGATGGGGCCCTGCTTGGCCGGAACGGCAAAGGCGGCAGCCGAAGCGCCGGCGAGAAGCGCGGCGAATGTCAGTGTGCGGATTGTTCTATTCATTGTTATTGGTTTTATGAGTTTATTCCTTTTATGGTTAGGTTGAAAGGTGTGAGTTGCAGAAGGGTTTTATTCCTTAACGTCGGATGCAGGCTCTTTCTTGCCCGGGGCGGGGCAAGTCCACATCGCCGAGATGGTGATGCCGAAGTCGTTACCGCCGTAGCCTGGAATGTACCATGGGTCGTCGGGTCCGTCGGTGGAAATGTGGAACGGGAATTTATACCTCAGCGTCCAGCCGAGAGAGAAATTCCCAACAATCTTCACCTTTACCCCGGCGAGCGCCTCGCCCCAGAAAGCCGTGGAATGGCGCTGCGCCATGGAGAAATGCTCCGAATCCTGCCAATAATCGTTGGAGACTGTGACATTTCCTACGGTCCAGTTGAAGGAGGAGAATGCCGCGCGCAGTCCGAGAAACACCTGATAAGCGGGGTCGCTCTTATACATGAAATTATAGTTGATACCCGCCTTGGCATAGAATGAAGGCTTCACGCGGTAGGTGAAGTTCTTGCGTTCAGGAGCATCATTGGAATATCCGACGCCGAGTTCAAGGGCGGGGAAGAACCAGTTGTGGAGCGACACGTCGGCGTGGAGGTCGAATCCAGCATATTTATGGCCGAGGGCGTAATTGAGCACATCGCCGAAATTGACGCCAACGGTCACACCGTTATAGATAGGATAGACTGGTTTCGACTTCGGTTTTGTCACTGTGTCGAGCGTGGCAAGGAACATCACCGGCTCCTTGAGCGGGTCGCCATGCTTATCGTAATAATGGAGCACCTGCTGCGGTTTTTCGTCGTCGATGTCGACCGGAGTAGTCTTGCGTGGTTCCTGTTTAGGCTGCAATGCCGGCAATTGCCCCCGGGAAATGCTGTCGCCGGGAACGCTGTCGTTGACTTCCTGCGCCCGAGCCGGAGAAAGCGTGAGAAAGGCCACGGCAAATGCTATAAGGATGCGGATGGGATTCTTCATGGCTTTCATCATTTTTCGGGATTGACGGGTTGGTCGGGTTCCTCGGGGAAGAGCGCGGGGGAGAAATATATCCGCAGGTTCTGCGCGTTTACATTGTCGATATATCCCAACGGGCATGTCACGGAATCGATCATCAGTCCGTGGCAACGGATCTCGCGGATGTCGAAGCGGTAGCTTACGCCACACTCTTCGGACACGAACACCGGCGTGCGCGAATAGATGAAAGTCACGGTGTCAAGCTTCGTGCGCGGGAGTGAGCCGAATAGATACGTGGTAGTGTCGGAGGTGACGCGGAGGGGGAGATAGAGCTGCGTTATGGCTCCGCTGCCGGAATAGAGCACGGAGTCGCCCGGCGCGCCGAGACCCACCACCCGCAGAGAATCCACCGAGACCTCCTCCCCCGTGGAGGAATAGAAGCCGGCCAGCGGGAGCGCGTTCTGATTTTCCGAACAGTCGTCGGAACAGGATGCGCCGAGCAGCACGATGAGCACTGCGGCAAGTATCTTCGGAAGAGTCTTTGGAAATGACTTCATTAGAATTCCTCGGCTATCAGATAGTTATTACGCTCGGGAGAATTGCGCGTGATCATCTCGCCGATGAAACCGGTGCAGAAGAACTGCGTGCCAAGCACCATGAATGCCAGCGAGAGATAGAAATATACGGACTTGGTGAGGTAGAAATTATATGAGTCGCTGCACATGGCCACAATCTTTAGGATAAGCACAGTGATCACGGCGAGGAAACCGATCATGAACATAATCGAACCGAGCAGGCCGAACATATGCATCGGCTTGATGCCGAATTTCGACTGGAACCAGAGGGTGCCGAGGTCGAGATATCCGTTCACGAAGCGGTCGAGGCCAAACTTTGTGGTGCCATATTTGCGTGCCTGATGGTGTACCACTTTTTCGCCAATCTTCTTATAACCGGCATTCTTTGCGAGATATGGGATATAGCGGTGCATGTCGCCATAAACCTCGATATGCTTCACCACATCGCGGCGGTAGGCCTTTAATCCGCAGTTGAAATCGTGGAGATTATGGATACCGCTCACCTTTCGGGCCGTGGCATTGAAGAGTTTTGTGGGGATGGTCTTGGAGAGGGGGTCGTAGCGCTTCTTTTTCCAGCCGGACACGAGGTCGTAGCCTTCGGCTGTGATCATGCGGTATAGTTCCGGAATCTCGTCGGGGGAGTCCTGGAGGTCGGCGTCCATGGTGATTACCACATCACCCTTTGCGCGGCGGAAGCCGGTGTCGAGCGCCGGCGACTTGCCATAGTTGCGTGCGAACGACACGAGGTGGATGGCAGGATTGGATTCGGCCAGGCGCTTTATCACGGCCGGGGAATCGTCGGTGCTGCCGTCGTTGATGAAGAGAATCTCGTAGGAAAAGCCATTGGCATTCATCACGCGCTCAATCCATTCGGTGAGCTCGGGAAGCGACTCGGCTTCATTATATAGGGGAACTACAACTGAAATATCCATTTTCTGTAAGCTGGGATGGTGAAGTTGTTTAAACAGCCTCGTTGTTAAAATTTGAGGTCGGCCTCATGGAAGAGTTCGCGGTCGGATGCGATGTCGTTTGAGACAGTGGTGAGCATGTCTCCCATCAGGACGCCGTTCACTCCGCCATGTAGCATTCGGAGCATCGACTCTTTGCCGAGCCGCATTCGGCCGCCGGCGAAGCGTATGCTCTTTTTGGGGAGGATAAACCTCCAGACGGCCGCGGTGCGCACGATGTCCTCCTCGGATATGAGGGGAGTGTTTTCGAGCGGTGTGCCGGGGATGGGGTTGAGGATGTTCATGGGCACGGAGTCCACATCGAGCTGTGCGAGTTCGAGAGCGAGGTCGATGCGCTGTTCCATGGATTCACCCATGCCGATGATGCCGCCGGAGCATACAGCCATGCCGGCGCGGCGGGCGGCGCTGATGGTGGCTCGTTTGTCGGCGGCGGTGTGTGTGGTGCAGAGGGTGGGGAAGAACTCCTCGGAGGTCTCCATGTTGCAGTGGTAGCGTTTCACGCCGGCGTCTGCGAGCATCTGCATCTCCTCGTCGCCGAGCAGGCCCATTGAGGCGCAGATGTAGAGGTCGGTCTCGGATGTGAGCCGGCGGATGATGTCGCAGAATTTACCGAGGTCTGATTTTGTGACGGCGCGGCCGCTGGTGACGAGGGAGAAGCGACGGATCCCTTCACGCTCGTTGTGACGGGCGGCCTGCATGGCGGCCTCAGGGTCGAGGAAATTGTATGTGGCGCAGCCTGTGTGATGGCGGGCTGCCTGGGCGCACCATTTGCAGTCCTCGCTGCAATGGCCGGAGCGGGCGTTGACGATGGAGCAGGAGTCTACGGTGTCGCCCATGAAATGGCGGCACACTAAGTCGGCGGCGTCGCAGAGCCCGTCGAGGTCGGTATGGGCGGCGAGGCGCAGAGCCTCTTCGCGAGTGGCGGAAGCGCCTCCGGAGAGGATGCGTTCCGCTATGGTACGGGGAAAATTCAAAGATTCTTTATCCATTATTTTTGCATGGCCGCGGTTGGAATTCTACATTGCGGACAAATGCAACCACAAAAATAATCAAAAAAATGCAAACTCGCACATTAATAGGAGAGAAATCGCGCATGCAGGAGGAATGGGAGGGGGAATCGAACAAAAAAATAAAAAAATATGGTTTAAAATTTGGAGGGAATAAAAAAATGTTGTAATTTTGCATCGCTTTTCGGGAAGCCGAGGGCGCAAGGATGATTCGCTAGCTCAGCTGGTAGAGCACAACACTTTTAATGTTGGGGTCGTGGGTTCGAGCCCCACGCGGATCACGAAGAGAGCAGGAGAGCGCTCCTGCGATTGAAGAAAATGCTTCAGTAGCTCAGTTGGTTAGAGCACCTGACTGTTAATCAGGGGGTCGTTGGTTCAAGCCCATCCTGAAGCGCATAGTTTTCTTTTTCATAATTAAATGTTTTAAAGTTAGAATTTGCTTCAGTAGCTCAGTTGGTTAGAGCACCTGACTGTTAATCAGGGGGTCGTTGGTTCAAGCCCATCCTGAAGCGCATAGATCCTCCGCAGCGATGCGGAGGATTTTTGTTAATAATGAAGATGTCTAAACTTTTTTACGAATGTAAAAAGCCATGATAAATTAGAAATTTTTCATTCTCATTGTCAATCTTCCGTCATCTTTTCGGCGTCTTCCCATTCCCTCATCGGTTGTTTAGACCGCTAAACTACCTCTTCCGGAATGAAAATCCACTCGGAAACCTGATGAAATCGTATCAAAAAAAAGTTTAGACAACTTCAATACCACGTTCTAAGACCCCATCCCACAAAAAATATTAACGCAGGGGCGGCGTATTTTCGAGGAATTTTCACAAGATGAAGAGGGAGCATAGCGGGCTATGCGACCGATGAGGCTTGGCGAAAATTACCGA
>CAJLTZ010000022.1 GCA_905209725.1 uncultured Muribaculaceae bacterium
TCCTCGAAAATACGCCGCCCCTGCGTTAACATTTTTTGTGGGATGGGGTCTTAATGGCGTGAATGCAATAATACGGCACAAAATTTGTTAGTTTAATGAATAGTACAATCAGGTTAACATCATTGGCAGCCACGCCATAAATCAGGGTCGTGCATGAGTCTTGAGACACGTGCATGAATAAGGGCGTGCGAATATTGATAAAATTTTGCAATATGGCTATTGCATTTTATCAAAATATTTGTTAAATTTGCAAGAATTTTTGGAGTATAATTTAGTATATGAGACAACTAAAGATTACCAAATCAATCACCAACCGCGAAAGCGCATCGCTCGACAAGTATCTGCAGGAAATAGGACGAGAGGAGCTGATCTCCGTAAGTGAGGAGGTAGAATTGGCTCAGCGTATCAAGAAAGGAGACCGTGCAGCGCTCGACAAGCTCACCAGGGCTAATCTGCGATTCGTGGTATCGGTGGCTAAACAATATCAGAATCAGGGTCTCAGCCTGCCCGACCTCATCAACGAGGGGAACCTGGGACTCATTCGTGCGGCTCAGAAATTTGACGAGACGCGTGGATTCAAGTTCATCTCATACGCAGTGTGGTGGATACGCCAGTCGATTCTGCAGGCGCTTGCCGAGCAGAGCCGCATCGTGCGTCTGCCGCTCAATCAGGTAGGGTCTCTGAATAAGATCACCAAGGAGATGACGCGCTTCGAACAGGAGAACGAGCGTCGCCCGAGCACCGACGAAATCGCAGCCCGTCTCGAAATGCCGGCAGAGAAGGTGGCCGATGCAATCCAGGTTTCCGGACGCCACATCTCAATGGATGCCCCCTTTGTGGAGGGCGAGGACAATTCGCTTCTCGACGTGCTCACCAACGACGACAGCCCCATGGCCGACGCCACCCTCAATCAGGAGTCGCTTGCCAAAGAGGTGGACCGTGCCCTGCGCCAGCTCTACGACCGCGAACGCGAGATCCTGAAGATGTTCTTCGGCATCGGTTGCCAGGAGATGACCCTTGAGGAGATCGGAGCAAAATTCGACCTTACCCGCGAACGTGTGCGCCAGATTAAGGAGAAGGCAATCCGCCGCCTCAAAGGGCAGAAGAGCAAGTTGCTCAAAAGCTATCTGGGCGAATAAACATTCTGATAAGCAAAATTCAAACATTAATCCCATGTCAAAGAGAATCAGCATAATAGTTTCCTTTGTCGTGGGGTTATTGTCGTTTATATCCCCGTCAGCCATCTTCGCGGCACCGGTAGTTGCGACCGATTCCGTGCCGGCCCACAAGTCTGTTGTCGAGGAGAGCCTCCTGCCCGCAGGAGGGCGTAACCTATTCTTCTCGCATTTCACATGGGGCGCCGAACTGGGTTCTACAATCGACCTCACAGGTCACGACCTCTCCTCCTTCGACCTCGACGTGCTCTTCGGATATAAGAACGACATTCTCAAGCTCGCCGGCGTAGGCGTAGGCGTGCACCGCTCATTCTATTCCGGTGCCACCCAGATTCCCGTCTATGGCACAATTCGCACATCATTCCGTCCGAAACCCTCGCTGCTGTTCATGGACATCGCAGCCGGTTATCAGTTTGACACCCGAAAGGATACCAAGACCTTCGGCGATTTCATGTGCTTGCTCGGCCTCGGTGTGAATTTCTCTCAAAGCCAGCGCGCTAAAAGCTACATGATTCTTTCCGCAGGATACAGGTATTTCAACGAAAACCACAAAGCCACTGTTCAACTTGACACACAGTACATCTATGTGGTGCGTCTCGTTTTCGGCGTCAATTTCTAACGGGCGTCAATTTCTAACACAGGAGAAAAACTTTCCTTCAAAACCCGACACCATGAAGATTAAGAAATTTCTATTGCATACACTCACAGCAATTACAATCATGTCAGTAAATCTCGGCGGCAACGCCGCCACCAATAACCCCCTGCTTTCAGCAGGCACAGGTGTATATGGCACCCTTCCTCTCTCGAAAATCACACCTGCACAGTATGAGGAGGGAATCCTCGAGGGGATCCGCCTCCACAATGCCGAGATCGATGCCATCGCCAATCTTGCCGAGGCACCCACATTCCAGAACACCATAGTTGCGCTCGACCGCAGCGGCAAGATTCTCAATCAGTCGGTGCTTGCCCTGAGCAACCTTGAGGGTGCCACTGGCGACACACTCCTGATGAAGGCTCTCGCCAAAGTCACCCCCGCGATGTCGGAACACTCCACTGCCATCATGCTCAATGAGAAACTCTGGAACCGCATCCGCACAGTCCACGACAACGCCAAAAATGACCAGAGCCTCACTCCCGAGCAGCGTCGTCTCATCGACAAGACCTATCAGACATTCCTCCTAGCCGGCGCCGACCTCAAGGGCAAGGACCGCGAAAAACTCAGCCGTCTGAACGCTGAGCTCTCCGACCTCAACGTGCGCTTCTCTCAGAATGTGGCCAACGCATTCAAGCTTCCCGAAGCCCGCATGTGGCTTAAGAAGGAGGATCTTGATGGTATCCCTGAAAGCATCATCGCTTCTTACAGAAGTGCTGCAAAGGATGAGCTCGCAGAGGAGGGTAAGCCCGACGACGAGAGCCTCTACCTCGTTACGCTCTACCGTCCCTCCTATGCGCCCTTCATGACATATGCCAAGCGTCGCGACCTTCGCGAGAAACTCTACCGCATCAATGGCAAGAAGAATACATATGGAGAGTTCGACAATGCTCAGATTCTTAAGGATATCGCCAACATCCGCCTGGAGATTGCCAATCTGATGGGCTGCTCCAATTTCGCAGAATACAATCTGCAGAACACGATGGCGAAGACCCCGCAGACCGTGATGGAATTCCTTGAGGGCCTGCGCACCAGCTACACCGAGCCCATGCGCAAGGAGATTGCTGAGATCACAGATTTCGCACGCGCCACTGAGGGCGCCGATTTCGTGCTCATGCCCTGGGACTATTCCTACTGGTCCGACAAACTCAAGAATGCCCGCTACGCATTCAATGAGGAGGATATGAAGCCCTACTTCGAACTTAACAATACCATCAAAGGTGTGTTCGGGCTCGCCACCAAGCTCTATGGCTATACATTCAAGGAGACTAACAAGATCGACAAATATCACCCCGATGTAAGGATATACGAGGTGTTCGACCGCAACAAGAAACTTCTTGGCGTGCTCTATGCCGACTTCTTCTATCGTCCCGGCAAAGGCCCCGGCGCATGGATGACTGAATTCCGCACAGAGAGCAAAGACGACAACAGCAAGAAGTCAATTCCGCTGGTTTCCATCGTATGCAACTTCACCAAACCCGTCGGCAATGAGGATGTGCTTCTCAATAGCGACGAGGTGGAGACTTTCCTCCATGAGTTTGGCCATGCCCTTCACGGTCTGAGCGCCGAAGCCACCTACGAAACAGTAAGCGGCACAAACGTGGAGCACGACTTTGTGGAACTCTTCTCACAGTTTAACGAGAACTACCTAACACAGAAGGAATACCTCGACAGCTTCGCCAAGCATCACAAAACAGGCAAGAAGATGCCGCAGGAATTGCTCGACCGCTTCGTGAAGGCCTCGCAGTATGCCGCTGCCTACAGCACAATGCGTCAGCTCGGATTCGGTTACCTCGACATGGCTTACCACACCATCACCGAACCTCTCCGCGCATCTGCCGATATCGAGAAATTCGAGAAGAAGGCCATGGAGCCTGTCAAGGTGTTCGACGCAGTGGAGGGATGTGTGCTTTCACCCTCGTTCGGCCACATCTTCTCGGGAGGCTATGCAGCTGGTTACTATGGTTACAAGTGGGCTGAGTCGCTCGACGCCGACGCATTCAAGGCATTCAAGGAAACCGGCATCTTCAATAAGAACACTGCCGAGAAATTCCACAAGATGCTTCAGAGCGGCGACACGAAGGATCCCATGGAGCTCTACATTGAGTTCCGCGGCAAGAAACCGACCGTAGACGCCCTGCTTGAACGTGACGGAATTAAATAACTAAGTAATAAGTAATAAGAAATAAGTCATAAGTATGGCTTATTTCTTTTTTCACATCTAAGGTAAAGATTGAAATGAAGAATAAAGAGGAATTGATTGATCAGCTTCTTGACCTTGCATTCGCCGAAGATCTCGGCGACGGTGACCACACCACCCTTTCCACCATCCCTGCCGAAGCGCAGGGACGCAGCCGCCTCATCATCAAGGAGGATGGCATCCTCGCAGGCGTGGATGTGGCAGAAAAGGTGCTCCATAAGGTGGATCCTGCAATCAAGATGAATATAATGATTGAGGATGGCGCCAGGGTGAAGAAAGGAGACGTGGCCTTCACCGCCGAAGGCAGCGTGCGAAGCCTGCTTATCGCCGAGCGGACTATGCTCAATATAATGCAGCGCATGAGTGGCGTGGCCACTATGACCCGCCGCTATCAGGATGAGCTCGAAGGGCTTCACACCCGCGTGCTCGACACCCGCAAGACCACTCCCGGCATGCGCATGCTCGAGAAGGAGGCAGTGAAGATCGGCGGTGGCACCAACCATCGCATCGGACTTTTCGACATGATTCTCATCAAGGACAATCACATCGATTTCGCCGGAGACATCGAGAAGGCCATCGACCGTGCCAACGCATATTGCAAGGAGAATGGCAAGGACCTCAAAATTGAGGTGGAGGTGCGCAGCCTCGACGATATCCGCCGCGTGCTTGAGCATGGCGGAGTGGACCGCATCATGTTCGACAATTTCACCCCTGCCCTCACTCGCGAAGCCGTGGAAATGGTTGGCGGCAAGGTAGAGACTGAGTCGTCAGGCGGCATCACGATTGAGAATCTCCGTCAATACGGAGAGGCCGGCGTAGACTTCATCTCCGTAGGCGCCCTCACCCACAGCGTGAAGGGGCTCGACATGTCGTTTAAGGCATTCTAAATATTACCCGACGCACCTCTACCCTGCACCATAAATTATGGACAAGAAAAAGCAAGGCGCTGAAAATCGCGAGATTGGTGTGATTGCAGAACAGCTTGCCACGGATTATCTCTTCTCGGAGGGATATTCCGTGCGCGAGCGAAACTGGCGTATAGGCAACCGCATTGAAGTGGACATCATCGCGGAGAAGAATTTCACGGTGGCCTTCGTGGAAGTGAAGAGCCGCAAGGAGGGACAGGTCGCGGCGTTGGAAGCCGTGAATAAAAACAAGCGCAACAAGATGATGAGGGCTGCCGAAGTATATATGCGCAATCTGCCCATGCCCTATCAGTATCGCTTCGATATCATCACCGTTACTTTCGAGGATGATAATCACCATATTCAGCACATTGCCGATGCGTTTATGCCCGGACTTAACGGGCAGATCCGTTGAACGAGCGGGCGCGGAACTGCGACAGCGTCACGGCCGTGGCGATTGCCACATTCAATGATTCCCCATGCTCCAGGCTGGCCGGCGGGATGTTGAGCGGCAGAGTGATCAATTCCCTGATTTCATCCGAAATTCCTTTCCCCTCATTTCCCATCACTATGAATCCACCTTCGGAGAGAGACTCGCTGTAAATCGGTTTGCCTTCGAGCAGCGTGCCATATACCGGCATCTCCGGGAATCGCCCTATCAGGTCGGCCAGATTGCAGTATATCACCTCTACCCTGCCGAGCGAACCCATTGTGGCCTGCACGGTTTTGGGATTATACAGGTCGGCTGTATCACGCGAGGCAAATATTTTCCTGACGCCAAACCAATGGCATGTGCGCAGGATTGTTCCGAGATTACCCGGGTCCTGCACGCCGTCGAGGAGCAGATAGAGCTCATTGCCGGATATTTCCAGACTGTCGATATCGACATCCTGATCGGGAATCCGGAAAATAGCGGCAATCGAAGAGGGCGTTGTAAGATTTGAGATACGACGCATCTCGGCCTCGCTTGCATGATAAAGTGGCATATCGGCAGGAACCTCCGCCTGATAATCGTCGCGCACTATGACGGCAACAGGTGTGAAACAGGCCAAAGAGTCGAACACCGCCTTCTCCCCTTCCACGATGAAAAGGGAATGCTTCCTGCGCATCTTCAGCGATGAAAGAGAGGAGAATATTCCAAGTTTATTCTTTGATAATTCCATATGCGCTCAAATCTTAATGCAAAATTAATATAAATGGTCATAAAATTCGCAGTGCGGGAGTATAATTTCAAAAATTATAATTAATTTTGTAAGAGTTGGGATAAATGCGGGGATTTGCATTTTTTGATTCATACGATAGATAATATGAAATACATAGGAGCACATGTAAGCGTGGAGGGAGGCGTGCAGAATGCGCCCCTGAAGGCCGCGGCCATCGGCGCGAAGGCATTCGCCCTTTTCACCGGCTCGAGTGCGCGTTGGAAGTCGCCTGAGATTTCGCCGGAGAAAGCGGAGCAGTTCAAGGAGAATTGCCGCATCAATGGCTATACTCCTGAAGTGATTCTTCCCCACGACAATTTTCTGATTAATCTCGGCTCGCCCGACAGCAAGAAACTTGCCATGTCGCGCAAGTCGTTTTTTGAGGAAATGCAACGCTGCGAGGCCCTTGGGCTCACGATGCTGAATTTCCATCCCGGAAGCCATCTGAATGAGATGAGTGAGGAGGATTGTCTGGCCCGGATAGCGGAGAGCATCAACATCACCCTCGGCAAGACGCAGGGCGTCACGGCGGTGATTGAGAGCACAGCAGGCCAGGGAAGCAACCTCGGCTGGCGATTCGAGCAGATAGCCCGTATCATCGAGCAGGTGGAGGACAAGACCCGCGTCGGAGTGTGCGTCGACACATGCCACACCCATTCTGCAGGCTACGACCTCGCAGAACCGGAAGGCTACGCGCAAACATGGCGTGAATTCGACGATGTGATTGGCGGCCGTTATCTTCGGGCCCTACATATCAACGACAACAAGCGCAAGTGCGGCTCGCGCATCGACCGTCACGAGGAGATCGGCAAGGGCACTCTCGGTGAGGAATTCTTCCGCCGACTTGTGAATGACCCGCGTTTCGACAATATGCCCCTCATCCTCGAGACTCCCAACATGGAAATCTGGAAGGATGAGATAGCCTGGCTGTATGCCCAGATGTCGTAGACTCATTTCCCCCATTAAGAATCAGACCCTGAATAAAACTTTAAAATAAAATACATGAAAACTAAACCCGATTTAGGATTCTGGAAGCTATGGAATCTTTCCTTCGGCTTCTTCGGCGTTCAGATTGCCTATGCACTCCAGAGCGCCAATGTATCCCGCATCTTCACCACGATCGGTGCGGACCCTCATGACCTGAGTTATTTCTGGATTCTTCCCCCTCTGATGGGTCTTGTGGTGCAGCCCATCGTGGGTATGCTCAGCGACCGCACATGGACACGTGTGGGCCGTCGTCTCCCCTACCTTATCGTGGGTGCGCTGATTGCCGTGATCGTGATGTGTCTTCTTCCTAATGCCGGCAGCTTCAACTTCACAGTGCAGAGCGCGATCATCTTCGGCCTTGTGGCCCTGATGATGCTCGACACATCCATCAATATGGCCATGCAGCCCTTCAAGATGCTTGTGGGCGATATGGTGAATGAGAAGCAGAAGGGCCTGGCCTACTCCATCCAGAGCTTCCTCTGCAACGCCGGCTCCGTGGTGGGCTATATCTTCCCGATGCTCCTGATGTGGATTGGACTGCAGAACGTGGCTCCCACGGGCGTGGTGCCCGACACCGTGATATGGTCGTTCTATATCGGCGCCGCTATCCTGCTTCTCTGCGTGATTTATTCGCTTGTCAAAATTAAGGAGTGGCCGCCGAAACTCTATAATGAGTATAATGGCATCGACGAAAGCAAGGCCAAGGAGAAGGGCGAGAAGCGAAACGTATTCTATCTGCTGGGCCACGCTCCCTCCACATTCTGGACTGTTGGCCTCGTGCAGTTCTTCTGCTGGTTCGCATTCCTCTTCCTCTGGACATATGCCACCAACACCGTGGCCCACAACGCCTTCAACACTCCCGAGGCTGTAAGTTACACCGGTCTCAGCGCCGATGGTCAGGAATTCAATGGTAAGTTTGTGGTGCTCAACGACAAGGATGTCGTAATAGAGCATGGCAAGAAGGTCAGCGATCTTCTCGACAATGCAAGCGGCTCCGCCAAAATCACCACAGCCGACATCGTGGTGAAGAATGCCGATGGCAGCCTTCAGATTGAGGGTGCCAAGTCGCACAATATCCCCGATGCTTCAAGGGTTGAGTTTATCTCGAAGACAGTGCTCGACGCCGCCACTCCCGAATATAATGCTGCGGGCAACTGGGTAGGACTTCTTTACGCCGTCCAGGCACTGGGTTCGGTGGCTTGGGCAGTGCTGCTGCCTCGATTCCGCAGCCGCAAGTTCTCCTACACGCTCAGTCTGCTTCTTGGCGCTGCTGGCTTCATCATGACATCGTTTGTCACCGACCAGTACCTGCTCTTCGTGGCATTCATCCTGATTGGTTGTGCATGGGCGGCGATGCTTGCCTGGCCGTTCACGATTCTCACCAACTCGCTGCGTGGCGGCAACATCGGCGCATATCTCGGCCTCTTCAACTGCACGATATGTGTGCCGCAGATTGTGGCAGCGCTTGCCGGCGGTTGGATTCTCTCGCTGATGAGCACCCCCGGCCAACTTGCACCGGAATATTTGATGATGACAGTAGCCGGCATATCGCTTGTGATCGGCAGCATTTGCGTATTCTTCATCAAGGAGGGACCCGGCAAAGAACCGGTAGAGGAGACCCCCGCCGTCAGCGAAAACATCTGATGGAATTTTTGAATTTTGAATTAATAGATGCCTTAATTTGAAATTTTGAATATTAAGACGCGGGGCGACTGCCAATGAAAGTGCAGTCGCCCCGCGGTATTTCCTTCAGTATGGTCGCTCCTGTTCTCCTGTCCAAAAATTCAGCATTTATGCAGGCTTTTGCCGGCGGGGAGCTGGAGGTGGTTCATCATCACGCCCGCAAAAAGCGTGTCGCCTACCTTCTCAAACCCCATCGACAGATAGAGACCGAGCGCACGCGGATTGTCGCTGTCGGCAAGCATGCCCGGTATCAATCCCTTGCTTCTCCCCTCCTCCACGGCAACCGCTATAAGTTTCTGCGCTATCCCCTGCCCGCGAAACTCCGGAAACACGGCCAACGAGTCCATGTAATACTCGCCCGGAATCGTCTCATCGGGCAACTCGCCCTCAAACGTATGACCCAATTCCTTAGAAGCCTCCTCAATGAATGCCTCGCGCAGCCGGTGAAGGTCGCCTCCATCATATGCTACAAGGTAACCGGCTGTGCGGCCATCGTCGGTCACTGCCTTGATGGTGTTGCGATAGGAATACTGCGAGTCATCACGCCTGCATAGATTTGTGAACGTGCGGTGAACATCCTCCGCCGTGTGGCGCTCGCCGGCGAAATTACGGGCAATCTCATCCCCTACAGCCATTATCACCACCTCCGCAATGCGGGGTGCATCCTCCTTTGTAGCTCTCTCTATTCTCATTGTCTCCAGAATTTTTTTACATCCTCCCAGCGATAATATGGCCAGATATCTGTGGCCACAGGTATGCGCGTCTCCTTCTCATTATGCAGGATCTTCACAAGCACATCGCCGGGACGCTTCGGATTGCGGAAAAATATAAGTTGGATGTTAGCCGCCATCGGAGAAACCTTCCAGTCGCACCAGCCCTCATAGAAGCGGTCGGGGTCATTGATCACCGTGTCGCAACCAGCGAGATGCATCCTTGCGGTGAGGGGTACCACATTGCCGTCGTGGCCGAAACGCAATGCAGCCGAAGGATGGTCCATAAGGATTGCAGAATCAGCAGTGTCAATAATATTATTCAGAAGATTATCGGCATTCTTCAGGTGCACGCCCTTGGCCGGGCCATAGTTGCTGTGGCGGGCATAGAATCCGGCATTAACACACTGCCAGAGGTCGAAAAGTTCATCGGCGGTAAGATATTTGAAGAAATCGATCTTCCCCTCCGTGTTCTGCGCGTCGGAAGCCAGCCAGTAAACGCCCCACATGAAATCATAAGGATTCACATACTTCTCCACGAAATCCTTGTTGGAGAAAATGGAGGCCACAAGGCGGTCGGGGCGCGTGTTGCGCTCATTCATCTTGCGGTAAACCTCCGCCCACCATCCGTTGCGGTCGTTGAAGGCAAGGCTTTCATCCACATCGTGACAGAGGTAAGGCATATACCTGTTGGCCGACTCGATGTCAATCTGCAGGCGCGGATTCTTCTCCTTCAGGCTCTCGCAGAAAGATGACATGCTCAGGATGCAGCGGGGCACGAGCGTGCTCCTTGCTGTGATGTCCGACTTGTCAGTGAATACCTCGGGATAGTTATTAATCATGCGGCGGGCAATGGCATGATGCTGGCGGCGCCCTAAGGGAGAAAGCGCACCGCCCCTTCCCGCAGCCTCAAGCATAAGAGAGTCAAGGCGGATGTTCAGTTCCTTGCCCAGCGGCGTGAGTGCATTCATGCTATCGGCCTTGTGCATGATTCTGACCACATTCATGTAGTCGTTGTCGCTGATGAGATAGCGCGAGCCGTGACGGCCGTAATGGCTTATGTGGAAGGGTTTATACCCCTTGGGAGCCGGTGTGTTGTCGGCTGAGGTGGTTGGGTATGCGAGATATACGCCACCTGTCTTGTTGAGGTCGGCGGCCATCTCCTCGCGGGTGGTCTGGGCTGATACACCCAGAGCCAGAACTGCAGATAATGCAATCAGGGAAAAAGACTTCATGATTGATGATTGATGATTATGATTTATGATTAATCGCGGTAATATTCCTGCAGGTAGCAGCGGGCTATCATGTCCCAGTATTTCTGCACGAGGAGGGTATCGTTGCTGCCGGGAAAGGCAGCATCGGGAACCCAGCCCTGCGAGAACGCATACTTCACGAGGTCGGCGGGGCATCTGCCCCTTACGCTCAGCATCTCGAAAGCATTTTCAAGCGCATACTCCTTGTCATATAAGTCGTTGCCGGGGGCGGCGATGCAGCGGGCCACATCCCGTGCCATCAGCATTCCTTTGTATTTGTTAACAAGCAGCACATAATCGTGAGCTCCCTTCGCCTGAGAGAGATGCTCCTTGCCCTCTTCCCAACCGAGTCCCTCGATAAAGAAGCGGTTCATCTCCTCGTAAGAGGCGAAAAACTTGATCGGGCTGCCACCGGTGGCCTTCACAAACTGCTCGTAATATTTATGCACAGGTCGCTTGTCGGCCTCGCTCTTGGGAGGCATCGTTACGTCGATGAGCCGGTTGTGGAGCATCATCATCAGCCATTCGGTGATGAAAAGAGCCAGCGGACCGATGGGGCGCTCCCCTATCGCCTCGTTGAGGCGCTGCTCCACGAATGCGGGGATATCCTTCTCCTTCGCGGCCTGAGCCTCCATCACAATCTCGAAAAGCGACAGCGAGAAGGAGGGAGTCAGCAGATATGAATGCTGGAAAAGCCACTGCCCAAGTTCCACGATTTTGCTCTCGTCATCCTTGTCGGTATAGTCGAGTCCGCGGCCGAGATGGAAATTGTCGGGCGTGGGCGCATCCTCATAGATGCTTTCCAGATAGTCGAAGCAGGCATCGGCCGCCTTCAGCAGGACAGGATTGAGGGGATAGATGTCGCGAAGCTGCTCGCTATACATAGCCACGGAATACCACATCATCCAACGCACATCCTCCCGGTTGAGCTCCGACTCAATATAATCCGCTCCGACTGGGAAGAATGGCACAAGATAGCCATAGAGTTTCTTGTTGGCTTCCACGAAAGAGCGCCAGAGTCCGCCGTCGGCCACCACATCCTCGAAATAGTTGGCAATAAGTATCGCAGCCTTCTTGGCAATCGGTTCAGAAGCGAGAGCCGCAAGACCATTCTCCAGGCATAGATCCATCAGGCGGTTGGCCACGCCAAGATAATATTCATCCGTAGGATAGTCCTCCGGAAACCCCGGTTGCATCACAAGAAACTCCTGCATTTTAATCTTTTCCATATCGATATAATTGAGGTGTTCCTTACTTGAGGATTTCGATAGCCTCGGCAGGAGTGACCTTCTTCTGCTCGCCCGAAGCCATATCCTTTAGCACGATAGTGCCGTCGGCAATCTCCGACTCGCCCACGAAAGCCGTGTAGGGAATGGCGTCGGCATCGGCCATCGACATCTGCTTCTTCATCTTGGCGTTGTCGGGATAGAGTTGGGCGGCGATACCGGCCTCACGCAGCATCTTCACATATTTAGCAGCCTGGAGAGCCTCGCGCGCGCTGAAATTGATGAAGAGCACCTTCACTGTCTGTGTGATCTCAGCCGGATAGAGGTTGAGCTGGTTCATCACATCATAGATGCGGTCGGCGCCGAAGGAGATACCCACGCCGGAGAGGCCCGGCATACCGAACACGCCCGTGAGGTTGTCGTAGCGGCCACCCCCTGTGATGCTGCCGATCTCCACATCACGGGCCTTCACCTCGATGATGGTGCCCGTGTAATAATTCAGCCCGCGGGCCAGAGAGATATCCACCTCCATCTCGGCCTTGTGGCCGATGGCGTCAATACCGGCGAACACCTCGCGCATCTCCTCCAATCCCTTTCGCCCAACCTCCGAATCCTTCAGGAAATCGGTCATCACCGCCAATTTCTCCTCATTGCTGCCGGAAAGGGAGAGAATAGGACGCAGTTTGTCTACAGCCTCTGTGGTGAGGCCACGCTCGATGAGTTCGGCATTCACATTGTCGATACCTATCTTGTCAATCTTGTCGATGGCCACAGTGATATCCACAATCTTGTCGGCCTCGCCGATTGTCTCTGCGATACCGGCAAGTATCTTGCGGTTGTTCACCTTGACAGTGATTCGGATACCGAGTTTGGCGAACACATCATCGATGAGCGAGAGGAGCTCCACCTCGTTGAGGAGGGAATCGCTGCCCACCACATCGGCGTCGCACTGATAGAACTCTCTGTAGCGGCCCTTTTGCGGGCGGTCGGCGCGCCAAACGGGTTGGATCTGGTAGCGCTTGAAGGGCATCTGCAGATCGTTGCGGTGCTGCACCACGAAGCGGGCGAAAGGCACGGTGAGGTCGTAGCGGAGACCCTTCTCGCAGATGCGGGATGCAAGGCGCACGGTGTTGCGCTCGAGCATCTCCTCGTCGTTGACATCCTTCAGGAAGTCGCCTGAATTGAGAATCTTGAAAAGGAGTTTGTCGCCCTCCTCGCCATATTTACCCATAAGGGTAGAGAGGTTCTCCATAGCAGGAGTCTCGATCTGCTTATAACCGAAGAGTTTGAAAGAATTCTTGATAGTATCGAAGATATAGTTGCGCTTCGCCATCTCGAGGGGAGAGAAATCGCGAGTGCCTTTAGGGATACCGGGTTTCTGGGCCATTATAAATGAATTTAATCAGAGACAATGAAAAATGACAATAAAGCAGAGGCATTAATCAATGTCTAATCAGTGAATAGAATTAAGATACAAAGTTACAAAACTTCGCGCCGAAATGCAAATGCAAAGACGCCCCCTCCAGCGCATGTCCTTCTTCGTCGATGCCTATTGCTGATTGTCAGTAGATTATCTGATTAACGCGCGCGGAGACGCAGAGAAAATTTTGTCGATGCTGCTGAAATTGTCGCTGATAAGGGCGTCGGCCACTCCAATGCACGCCCAGCGCCGTCGCTGAGATTATTCAAATTCAAAATTAGAACGGCAGTTTGGAGGCCGGGCGCTCTGTGGGGGCTTGGCGATAGGCGTCGAGTTCGTCGAGTTCGTAGAAGGATGTCGTGTCGCTCTCGAAACCGCAGATGAAGTCCATCGTACCCGAATTGCGCCCCTTCACCTTCATTATCAACGCCGTGCCATCTGTGTTAACATCATGATAGGGCGCCGGATAATTCATCCCCGCTGCCGGACGGTGGATAAGGTAGATATCATCTGCCGCCTCCTCAATCTGCCCCGATGAACGGAGCCGCGACTTACTCGGTACCGGATTCTTCGCATCGCGGCTCAACTGCGAGATGGCGATAATCCAGATATCCAGTTCCTTCGCGAGATTCTTCAGCGAACGGGCTGCCTCGGCCATCAACTGCTCCGGATTGCGGTCGCGCATGTTCACCGACAGAATCTGCATATAGTCCACCACTGCCCCCTTGATGTCATGCTTGTGCTTCAGATGCCGGATTGAGGCAACAATCGAATCGAGCGACGACGTGGAACGCCCGTCAAAAAAGAAACGCGACGTGTCTAATCCGTCAAACGCACCCATCACCTTCTCAAACTGCTCGTCCGACAGTTTGTCGTAGAGGATGTGCGAGGAAGATATGCCGCACTGCATGGCCATAAGACGCGCTGAAAGGTTGACAGGCTGCATCTCCATCGAATAGAACGCCACTCCGTGGCCATGCATGATAGCAGAACGGGCAAGCGAGAGAGCGAAGGAGGTCTTGCCCTGCGACGTCTCGGCACCAATCACAATCAGGTCGGAGGGCATCAGACCACCCTTTTCATCAATCTTCCGGAAACCAGTCGGCGTACCGTAGAAATCATCCGGACCGCGGTTGAGGTTACTCTCCACCCGCTTTAGCACGTTGAACCCCTCCTCCATGAGAGTCGTGATCTTGCTCTCGGTGTAATCGAAGAGGCTTTTGATGCGGTCGAGCGCCTCATTGCGCACCGCCAAAATGTCCGTAGCCATATCCTGGCAGGCATGCATCGTGCGCAGGCTAAGGTTCATGAGTTCGCGGCGGGCTGCAAGGTCGCGCAGAATCTGCACATGGGCATGCACGTCGTTCAGGCTGATTCCCTGGTAGCAGATCTCCCCCACATCCACTGCGCTGACGCTCGAATGCATCTTGCCAAGTTGATTGCTCACGGTGAGGAAGTCGATATTTCGCTGGTCGGCCTCCAGAGCCACGATAGCATCAAAGATATCGCGGCACTTCGGGTCGAGGAAGCATTCCGACGACAAATGGTTGCGGTAATCATTGAAATCGATGCTCGACTGTAGCAGGCAGGAGATCACAGCGCGCTCGCACTCAGTGTCGTGCGGAAAATTGATAGTTTTGCGGGAATTGTCAATCGCATTCATATCGTTAAAATTTTATCAAATCAGGAGTTAGGATATGTCAGCGTCCTAATCGGATATATCAAAGTCGTTAGGCCTGCTTTGGTTCTCCTGTTCTCCTGTCCCAAATTCAACATTCAAAATTACTTCAGCAGGTCTCGTGAGCACCAGTTGACAAGGGTCGGATGCAGGGCGGAATAGCGGCCGCGGAGGTCGTTGCGGTTCTCGAGTTTGATGATGTTGTCGGCCACGGCCTCGGAGCCGAAATCGGCGCAAAGCCCCTTGAATTCCTCCTCCGACATCGGGCGCAATGTACGGCTAAGCACCGGCGCATTCTCCCTGTACCACTTGCAGAAATTCCTGTATTTATCAGATACAGCAATCTCTTCAAAAAAATCCAAGAGGCGGGAGGGCGAGGGCGAGAGCGCGTCGTCCGCTACGCTCCCTCTCTCTCTCTTAGTCTTAGTCTTAATCTTAGTCTTATTCTTATATACTGTGTTGGTTTGCGTGTCAGGTTCGAGAACGATTTCGTTGCAGCCTGCGTCGCTGTTGAGTACATTTTGTGAGTAGGATTGCGTACCGTCTGAGTCAGCGTTGATGGAAACCTCTTTTGCATCCTCCTCTGCAACCTCTTTGCATTCAACAATTTGCGATACCTCCGCGGAGGGGCAAGGAACGCCCTCGCAAGTATTTACCTTAGGGGATTTCTTGCGGGAAGAGACGGTGTTGGAATCAGTGCTATTTCTGTCACCGGAACAGGGAGTTTTAGGAGAAGCATTTTCAAGGTAGTATGATACTGTGTATATGGGCGTTACACCACGCGAACCCTTCTCGAAGGAGATAAGGCCACGGGCAGCGAGACGTTGGCGAGCAGCGATGATATCCTTGCGGGAGCGACCGAGTGCGAACTCCAGTTGGCGGGTAGGCACCATGAAGTTAGGTTGCCAACCGCGCTCGTTAGCGATAGAGAGGAGGTAGAAATAGAAGCGGGTGTCGAAAGCGGAGAAAGGGAGTTCGCTGTTCAAGCGCCAGAATCGGTTGATAAGGTCGATGTAAGACATAATTGTTGGTTGTTTAGAGCGCTGACGCGCTGTAGGTTTATGTTTAAGAATTACGCTGCAAAGGAACACAAACCGCCACGCCCCCCGCCCTTATCCATTTACAATCACAGTGTGGACAGGAGAGCGCCTCCACTGGGAGCGGGAGGCGCCCCCGCCACCCATTGCGACGGCGCTGAGTCATTGCTATGGCCGACGAGGGCGTCGGCCCCTCCAATGCAAGCCCTCCGCCGTCGCTGCAATTCAAAATTCAAAATTCTAAGGCTCGCAAAAATTCGGCTCTGCACGAAGTTCCGGTCACTCAGATTCGGCCTGACCGAAAAGATACCCCTGTACGTACCCAAGTCGAAACCGCTAGCCGACTGAATCTTTTTTTCTTTTTCCGAAGTACTGTATAATCTACCTCTAGAATGTCTGAAATTATTATCACCCTAATTATTCTTTAAAAAGTTTTTAGTATTTTTGCGGTATGATTGATTGTCTAGATGCTCACTAATCAATATTGGTGAGTGGTTGGATTTCGTCATTATCTATAAAGGGAACATTTAATGAAGGTAGTGTCTTTTTTTGCCGGATGCGGTGGTCTTGACCTGGGTTTTGAACAGGCAGGATTTCAGGTGGTTTGGGCCAATGAACTCGAACCTTCTGCCCGTGAGACCTATATCAAGAATCATCCTGCCACTATCTTTCATCTTGGAGATATATGTTCTGTTAATCCGGAAGAGATTCCGGATTGTGACGGCTTTATAGGTGGCCCTCCTTGTCAATCGTGGAGTGTTGCCGGTTGTCAAAGAGGATTGGACGACAAGAGAGGCCAGATGTTCCCGACATACATAGATATAATTAATAAGAAAAAACCAAAATTTTTTCTTATTGAAAATGTCAATGGGCTTCTAACCGACAAATTTAAGGATACGTTCGATGACTTTGTTGCCAGACTTCAACTTGCCGGATACGATGTTGAATGGAAATTATTGGACGCAGTAGACTATGGAGTTCCTCAGAATCGTGAACGTGTCTTTATTATTGGATTCCGGAAAGATTTAAAGATTAAATATAAATTTCCAGAACCCACTCACTTGGGACCCATTCCTCTGTGCAAGGCCATTGGCGATATCCTCGAGCAACCCAGACAATTTTTAAATGAGCGAATATGTTCCGAAAACTCTGAAAGAGCAAATCACGATGTTTATGTTGGAGACTTCGGGCCATATTATAAAAGAGGTAATCGCAGAAGACCTTGGGAAAGGGCATCATTCACCATTCATGCTACAGGAGAGAGTGCCCCACTGCATCCTTCATCTCCTAAAATGGTATTTCATGGTCATGAGAACTGGGATTTCCAAAATGAGCGCATAGGAGAATATCGCAGACTCAGTGTCAGAGAATGTGCCCGAATTCAAACTTTCCCGGACCGTTTTATATTCTATGGGCAGAATATCAAGACGCTATACCGAATGATTGGCAATGCCGTGCCCCCAAGACTAAGCAGGGTATTGGCTCAATCAATTAATTCGGTATTGCTGAGGAATGACTCAAACGAAGGATTTGCCCAACCAGCGGTCAAACCTGACAGATCTAATGAACTCGTTTTAGTTGCTTACTATAAAAGTGAAAATCACTTGAAGTTGATTGAAAGGAATAGATTGTATTATGTTCGTTCAGACGGACGACAAGGTTCAATCTTCAAATCAGAAACTCAAGTTATGCCTAGATTACTTCTTCTACATCATAGAGATAATTATATTCTTTATGACCTGAAAAAAGAAGAACCGATTTTGACTGACAATGTATATCTTCAATCATTGGGATTTGAAACAAGTGGTAGCAGTTACCTTTGTTTTATTCTTGACAATGCTGAAAGAATCAGTCTTAAGAATCTGGGAGCAGATGCACTGAAGAATCCATCAACACAGTATCCATATAAACCGTTCTTCATTAAGTTGAAAGATTTAATAAATAAAGTAAAATGAACATCGATAGTGAACAGATAACACTGGACAAGAATCTGGTAGTAGCGAAGGACCAGCCACTTTCTGACAAAGAGATGCAATCATTGCTGATTAATACTCTTGGTCAGGATAAATGCAAAATCATAAAAATTCCTTCCCGTAAATGGGCTTTGGAATATAAGGATAATGGCAAAACAATTCTTTTGCTTGTCAGAACATGTACCTATCTTGGGAATCCGCTTCCAATTTTTAAGAAAAGGGTGCAGTTGCCCTCATGGTTCAATGAGTATACAAAAAAGATATCGGCTGAATATCCGGAAACAGATGTCCGCTATTTAGGAATTTACCATTATGGAGACAACTTTCATGGCGATAATATAATATTCATTGATTTTCAAAAAGATACTTATTTAAAAAGAAGTGTTCACAATTCATCGGCAGATGTGTACACTAACGATCTGTTTCAAGCGATGACTTATGGAGTGTTTTCGAAAATTGACAATTTCGGGAATAGAATCACTACTATAAGAAAAGATAAATTTAAAGATTATCTTACAGGTAATTCGGTCAGTATTAGTACACTTTTTGATCTATTTGCAAAATTCAACTCCGGATTTACATTCGGACAATGGCTGAAAGCATTGGATGCCATAAAGGAAATGCATGACAACGACTGGCGTCAATGGCGTCAGTCAGAATGGGCCGGTTGGCTTCTTGAATATAAGTTCAACAATTTCACACTAGAGAATTCTGTAACTGATAAAATGAGATATGTTGGCAGTTCGTTAAAGTGTGAGGGAGATCTTGACTTCGATATACGATTCGAAGAAGATGATTTCTATGGAGATTTAAAAGCCAGCGATATAAAACAAAAAGAAACACCCGGCAATGATCAGGAAAACCTAATTGAGTGCATCTATCGTTACGACAGATTCTGGTATGTCATTTATGAACATGAAACAAAGAAAGACAGTAAAGAAAACGGATATGAGGCTACAATAGGCAGAAACCGTTATATCAAGAGTGTTGATCCTTCTTACGAAAAGGATGAGATGTCCTATTGCAATCGAATGAAACATTCAGTTAGATTCATTAAGATGACTATAGTGGAATTAAACAGAGTCAATTACCGCAATGTCTTAACTGAATTCAATCAGGGGCATCAGCCTAATGGCCAGAAAAGAAAACCCAAGTTCAATATAAACAAAAGTGTGCTGGAAAATGACAATTATGTCGTTTATAGATATCAATATCAGGAATGATGCGAAATTTCACGTTCATAGATCTGTTTTGTGGGATTGGTGGATTTCATCAGGCGATGGCGTCGCTTGGTGGTAAATGCGTGTTTGCAAGTGATATTGATGCAGACTGTAGAAAAACATATGAAGCCAATTATGGAATTAAACCTCAGGGAGACATTACGAAAATAGATGCAAGTGATATCCCCGGTCATGATGTTTTATGTGGAGGATTCCCATGTCAGGCATTCTCTAAGGCAGGGAATCGCTTAGGATTTGACGACCCAACAAAGGGGACACTGTTTTTTGATATTTGCAGGATATTGGAATATCACCAACCGAAATATGCATTGCTTGAGAATGTCAGAAATCTGGCAAGCCATGATAATGGGAATACCTGGAGGATTATCCATGACAAACTGGAAGATCTAGGTTACAATCTTCTAGCAAGTCCAGTCATCTTCAGCCCACATTATGTTGGCATTCCCCAACATCGGGAGCGTGTATACATCATGTGCGTTCGCAAAGACATTGGAGAAATACAACCATACGAATTCGACAAAAATAACATTCCAGCCTGCTCCATTGAGTCGATCTTAGAAGATGACAGTGAGATTCCGGATATTGACTCATATAGAATCTCGCCCGATCTGGAAGACTTGATTAATAAATGGAACTGCTTTGTGCAAAATATAAAGGTTGAACGATTGCCGGGCTTTCCTGTTTGGTCAGACCGGCTGTGCGATTTGAATCCAAATGAAAATTTGGAACAATACCCTGCATGGAAAAGAAATTTTATTTTGAAAAATAATGAATTATATGTTTCTAACCGAGAGTTTATAGATTATTGGTTAAAGGATGCTAAGACTAATCCATTGTTTTTCGGAGCGAAAGCGAAATTGGAATGGCAAGCAGGTCAGACTGGAAGTCCCGACATATGGCGTCAGATTTTTCAATTGAGGCCATCCGGAATCAGGGTTAAAGTGAACACCTATTTCCCGGCTTTAGTTGCAATTGTTCAGACTTCGATAATAGGTTCAAGGAAGAGATTCCTTACGCCAAGAGAGTGCGCACGATTGCAGAGTTTTCCGGATTCTTTTAAGCCGGACGATAAACAACAGCAGGCTTATAAGCAATTTGGCAATGCCGTAAATGTGGACATTGTGCGTCTTTTTGCTCAGCATATGTTTGACAGCGGCATTAATCAAAGCCATGATGAATAACTAAAATATGATTGGAGCGGTAATTGGGGATTTGGCGGCTTGGACTTGGGAGCAAGACAGGGATTGCTTCAATAGGAAACTTGTGTCTGATGGCGCCCTCGTGGCTGCCGCGACGGCGGAGGGCGTGATCTGGTGGGGGGACGTCCTCGTCCGCCTTTCCGAAGCTCCTGTTGCTTCGGTGAAATGGTAAATAGTGAGGAATATTAGAGAAAAATTTCCGTAATTTATTGGTGAGATATTAATTTAATTTTATAAATTTGCCACATATAATGATTGCGGAGGCTTTTACAGTTTTTTCTGTATGCCTTTATTCCCCTTTGCATTCATTATTTCTTGATGACTCTTTGAGTTGACGCATACCTAAACATTTGAATCTAAATACCTTAAATATAACCCCATGGAAATTAAAAATTCACATGCAGGCACATTCGAGTCGGGAGACATCCTGATCCAGCTCTTTCCCCCTGAAAAGGAGGGTATCGAGATCGACCTCGAGAGCAGCGTGGCCCGCCAGTTTGGCCAGCAGATTAAAAATGTGATATGCGACACCCTCAATGAATGCGGCATCACCGACGTTCGCGTGAAGGCTGTGGACAAGGGTGCGCTTGACTGTACGATTAAAGCCCGCGTGACCGCAGCTGCCGTGCGCGCCACAGGCAAAGATGTCTGGAAAGACTAACCTTAAATCAGAAAAACCATGGAAAGACTTAGACGAACCATGATGTTCGTTCCGGGCAACAACCCCGGAATGATGGCCGACGCTCATATATACGGTCCCGACTCCATTATGCTCGACCTCGAGGATTCTGTGTCGATGGCAGAGAAAGACACCGCACGACTCTTAGTATATAATGCACTGAAAACAATCGATTACGGCGACACCGAGATGGTGGTGCGCATCAATCCCCTCAACACTCCCTATGGAAAGAAGGATATCGAGGCTGTGGTGAAGGCCGGTGTGCATGTAATCCGTATGCCGAAAACCGAGACTGCCGATGAGGTGCGTGAGGTTGAGGCCGAGATTGAGAAGGTGGAACGCGAAATCGGTGCCCTCGGACGCACACAGATCATGGCTGCCATCGAGAGTGCCCTCGGAGTGGTGAACGCTTACGACATCGCCACTTCCTCAAAGCGTATGATGGGTATCGCCCTCGGCGCCGAGGACTATTGCGCCAACCTGAAGACTCAGCGCTCGAAAGATGGCGAAGAACTGCGTCTCGCTCGCGAAACCATCGTAGTGGCCGCCCGCGCCGCCGGTATCGATGCACTCGACACCGTATATTCCAACCTCAACGACATGGAGACTTTCCGTCGCGAAGTGGAATTCATCAAGACTCTTGGCTTCGACGGCAAATCGATTATCAATCCCCGACAGATCGAGGTGGTCAACGATGTGTTCACCCCCAAGGAGAAGGATATCGAGAAGGCAAAGGCTATCGTAGCCGCTATCAAGGAGGCACAGAAGAAGGGCTCCGGAGTGATTGCCCTCAATGGCAAAATGATCGACCGACCGGTGGTGATCCGTGCCGAGCGCACCATTAAACTTGCCAAAGCCGCAGGAATATTAACCGATGAAGAGATCTAAGCCATGAACACCCTTAAAGAACGTCAGAAAGATATCAAGGCCGCAGCCGAGAAGCTCGGCAAACCGACATATACCGAAGAGGTCAAGAAAATCCCTACTCCCCGCCGCGAACTCCAGCAGTCGAGCCCGAAACTCGTCTCGCTCGAAGAGGCTATCCGTCTGAGCGGTCTGAAGGACGGGATGACAATCTCTTTCCATCATCATTTCCGCGGCGGCGATAAGGTGGTGAACCTTGTGGTTGACAAACTCGCGGAGATGGGCTTCAAGGACCTGCACCTGGCTGCTTCAAGCCTCTCGGATGTGCACGCTCCCCTGCTCCGCCATATCAAGAGCGGAGTGATCACGCGCATCTCCACATCGGGCTTGCGCGGCGAACTCGCCCAGGCCATCTCCGAAGGCATCCTCAAGGAGCCTGTGATCTTCCGCAGCCACGGCGGCCGCGGCGCCGCTATCGCCAATGGCGACCTCCACATCGACGTGGCTTTCCTCGGCGCTTCCTCCTGCGACCCCCTCGGCAATGCCTGTGGCTATTCCCGCTCCGAGAATGCGAAGTCGATCTGCGGCTCGTTAGGCTATGCCCTTCCCGATGCCCGCTATGCCGACAAGGTGGTGATCCTTACCGACGACCTCGTGGAATATCCCAACACACCCAATTCCATCTCGGAAAGCGATGTGGACTATGTGGTTGAGGTCGATTCCGTTGGCGACAGCTCGAAGATTGCTTCCGGCGCCATCCGCGACACGAAGAATCCCCGCGACATCCTTCTAGCCCAGCAGGCTGCCAAGGTGATCATCAACAGCGGCTATTTCCGCGACGGATTCTCGATACAGACCGGTTCGGGCGGTGCCTCGCTGGCTGCTGTGAAGTTTATCCGCGAGGAGATGATTCGTCAGGGCATCAAGGCTTCTTACGCTCTTGGCGGCATCACATCGCATATGGTTAAGCTCCATGAGGAGGGTCTCATCGACCGCCTGATCGACGTGCAGTCGTTCGACCGTGTGGCTGCCGAGTCTCTTCGCGACAACAAGATGCACAAGGAGGTTTCCTCCTGCGAATATGCCAGCGCCGAAGAACCCGGTTCGGCTGTGCATTATCTCGACATCGTGATTCTTTCGGCTCTCGAGGCAGACATCAATTTCAATGTCAATGTACTTGTGGGCAGCGACGGAGTGATTCGCGGTGCAATCGGCGGCCATCCCGACACAGCGGCCGACAGTGCTCTCTCCATCATCGTTTGCCCGCTGCTCCGCGGCCGCATCCCCTGCATCGTGGATGAGGTTACGACGCTGATCACCCCCGGTTCCACAGTCGACGTAATCGTCACGGAATATGGCATCGCCGTAAATCCGCGCCGTCCCGAACTCGCAGAGCGCCTGAGCAAAGCCGGCCTCAAAGTGGTGGATATCCTCGAGTTGCGCGACAAGGCACTCTCCATCATCGGCACTCCGGCCCCCCTCACCTTCGGCGACAAGACCGTGGGCGTGGTGATGAACCGCGACGGTTCCGTGATGGATGTTATCAAGAATATCGTAGACTAAGATACCTTATACTCTGAGATGGAGACACCCGCAAGATGTTCATTGCAGGATATGCTCGATGCCCGCGACCGACGAAGCGAGCGTCAGAGAACTCATTTCGCCACCACCCCGGAGGCCACTCTCGTAGTGGCCACGGTGGTGGCGCCGGGTGAGTTCAAGCTTACTCCCGACACAGGAATCGTGGCCGAGGCGATGATTGAGTCGCTGATAAAAGTGTTTGCCGGCCATATCCTTTCCCTTGAACATCTCGCACCGGTGTCGGGCCATGAAGTGTGGCTTACTCTTGACGTCCCCGCCGCCGAGGCCAAGCAGACCGCAGTAGGTATCGAGGATTCCCATATGCTCGGCCGCCTCTTCGACATCGACGTGATCCAGCACGACCTGCGCCCTCTGAGCCGCATGGATGTGGGAATGGCGCCGCGGAAATGTCTCCTTTGCGACAATGAGGCCCGTCTATGCATGCGCATGCATACCCATAGCCGTGAGGAAATCAACTCATTCATAGAGAATCTTATCGCCCGATATGCAAGGTGAAGATCTGGAAATAAGAAAACTAAATCTGACCGACTCCCGCACCGCAGAGCAGGTAAACTCGCTTCTGCAGGATGCCGGCCTCAGACTTGACGACGGAATCCGATATTTCGCCGGCATGTTTGACGCCGAGGACAACCTTGTGGGATGCGGCGGAATCGACGGCAACATCATCAAGTGTCTTGCCGTTTCAGCCGATGCGCGCGGCTCAGGCGCCTCGGCTCTGCTTATTTCCCATCTTGTAAGCCATGTGCTTGACTTAGGCCACCGGTGTGTTAGGGTATTTACCAAGCCCGAATATAAGGGTCTCTTCAAATCGCTGGGTTTCTCGCTGTGTGGCGAAAGCGTTTCTGCCCTCCTTCTGGAGAGCGATAGCCGTCCGCTGAGAAACTATTGCGAATATCTCTCTGAGCATAAGGCCGACGGCGTGATTGTGGCCAATGCCGACCCCATCACTCTCGGACATCTCTATCTCATCACCACTGCTGCCTCGCAGTGCCGCAGACTCGCCGTGATAGCAGTGGGAGCCCATCCCCGGAACACTTTCAGATATGCCGAGCGAATTGCCATGCTCCGAAAGGCCACCGCGCATTTGCCTAATGTCGAGGTGCTTGAGGGGAGCGAGTATGTGATTTCGCAATTTAGTTTCCCCTCCTATTTCATCAAGAGGGCCGACAAGATTTCAGAAGCTCAGGCTGAACTCGACCTTGACATCTTCAGCCGCCACATAGCGCCGGCGCTCGGTTGTGAAAAGCGCTTCGTGGGCACCGAGCCAATCGACAGGCTCACAGCCCAGTATAACACCGTGATGAAGGAGATGCTTCCCGCTGCGGGCGTGGAGGTGGTGGAGATAAAGCGCAAGGAGGAGGCCGACGCACCCATTTCGGCTTCTCGCGTGAGAAAGGCTCTCGGCGAAGGACGCCTGCATGATGTGCTGCCACTCGTCCCGGCCTCGGATATACCCTATCTGCTTGCCATGCTTGCTGAAAGGGCGCTCCGAAAAGAACTCGCGCTTGCTCCCAAACCGGGTCTCGTGGACCCCTTCGACAATGGCTCGCATTCCGATATGGATTTCGTGCTGATGTCGAAGAGCATCGATTCCCTGCGTGATTATTTCACAGCCATTGCGGTCGTTGCATTTGAATCCGATAGTATCGGCTACGACGCCCTCAGCCAACTTGGCATCGAGGCCGAACGAAGGATGATGGAGGCCACAGGCGGCGTGAACACACACCGCGGCGCCATTTTCTCAATGGGTCTTGCCCTGGCTGCCTCGGCAAGGATACTCTCGGGCAAGAGCGGCAATTCGCTTCGCGATGAAATCGCTTCCCTCGTCCTACTCTTCCCAACTCCGGCGGAAAATACCCATGGGCAGACGGTGAAACGCAGGTTCGGGAAATCGGGCGCTTTTGAGAATGCCCGCACCGGCTATGCCGACCTGTTCAGCAGCTGGCTCCCTTTTTACACGCATACGTCAAAGACCGACATCGACTCGCTACGGCTTCTCATGAAGATCATTGGCGAACTCGACGATTCCAACGCCATCTACCGCGCAGGCGTGGAGAAGGCCGAGGAGGCTCGCCGGAAGGCTTCGCGTCTTTCTAAGGATGGATGCGACCCTGACTCTCTCAAGATATTAAATGAGGAATTCAAGCGCGACAATATCTCGCACGGAGGTGCGGCAGACATGCTCGCTCTTACTTTCTTCATCGACAGCGTTTACAATTCGATACCTTAAATCTAAAAACAATATAGCAACATGATTGAATTATTTGACAAGGGTGTTTACCTGGTTGACGGCACCACAGTCGTTACCAAGCCTGACGGTCTTCCTGCTCCTGATGAAGCCCGTGAAAACACAATTACCTATCAGATTCTTCGTGCCCACGACATCGACGGTTCGAAGGGAAAGAAGATGCGCATCCGTTTCGACGCGATGATGAGCCATGACATCACGTATGTAGGCATCATCCAGACGGCCCGCGCTTCGGGTCTTGAGAAATTCCCGCTCCCCTATGCCATGACCAACTGCCACAACTCGCTCTGCGCCGTGGGTGGCACAATCAATGAGGACGACCACGTGTTCGGCCTCTCGGCAGCCAAGAAGTATGGCGGCATCTACGTACCGGCCAACCAGGCTGTGATCCACCAGTATGCCCGCGAGGCTATGGTGAAGTGCGGCAACATGATTCTCGGTTCCGACTCCCACACCCGCTACGGCTCGCTCGGCAACATGGGCGTAGGTGAAGGTGGAGGCGAACTCGTGAAGCAGCTCCTCAACAACACCTGGGACATCAACGCTCCCGAGGTGGTGCTCGTATGGCTCGAGGGCGCTCCCCGCAAGGGTATCGGCCCCCACGACGTGGCTATCTCCCTCGTAAAGGCTGTGTTTGAGAGCGGTTTCGTAAAGAACAAGGTGCTCGAATTCGCAGGCCCCGGCGTCAAGAACCTCCCCATCGACTTCCGCAACGGTATCGATATCATGACCACCGAGACCACCTGCCTCAGCTCAATCTGGGTTACCGACGACGAAGTGAAGCATCACTACGAAATCCACAACCGTCCGGAGGATTACCGTGAGCTCCGTCCCGGCAAGACAGCATATTATGACGCCATGATTCGCATCGACCTCTCCAAGCAGGAGTCGATGATCGCTCTCCCCTATCACCCCTCCAACGCGTTCACCATCCACGAACTCCAGGAAAATCCCGAGGAGATTCTCCGCAAGGTGGAGGAGGATACACGCAAGCGCTTCGGCGACAAGATTGACGTGCATCTCACCGACAAGATCAAGAACGGCAAGGTGATGGCCGACCAGGGCATCATCGCAGGTTGTTCGGGCGGTACATACGACAACCTCGCACAGGCCGCTTCCATCCTCAAGGACAAGTCGGTGGGCAATGACTATTTCACCATCTCGGCTTATCCCCAGTCGGTGCCCGTATACATGGCTGCCACACGCAACGGTATCGCCGAGGAACTCCTTGAGGCAGGCGTGATCATCAAGCCTGCATTCTGCGGTCCCTGCTTCGGCGCCGGCGACGTGCCCTCCAACAATGGCCTCTCCATCCGCCACACCACCCGCAACTTCCCCAACCGCGAGGGTTCGAAGCCCGGTCAGGGTCAGATCTCGATGGTGGCTCTGATGGACGCACGCTCCATCGCCGCTACTGCTGCCAACGGAGGCGTGATCACAGCCGCCACCGACGTTGAATTCGAGGACAACCACAAGCCCTATGAGTTCGACGGCAAAATCTACGAGCGCCGCGTTTACAACGGTTTCAAGAAGGCTAACCTCGACGAGGAACTCCGCTATGGACCCAACATCAAGGACTGGCCCAAGATGTATCCCATGTCGGAGAACATGCTTCTCGAACTCGCTGCCGTGATCCACGATCCCGTGACCACCACCGACGAGCTCATCCCCTCCGGCGAGACTTCGAGCTATCGCTCCAATCCTCTGAAACTCTCAGAGTTTGCCCTCTCGCGCCGTGTGCCTGAATATGTAGGTCTCAGCAAGCGCATTCAGAAAGAGGACCTCGAGCGCCGCGACGGCAAGACTCCCGCCGACGTGGAGAAAGTGCTTGAGAAGGTGGGTGCTAAGGCTGCCGACACCTCGTTTGGCTCCTGCGTATTCGCCAACCGTCCCGGCGACGGATCTGCCCGAGAACAGGCCGCAAGCTGTCAGAAAGTGCTCGGCGGCGATGCCAACATCTGCTACGAGTATGCAACTAAGCGCTACCGCTCCAACTGTATCAACTGGGGCATCGTGCCTTTCACCATCGACAAGGATACTAACTTCGACTATCTCCCCGGCGACTACGTATTTATTCCCGGAATCCGCAATGCTATCCTTGACGGCAAGGAGGAGATTATGGCAAAAGTAGTGACCAAAACCGGCGATGCAAAGGATATCAAACTCTATTTCTCCAATCTGACTCCGGTGGAACGCCAGATTCTCGCTGACGGCTGCCTGATGAACTATTACGCAAATCAAAACAAAAAATAATACCTTAAATCCCATGGAAAAAATTAAAATGACCACTCCCATCGTAGAGATGGACGGAGATGAGATGACTCGCATTCTCTGGAAGATGATCAAAGATGAACTCATCCTTCCATTCGTTGACCTTAAGTCGGAATATTACGACCTTGGTCTTCCCGAGCGCGACAAAACAGAGGACCGCGTCACCATCGAATCGGCTGAAGCCACTAAAAAATATGGTGTGGCTGTAAAGTGCGCTACCATCACTCCCAACACGCAACGCATGTCGGAATATAACCTTCACCAGATGTGGAAGAGTCCTAACGGAACTATCCGTTCCATTCTCGACGGCACTGTGTTCCGCACACCTATCACAATCCCCAGCATCAAACCGGCAGTGCGCAACTGGGAAGAGCCCATCACAATTGCTCGTCATGCATACGGCGACGTTTACAAAGGGGTCGAAATCCGCGTGGAGGAAGCCGGAACGGCAAAACTTGTATTCGACGGTGACAATCAGCATGAGGAAGTGGTGATCCACGAGTTCAAGGGTCCCGGCGTGATTCAGGGCATGCATAACACCGACAAATCTATCCGCTCATTTGCTCACAGTTGCTTCAAATTCGCCATCGATAGCAAGAAAGACCTCTGGTTCTCAACTAAAGACACTATCTCCAAAAAGTATGACGCTCGTTTCCGCGAAATCTTCGACGAGGTGTACGAGGAGTATAAGAGCGATTTCGAGCGCCTCAACATCGAATATTTCTATACTCTTATTGATGATGCAGTGGCTCGCGTAATCAGAAGCAAAGGCGGCTTTATCTGGGCTTGCAAGAATTATGACGGCGACGTGATGTCGGACATGGTTTCCACAGCCTTCGGCTCGCTGGCCATGATGACCTCCGTGCTCGTTTCGCCCGACGGCAAATATGAGTATGAGGCTGCCCACGGCACAGTAACCCGCCACTACTACAAATACCTCAAGGGTGAGGAGACTTCCACCAACCCGATGGCCACCATCTTCGCATGGAGCGGCGCTCTCCGCAAACGCGGCGAGATGGACGGTCTTCCCAAACTCGTGGAATTCGGCAACAAACTCGAGGACGCTTGCTTCGACACGCTCAACGCTGGTATCGTAACCAAGGACCTCGTCAACCTCATGGAGGGTGTTGAACCCACAGCCGTTAATTCCGAGCAGTTCCTCAAGGCCATCCGCGCCAACCTCGAGAAGAGACTCGCATAAGCAACTATTCGCTTAAGCAACTCGCCTAAGCATAATAAGCAGAAGACCATATTTTCCCTATAAGCAGACAGGCCCAGACGGTTTCCCAGTACCGGGCCTGTCTCATTTTTCACTTCTCACTTCTCACTTCTCAATCTAATATTTCCCCATACTTCTGATAGTGTCTTATTAATTATAATATTATAATTGTGACAATTAGCATGCATACGGATCCGTTTTCAAGGAACTCTATAACAATCTTTGCAAAGGATATCACAAGTCTCGAAAATATTTGCTAATTTTGCATACATATCTGCGATTGTAGCTGAAAAAACCGCAAATGTAAGTAAGAACTTATATTCAACATATTATAATACATCCTTGTAGCCGCGAAAGGTTTGGTCGCCTGTCAGCCTACTCGGAAGTACTTGCATTATGAATTTTTTTTAATCGGTCTAAACACGTTTATTATTCACCGGAATTTGAAGAACTTATTAAGGATACTATAACATTAATGTCCCATTAAAATCGAGAAGAGTACTTTGAAATCGTTGAAATTTAGTTTGTTGCAAAGGTTTTGCGGCCGA